>JAAEPW010001344.1 GCA_024232355.1 Chloroflexota bacterium | reverse complement strand
CTACGAACTGACCTGGTGGACGGTGGACGGCGGCGCTACCGTAGGGCAAGATGGCATCTTGCCACACAGCTTGAGCGGCGGCACCACCGGCCAACCAGACGCCGGAACACTGACCGGCAACAACTACACCCTGACCGGCGGGTTCTGGCACGTCGCCGCGACGCGAGTCATTTCTGGCACGCGCTACGTAGCCCTGCCGCCGACGGGCAGCGACGCGAGCAACGATTGCGTCAACCCAGGTAGCCCCTGCGCCACGATCCAGCACGCCATCAACGTCGCCAACCCCGCCGACGGGATTCACGTCGCGGGCGGCACGTTCACGGATACGGCCAGCACGGTGGCCGAGATCACAAAAACGCTGGCGATCACCGGCGGCTATGCCCCAGGCTTTGGCGTCCACGACCCGGGCACGTACCAGACGGTGTTGGATGCCCGCTGGGGCGGGTCGGTGGTCAGCGCCAGCAACGCGGTCAGCGTGTCGCTCCATTATCTGACGCTCACTCGCGGCGACGGCACGGGGAATTGTGACAGCAATGGCTGCGGTGGAGGCATCTATGCCACCGGCGTGGATTTGTACGTGGCGCACTGCGTCATCACGAACAACGTCGGCAGCACGAGCGGCAGCGGGTGGGGCGGCGGCATCTATGGCCGCGATAACGATCTCTGGGTTCACAGCAACCAGATCGTCAGCAACACCGCCAATACCGAGCTTACATCCTCCAACCAGGGGCGCGGCGGCGGCCTCTACCAGATCGAGGGCACAGCTTTGTTGGTGGAGAACCATATCCTGGACAACGTCGCGCACGTGTCGTACACGGCGATAGGCGGCGGCGTTTATCTCGATTTTCTGACCCACGCCGAGGTGTTGACCAACGTCGTCCGGGGAAATATAGGCAGCCTGGACAGCGGCGGCAGCGGGGGATACTATGCCGGTGGCCTGCATATCAGCGAGGTCTCGTCAGGCTACGTGGCCGCTAATCGCATCGAAAACAACACCCCAAATCCCGTCGCGAATGGTACGGCGGGCGGGGTCTATGTGACCCACAGCGACGTGCACCTGGCGCGCAACTTTATCATCAGCAACACGGCCTATCGCGCCGGTGGAATTTTTATCCAGAGCAGCACGCCGGTCACGCTGAGCAACAATCTGATCGCCCAAAACGAGGCCACCCTCAGCGCGGTGGAGGTGGGCCTGGGATCGCCTGCGGGGAGCCACGCGCTCCTGGTCAACAATAGCATCGCCGATAACGGCGCACGCGGCATCGAGGTGTGGTGGTATGCCACCCTAACGATGAGCAACAATCTGATCGCCGGACACGATAGCGGGGTCAGCATCCGGGGCGTCTTGACCGGCAGCATCGTCGCCGACACGAATCTCTTTTGGAACGACACGGACCCGATCACGGGCGTCAACGCCATCATTGGGGACCCGCGCCTGACGGCGGACTATCACCTGCGCGAAGGTTCGCCAGCGGTGGACGCCGGGATCGCTATCCCCTGGCTGACGGTTGATCTGGAAGGTGTTCTTCGACCGCAGGGCAGCGGGTATGACGTGGGGGCGTTCGAGGGGGCGCTTGCCTGGTTGGATGTGTTTTTGCCGCTTGTGGTGCGTGGTTTTTAGGGTGGGGGATTGGGTTGGGTGTGTGTTGGGGTCTGGCCTGATCCGCGCTGCCGCAGCCAGTCGCGTTTGTACCGCTCATTGGCACGCGGGTGACGCCTGTACCAGCCTGGGCGAGGTACGGGAACCAGTCCGCCGAGTACCAAGTCCACATAGTCAGTGGTACGCATAATCCACTGACAATCTTTTGGGTTTCGGTTCGTCCGGGTTGGGGGTGAGGTAGTTTCTTCAATAACTCTTTTGACTACCATATGTGTGTGGCTAGCCAGGACTGAACTAAATTTTCAATTTTGGTGATTTCCCATTGAGCCGTCGAGAACCGCAGTCTGATATGCTCCAAGAAAGTTTGGATGGTAAGCATCCGCTGCATTCCTCTATCGGCAGTCAAAGCATCAAGAACTGCATCTATCAGTGCAGTATATTGCTCTAGTGATAATTTCTTTTGCCAAAGTGCATAAATATACTCCACTCCTACTTTCACTGATGGGGCATAGTCAAACCACTTTCCTCCCAGCATTCTGAGAGTCTGAGGCAGTGGATAGGTCAATCGTTGTTCAGCCATCTCGGTGGCCTTGAGCAGAACTGCGGGACTTATGTTGGTACAACGGTAACCCAGGCAAGCCAATTGAACAACAGCCCTATTGTAAGTATCACTATCTATAGTACCTCTATCTCTGAGTACCATCAAAAGGGGTTGAGTCCATACACCGGCGACTTTGTACTCACTTGTGGCTAACTCGCGGAGCATCATATCGTCGGAATATAGAAAACGGTCTTCATCTGCAGCTACAAGAATTGTGTCAAGGAACGTTTGTCCAACCTCTTTTCCAAGGTTCAAACGCTCTTCTCGCTGCACAGAGAGGGCAGCTCGACAAGGGTGGATATTACACGCAGTTTCTGCCCATACCAGTACATTCTCCAAGGTTTCTCGACTGTATTCTTCTGCCGCGAGGGCTGGCACGTATCGCCTGCCGTCTCTAGCAAAAGTCAAACGGTCCCCTGTGAGCCATGAGTCCTGTTGCAATAGATCTATAATCAACTCCAATGTACCGCGGACTATCCCTAGTTTGCCAAACTCTGCCAAGACGGCGTCACCGAGGCCCAACTCGTATACTGTTATTAGTGATGTGATGTCAACTATAAGAGGACGTCTAGAGGCAAGCACGTTGACTGCATTATTCAAACTCTGTTGATCACCTACCGAGCAATGAAGAAGCATATCTGGTCTTGATGTCAACTCGTTGCGAACTTGGATAGGATTCCGCCCCAGCCACACGGCTAGAGATCCAAGAGTGTGCTTTCCTTCCAAATATGACCGTTCTTCCTTTAGCACATTTGCGGAGATGCGATCAAGCATATTAAATAGAGACCGGAAACTCTCAGGCCCCACCCGACCATCGGCGGACATCTCCACTTGACCATGCCATATCCCTGGCTCTCCATAAAACAAGGACGGGTAGATTTCTAGTGATTCTACCCACGCATAGGTGTATTTGCTACATATTTTCTGGATGGTAAATTCCTTCGTCTCTACGCCGTAGGGAATTGTGACCGACTTGTCCTTTTGTCTGCCAAGCAACGCCCGAATCAGGGGGTGTGATGAAGGATATTCTCCACGTCCAATATCGCTGTGGGGACTATCTTCGATAATAATCCAATCTTGGCCACTGATAAGGGGGCGATTAGCCTGAATTGCGGTATCAATCGCAACCTTATTTACCTCCAAACTGTGGTGAAGGGGATCTTTTACTCGGATATAGACCCTAACGTAGGCCAAGTGAGCGTTGGAATCTTTAAAGAACAAACGTCGAGCCTCATAAGCTACGTCGATTGCCTTTCGCATTCGTCCTCTAAGCAAGTATAACTGTGCTAACTGAGTATGCGCGTGAAGTGTCAACTCGGAAATATTAATGCCAGTATCAAGAATCTTGTCTAGAATGTCAAATTCCGATAGACGATAGGCAACTATGGCACGACGCAACTGAACCTCTGTATCTTTGGGAAACGCGATCAAATACTCATCGCACACCTGTCTAGCCTGCACCAAATCTTGTATTTCTTCATAGATGGCCGATTCGATAGCAGTGACAAAATGAAGTGGGCCATGTTGTTCTCGCAGGTTCTGGCATATCTCCAAAGCAGGTTCAAGCTCACCGGCACGATAGTAACATAGTAAAAGCTGTCGCGTAGGACCAGCGTCGACTTTGGTGTCAACTATACTCTCCAATACACAAGCAGCATCTTTGAAACGCTCCTGCGCGTACAATTCATCAAAGACACGATAGCGAGTAAGCAAGCCTGTCGCTTGCGTGATGTGAGCCAGTGCACTCTCTAGTAAACTTCGCGCATTGTCAGGCTGGTCATTGTGCCTAGCTACCTGTGCGCAGAAAGCCCACACACCTGGATCGGTGGGAAACTCGGCTTGCAAACACTCTGCGTACATACGAGCTTCATCCAAGTTGCCTAGTCGGAGTTTGATCCCTGCCAAGGTATATACAGCTTCTTTTCTGCCAGGATGTGCTTTATCCAATTGATCGGCATATACTTGGATTTGTTGACAAGCTTCCACCATCTTGTGATCTTCCAGTAAAATCAAGCCGAGCCAGAAACGCGCATCTGGCGTCGCCTCGTTGTCCACAATACTGCGGAGATGCATGACTGCGGTCTGCAAGTCATGGCACTGATAAGCTAATACAGCGCGTTGCCTGATTAACTCTGGATTATCTCGCCTATCTTTCAATGCCTCTTCCACATCGTGAATAGCGCCACGGACATCATTCAACAATGCCTTTGCTGTGGCTCGATTGATTAACCAGTTCAGTCGCAGTGAATGAAGGTCAGTGTGTGAGACACGTTCCCATGCAGTATCGTACAGTTCGATGATCGTGTTTAGTCTTGAAGCCACAGGGTTAATAAGACCCAGCATAGGATACACCGACTCTTCCTCCAACAACCGCTTCACTAGCACATCGGCGAGCAATCCAAGCGGGTCAGGGAGATTCACCGTATTATTGTCAACGGCCACACGATACCATCGCTCTGCTTCTGCCAGTATCCCCCGCTTTACAGCGACATACCCCAATGCCATAGTGACATCAAGCATTTCTCTATGTGTCTCTGGAACTGCGGCGACTATAGACAACCAGGTATCATCCGGAGAGGCAGCATATACTAGTGCAGCACTAGCTTGGTCAAGAGTGGGGTCCGCTTCTAGAGCATCACGGGCAAACTTGCGACAACTTGGTATATCCCCTCGCAAAAGATGTCCGAATGCAGCATTGCTCAACGCCTTAGCACTGCTAGGGGCCAAAGTTAACGCTTGGATGAACATTCGCCCAGCTTCAGGTTCATTATTGAGCAATAAGTGCGCATGGCCCATAATCGTCAAAATGGCAACCTTGTCATCAGGTCGTGCCGTGTCCCAGATACGGTCTTTCAAGTCACGCAAGTAAGTCAAGGCTGAACGGGGCCGAAATCGTTGGAGTAGGCCACGACACTGATCAAGATGCGCACGATGCTCACCGACAAGATCAATGTATAGTGAGGGCTTCAGGGAACTCATTGTCTCTTCAACTTGCCGCCCAACTTCCACAACTTGCCGCCCAACTTCTACAACTTGGCGCTGGGTCCGTGCTCCGTCGGCGAGTAGTGCATGTGTACTTTGGTTTGTTTGCTTTTCCAGCAATGCAATGCCTTGCTGGAAATCATTGCGCATATGAACAAACGCGACTCTCTCGGCTGGTTCTAGAGCCGCATCCAGCTCTCGTTGAAAGATAGCAACGGCCTCTTTCATGTTCCTCTCGAAGCGATCCAACCGCTCAGAGCCATACAAGGTAGTGTACAAATTGCGCAGACGTTCCTGACCGACTATGCCCGTGGTCAGACATTCGAGGAAAGCCATTCGCGCTTGTGGATTATTAAAGAATTGCTCGTCAACGACGAGTAGCTCGCCAACTTCGCCCTCTGCAGACTCGAGTTCCTCGAACCCTGTACAAAGCTTGCTTACGACCTTGGACATAACCCGTCTCGCAAACAGGTCCTCGCGAATCCGGTCAACAGCAGGTCCACCAATCGCCAGTATTGCGCTATCTAAAAAACCAGCCACTAGGTTACTAGCTACTTCGGAGATAAAACCACTTGGCGACATAGGATACCCCACTCAGATTGACGTATGTTACTGAAGGCTATTAAAAACTCTGGTTTAAAATATAGCATCTTGGTTCAGACACTGTATGGGTACGGGAAAGAATCTGTGCCGACAAACCGCTTCTTTTCTCGATTAGTATAACACAACCACACTACAGCGCAAAATCCCACATTCACGTACACGATGTCCCACAAACTACCCAAATCACCCCCAACCAAGCCCCTTCCCAAACCCAAAACCACATAGGGGCGACCCCACCAGGCCGCCCCTACAACACTCGATCTATTACTGGATGATAGGGCTATGCTAAAGACCATGTGCCCCCTCACCCATCACAATGGTATAGGGGTACACCAAAGCACACGCGACCCCTCACCCATCATGATGGATGAGGGGTATGCTAAAGGCCACGTGACCCCTCACCCATTACCTGGCGCAAGGGCTATCGTAACGGCTGCGTGATCCCCATCCATTACCTGGCGTGGGGTATAGTAACGGCCAGGCGATCCCTGGCCCATTACCCAATCGTGGGACCAGGCAGCCGCCGCGTGTCCCCCGGCGTTTACGCCTGCGCCACCTGGCGGCGGTAGGTGCTCTGGCGCAGTTCGCCGCCCTCGGTGTAACGGGCGCGAACAGTGATGCTCAACGGACCGCTGACGCCGGCCGGAATCAGGGCGTCTATCTGCTTGTTGCCCGCCACCGAATAGATGGTCAGGCGCGTCTCGGTCGTGCCGTCGTTGACAAAGACCCCCTCGTCGCTGTTAGCGAGGTTGAACTTTAGGTCTTCGCCATTGAAGCGCACAATGCTGCCCGCCGTGTACTGGTCGTAGGCGCTGGTGGCGATGTCAAAAAAGCGGTCCACCAGGGGAGCCTTGACCCTGGCCGTCTCGCGGCTGTAGCTGGCCCTGGCCGCGACGGCGGATTCCAGAGCGCGCTCGTCGTGGGCCACCACGTTGAGGTGGGCATTGTCCTTGGTGATCGTGACCTCGCCGTTCTCGAAACTGCCACTGATGCTGACCGTAAAGCGCACCATGCCGTCGATGACGGCGGTGTGCCCGGCGGCCAGGGTCGCCACCAACTCGTCCGTTATGGCCGAGGCGACGGCCTTGACGTCGGTGCCGCTGAGGGCGGTCTTGGCGACGACGTTGGGGATCATCTGCTCCAGGGTGATGACGTCCCGCTGCACGACGCGGGCGTAATAGCTGCCCGGTTTCAGGTTGTTCTCGACGATCCTATATTTTATCGGCATTGGCTCATCCTCCCACACGCCGCCCTTGAATGCTCATCCGACCCTGTGTTGCACGAAATACGATACATATTGCTCCTTTCTACTATCTCTAACCGTTTGCTCGACTGTACAGGGAACACGACGCGCGATAGGCTTACCTCCTTCCCGCCCTGGAGAGAGACTAAACGTGTGGAACAATAGTGGTGTGAGCTATGATGTGAGCAGTGGTGTTAGCAACGGTGTGAGGGGTAGTATAGCACTGTTTGGGTCAGACCGCAAATTCGGTTTGTGGCGGTGGGGGTTGGGGGGTATAATTGGATTGTGGCAGACGGCCCGGACTTGCTGTGTGAGACTGGTAATTCGCTTTGTGTGTGTAGGTGTATTTCAGGTCCCGTGATCGTGTGAAGAGGAGGCAAAGAAATGTTGACCCCCACAAAGGTTTTCAATTTGACGATAGTGGCGTTGTTGGCGCTGACCCTGGCGCTTGGCGCACCCTCTGGCTATGCTCAGGGCAAGCCTTCTACCGCTGTACCCCCAGAACCGCTGAGTGACGTTGAGGCCGCTGAACTATACCCCAGCGATTTCAGTGTGCCTTCAACGATTCAAAATCCGCTAATCCAACCCATCCGCCGTTCTCCTGCTCATCCACAGTCTCCCGCCTCTAACGCCGAGAACGTAGAGTTTGTGGGCCATATTGGTGGCTACACCCGAGCCGTGGCCGTGCAAGGCGACTATGCCTACATCGGCGAGGGACCGGGCCTGACTATCCTCGATATATCCAACCCGACCCTATTGACCATTGTAGGCAAGACACCCCCGCTGTCCAGTGTTGGAGTGTTAGACGTTTATGCTGCTGGAGATTACGCCTATATCGCCAATGGGAATGGTCTGCGGTTGGTGGATGTCTCCGATCCAACCAGTCCGACTGAGGCGGGATCCTGCAGTATGACGGCGGTTGCCGTGACTGTAGTTGGGGATTACGCCTATGTTGCCGGTGGAGATTCTGGCCTGCGAGTGGTGGACATCTCCGACCCAGCCAACCCGACGGAGGTAGGCTTCTACGACACGCCGGAATATGCTCATAGTGTGGCCGTGGCTGGGGACTATGCCTACATCGTCAATAGTGGCCTATGGGTGATAAACGTCTCCGACCCGACCGACCCGGTAGAGGTGGGCTTCTACAACCTTCCGAGGCATGCCTGGGGCGTGGCCGTGACTGGGAACTACGTCTACGTCGCCGATGCGGAGGCTGGTCTGTGGTTGGTGGATGTCTCCGACCCGGTCAATCCGGTGGAAGTGGGCTTCTACAACACGCCAGGGAGTGCCCAAGGTGTTGCCGTAGTAGGGGGCTACGCCTATGTCGCCGATTGGGAATCTGGCCTGCGAGTAGTGAACGTCTCCAATCCGACCAACCCGACAGAGGTGAGTTTCTACGACACTCCAGGGTATGCCATTGATGTGGCTGTGGTCGGGGGCTACGCCTTCGGCGTTGGTGATGGCCTGTGGGTGGTGGATATCTCTGACCCGACCGACCTAACGGAGGTAGGCTTCTACGACATGCAGATGGGTGGTCGTGGCGTGGCCGTGGCCGAGGGCTATGCTTACGTTGCTGCTGGGTATGAGGGTGGGTTGCGGGTGGTGGACGTCTCCGACCTAACCGATCCGACAGAGGCAGGCTTCTACGACACGCCAGGATTTGCTTCTGATGTAGCCGTGGACGGGGGCTACGCCTACGTTGCCGATTATGAAGCTGGCCTACGAGTGGTGGACATCTCCGATCCAGCCAACCCGACGGAGGTGGGCTTCTACGATACGCCAGGGAGTGCCTCTGGTGTGATTGTGGTTGAGGGCTACGCTTATGTAGGCCATGAGGATGTTGGCCTGCGAGTGGTGGACATCTCCGACCCAGCCAACCCGACAGAGGTGGGCTTCTACGATACGCCGGGGCATACCATTGCTATGGCCGTGGTCGAGGGCTATGCTTACGTTTCCGCTGGGTTAGGTGGTGGGGGTGGATTGCGAGTGGTGGACGTCTCCGACCCAGCCAACCCGACAGAGGTGGGCTTCTACGATACGCCGGGGGGGAGTGTTATGGGCATAGATGTGGTCGGGGGCTACGCCTATGTTGCCGATTATGATGCTGGCCTGCGAGTGGTGGACATCTCCGACCCAGCCAACTCGACGGAGGTGGGTTTCTACGACACACAAGGGTATGCCTTGGGTGTAGTCGCGGACAGGAGGGGCTACATCTACGTCGCCGATGCGGATGGAGGCCTCATCATCTTGCGATCTACGCTTTGTGAACTCAACAAGCAGCCCGTCCTGCTCGTCCACGGCTGGGGTGATAAAGATTCGCTGTCTGACGATACGGCAGGCTTTGCACAACTCTACAAATGGATGCAGGCTGATGGTTACGTTGAGGGTTGCAATCTGTTCTATGCTACTGGCGTCAAGGCCAGCAATAGTCGTCAAGAGAATAAACGCGCCATTCAAGACAACCTCTGGTCAGCTTCACTGACTTTTGGGATGCTAAACTCAGATTGGAACGGCCATTTTGATATCATTGGTCACAGTTATGGAGGTCTTAATGCGCGATTTTATCTCGAGTCTTCCTATTACGATGCTGACTATGCTAACGGCATCCGTATAGATAACCTTTTCACTCTGGGTACGCCGCATGGAGGGGTGATTCTTTCACAGGAATCCTATCCGATGGCTATGGTAATTGCTGGTTCTCACGTCCTCGCCCCTAAGAACTTGAACGATTTTCTGTCAGCGGCCGATTTGCACTTTCCGGCGATGAATACGTATAATATCAGTTATTCTCCGCCCAACAATGTCTGTTACAGACTCATCGGTGGCAACTTTCTCTTGCAATCCAATGTTCCCCTATGGCTCCAGGTGTTATATTCCTTATCCGTTCCCTGGACACTACCAAATGACATTGGTGTATCTCTCCGTAGTTCGCTACAGTTGAAATCTCCCTTGTTTTGGCTCAGAGGGTATCGCAATATAGTAACCGTGTCCAACACCGATATGCACAGCTATGATGATAGGCTAGGGTTGAGTGCAGTTCACTCCTATGTCAGCCCTGCAGATACCTACAACAATACCATTGCCCCCAACCTTGGCGCGGATATGAGCGAGTGCAACTCGTCACAAATCAACACACTCTCTGCCACAGACACACAACCCACAGAACTGACAACACCGCCCTTGCTGATCGCCTCGGACACCATCACCGGCGGGCAAACCATCACGGGGACTGTGCTGGTCGATTGGAGCGGGCAGACTGCCTTTTACGTCACGTGGATGAGCGGCGACCTCGACCTGACCCTGCGCGATCCGTCCGGCGTTACATTCACGCCTGGCGTCGCCATCAGCGACACCAACGCCGACTATGGCGAACTGATACTGGGTGACTCTGGTCTGGCTACATACATTTTCACCAATACCCTGAGCGGAGATTGGACCTACACCGTCACCGCTGCTGGCAGTCCTTATCCCATCCCGTTCGACCTGTACGTGATCCCGGACAGCCCGTTGGTCCTGCGGGCGTCGGCCCCAGAATGGCAGCCGTTCGGCACGCCGGTCGTCATCACGGCCAGCCTGTTCTACTCGACCACGCCCGTCAGTGGGGCAAGCGTGCAAGCGCAGGTCACGCGCCTGGATGGCGGCGAGGGCGGCATCTCCCTGCGCGACGATGGCCTGGCACCCGACGACACAGCCGGTGACGGCATCTATAGCGGCACGTATACCGATACCACGGCAGGCGGATTTTACTACGTGCTGGCCGAGGCCAGCGGCACGTATACCCAGGCATATCATCGCACCGCCCAGGCGGTTTTCGCCGTCGCCGCCGACAGCGCGACGCTGGACAGCGTCTATGCCGACCGGCCCAACGACGATAACGGAGACGGGTTGTACGAATACCTGGACCTGGACGTGGGCGTGAACGTCACACAGTTGGGCGATTTCACCCTGGCTGCCGTGTTGCAGGACGCGGGGGGGCAATACATCGACCTGGCGAACGCAACCGTCTACTCGGCCACGGAGGCTATGACGCTCACGTTACGCTTTGATGGCGAGGCCATCCGCGACAGCGAACTCGACGGCCCCTATACCGTGACCGAGATGCTGTTACTGGACGACGACGCCCTGATAAAGTTGGATGAAGCGGATAATGTATGGGTGACTCCCCCTTATGACCATCTACAGTTTGGCGCGCAGCGTTACTTTATCTACCTGCCTTTGCTCCTGCGCAACTATGAGCCAATACAGGCAAATTTCACCGCCTGGCCGACCACCGGTGTAGCCCCGTTGACCGTATTTTTCACCAACATCTCCACCGGCCCCTACACCACCAGCTTGTGGAACTTTGGAAACCAGACACCCGGCACGTTGGCAAGTCCCACCTACAGCCACACCTACACAGCGCCAGGATCATACACTGTCACCCTGACGGTCAGCGGAACGCACGGGGCAGACACAATGATCCGCTCCAACTATATCACCGTCTTGCCGGTATTGGCGGACTTTGACGCCGCGCCGACCACCGGAGTGGCTCCATTGACCGTGGTCTTTAGCAACACCTCCGGCGGAGTTTATGCCGCCAGCCTGTGGGCCTTTGGCGATGGTTCGACTTTGCTCACCACAGGCGGGGTGACCAGCACCCTGAACAGTCCAACTCACACCTACACCACGCCCGGATCGTACACTGTCACACTAACGGTCAGCGGAACCGAAGGAAGTGACGATGAGATAAGACCCAACTATATCACCGTCAACGCCCCTGTTGGCAGCTTGCGCTACGTGGCCCCGGGCGGCGTGGATAGCGGCAACGACTGCGCCAACGACGCTGCCCCTTGCGCCACGGTACAGCAAGCGGTGGACGTCTCTGTCCCAGGTGACGAAATTCGCGTGGCGACCGGCGTCTACACCGGCGTACACGCGCGTCCCCGCAACGACATCACGAGCACCGGCGTCGTCACCCAGGTGGTCTATGTCAGCCAGACGGTGACCATCCGGGGCGGCTACAACGCGGACTTTTCTGCCTGGAACCCTGCCGCTTACACAAGCACCCTGGACGCCCAGGGACAAGGGCGCGTGCTATACATTGTGGGCGACATCAGCACTACAATTGAGGGCTTGCATATCACTGGCGGCGACGCGGCCGGGATGGAAGGATTCATTGACCCATTGTGGGAAATCACGTATGACGCTGGCGGTGGAGTGTACGTCGTGACTGCTACGGTCACGATCAGCAATAATCAGGTGTTTAGTAACACCGGGAGTATGAGCGGCGGGCTGCACTTGCATAAAAGCGCCAACTCTGTGCTCAACGAAAACACCTTTACCCATAACTATGGCGGTGGGGCTGGTGGGCTGTACTTGTTTCACAGCGATAATGCTATACTCAACGGGAATACCATCACCTTGAACAACGGCAGTGGTGTTGGGGGACTGATGTTGAACGAAAACGACAACGCCACACTCACTGGAAACATCGTCTCTGGCAACCAGGCTGACAGTGTCGCTGGACTGGCCCTGTACAATAGCCATAATGCCACGATTGGTGAGAATATCATCAGCGACAACGTCGCCTGGAACAATGGAGGAATGATGCTATCTCACTGTGACAACGCTGCTGTCGTTGGCAACACACTCACCGGCAACGATGCTGGAGCAGACGGGCGCGGCGGTGGACTGCACGTATACTACAGCACTGCTACACTCACCGGGAACATTGTATTCTCCAACACCGCTGGCTACGGTGGCGGGTTGCGTCTGGACCAAAGTGATGTTGCCTTGACCAACAATATCCTCACTGACAATCGGGCTTACTTTGCAGGCAGCGGATTGCACATCTTTGGGTCCTCCTCCAAATTACTGCATACCACCATCGCTCGTAACAATGGCGGCGATGGCAGCGGGATATCCATCCCCCACGAGTGGTACGGTGACCGCGCGTATAGTAGTGTCGCGTTGACCAACACCATCCTGGTCAGCCATACCGTGGGCATCAGCGTCACCGGTGGCAACACGATCACGGTTAACGGCATCCTTTGGCACAACACGCCTATCACCGTCTTTCAGGCAGTCACGGCTACCGTGACGATACAGAATCAACACGAGGGTGACCCAGCTTTTGCCTCTGATGGCTACCATCTGCTGGATACCTCGGCAGCCATAGACCAGGGCGTGGATGCAGGCGTGATGACCGACATTGATGACCAGGCGCGGCCCCAAGGTGCGGCCCCTGACCTGGGTGCGGATGAATACTATGCATCATTTGTCTCTGTAAACAAGCGGCGCTGGGCGTGCTCTCTTGACCAAACCTCCCAGCACCGGCTCTTCAGGCCGGTGTCTCCAAAGCAAACCCTGTGTTTCGCCGAACTCACGCCGCCGTGAACAGGCGGCGCTAGGTTCGCTTTCACATCCCCCAACACCAGCCCTTCGACACGCCCAGGGCAATCTTCTTCAAGCCCCCCAGCACAGGCTCTTCAGGCCGGTGTCTCCAAAGCAAACCCCGTATTCCGCCAAACTCGCGCCGCCGTAAACAGGCGGCGCTGGGTTCGCTTTCTTCAGGCCCCCAACCTGGGCGACGTGCGCGTCTACTCGGCCTCTTCCCACTGCGGCCAAAAGTTGGGGAACCAGGCAAAGGGCACCACCTCTATTGCCAGCGGCTCACCACCGGAGCCTGTCCTGAAGCCTGTCCTGAGCTTGTCGAAGGGCTT
>JAAEPW010001343.1 GCA_024232355.1 Chloroflexota bacterium | reverse complement strand
GGACGACGAAGGTACGTGCCTGATCCAGGAACTCAAAGTCCACGGCGAACTCGGCTGGGCCTACGCTGTCAATACCATCGGGTGGGACGACGTGATCGACCGGGCCGCAAAGGATGGCTGTTTCACATTCGCGTAAACGTACAGACGTAACTACATAAAAAAACCACTCTCACCCAGAGGGCTATCACACGCTCTTTGGTTGAGTGGTGTCTCTCTGGGTGAATACATCAATCACTCGAGGAGGCATCAATGTGTAAAAAGACACTGTTTCTTTCAGAGACACAACCGTCCCAAGATCCGGCGTACAAGTTTCAAGCGCCCTACGTTCTCTTTTTCAACCGTCGCGGAAACAAGCGATGGTTCTTCAATAATAAGACGAGAACTGAAAATGAGGCGCGTCGTCTTGGGTATCAGATCAAATAACAAGATGCAAGCGTAAAGAAAAAACCATCCTCATCCGAGGGGGCTAACACTACTCCCTCGGTTGAGGGTGTGGTGGTGCCTCTCCGGGTGAGCATATCATTCAGTTCAGAAGGAGGCACCAAATGGCAAGATTAGCAGCAATCGAAAAAGGGGAGTATTATCCTACGCCCCTCTCCGTGATAGAACACATCGCCTCATACCTCGTCCCTGCGCAGGGACAACGGGGCGTCATTCGTTTGTTCGACCCGTGCGCGGGCGAGGGTTTGGCGTTGGAAGCGTTGGCGCAAGCCATCGCCCCCCGCACCAACCGGCCCGTGCAGACCTGGGGCGTGGAAATCTCACCCGACCGCGCGACAGAGGCCACCCAACGGCTCGACCTGGTGGTCGAAGCACCCCTTGAAGCCGTAACGTGGTCGCCTGTGCGGTTTGGCATAGCGTCTGTCTTGTTCCTGAATCCAGCATACGACCAGAATGGCGTCGGTGGCCGGATGGAGTTCGACTTTCTCAAGATGGGCCTACCATCGCTGGTCAATGGGGGCGTGCTGGTCTATGTGATACCGACCACCGCCGTAGATTATCACATGGCCGAGTATCTCGTCCGGCACTTTGAGGACATCCGCGTCTTTCGCTTTGGCGATGAGAAAGGTCCTGCGGGGTTCGATATCTTTAAGCAGATCGTGGTGATGGGCACTGTGCGTCGGGAGAGCCTGACGCGGAGTGAGATCTACCTACCAAAGCATCGCGACGCGGTAGACGAGTTCCTCCAGCAGTGCGACGAACGCCACTCGTATCATCGTGATGGTCGTTCGGTCAAGGAATCACTGCCCTCCGCTCTGCCAGACGGAGTCTTTTACGACGTACCCATCGCCCGCAAGACCGCCCGCCTACGTCGCTACCGCTACACCGAGTTGGAACTGACCGGTCTGGTTGATCGAACGTGGACCACCGTTGAAGCGCAGATATCTGACATGATGTTGAACACTGACGGAAATCTGCCGCAACCTCTGGTTGCTCCCAAGACCGGGCATATTGCCCAGATCGTGGCGGCGGGGCTGGCCGGGTTGATCGATGTTGGCAACCAGGTGTTCAAAGGCCGCTGCGTCAAAAGTAAGGTGGAGATGATAGACCCGGATGATGACACCAAGATCATCGTGCGTGATCGCTATGATACGCATGTTGTATCGGTATCGCCAGAGGGTTTGCACCATCTATCCAAACCCTCAGAGGTGAAAGACTTTCTCCAGGAGCACATCGGGGTTTTCAAGGACTATATCGCCGAAAACTTTCGCCCCTACGGCAACACCATTAAAGCTTGGGAAAATCTCATCCTGGATAACCTAAGCCTGGACAAGCAACTGCCAGGGGTGACAAAATGCGGGCTGCTTCCAAAACAACGGGACGTCGCCGTCGCTCTCACCCGTGCCATCGAACGCTATGGCGTTGGCCACCTGGTAGGCGAGATGGGGTTTGGCAAGACGCGCACGGCCCTCGCTTCTGTCGAGTTGATGAGCTGCTACCCGGCCTTGGTGATCTGCCCACCGCACTTGCCTGACAAGTGGAAGCGAGAGATCGAAGCATCGGTCCCCGGTGCGCACGCCGTCATCGTCAGCACGATCAGCGAACTGGAACAAGTGCGAGAGCAATACGCGCCAGGCCAAAAGCTGGTCGTCATCATAACGCGAAGCCGCATCAAGTTGGGGGCGGGGTGGTCAGCGACCGCCGCAACACGATATGGTTTCGGCAAGAACGACGAATCTGCCCGCAAGCAATTCCGGCAGCAAGTGGCGGCATACAAGGCTCTACGTACTACGTATCTCGACGCTCCATTCGATGACTTGCGCAAGCGAGTCCGTTCCGCCCGGCGTGAGGCGTTGCAGGCGACACGGAGCTACGAGGTTTGCCCCGATTGCGGCGCGCCCTTGAGCAAAAAGATCCACGACAGTCGTCGGCAGATGCACTGCCAGGGTGATGTGTTTGCGTGGGATGTGGAGGAGGCAAAGTTCGTGACTCGCCCCTGCAGAGCCGCGCTTTTCCAGTTTGGAGGACAGCACCGGAGGTGGCCCCTGGCAGATTACGTCAGCAAGAAAATGCCCAAGTTCTTCAAGATACTCATCGTAGATGAAGCCCACCAAATGAAGGCAAAGGATTCGGATCAAGGGCACGCCTTTGGCCTCCTGGCCAAGACGATCCCCGCCGTCATCACACTGACGGGCACGTTCTTCGGCGGGCCTGCGTCCAGTATCCTCTGGCTGCTCCACCGCACACAGCGCGATGTGCGCGACGACTTTGGCTTTAGCGATGAGAAACGATGGGTGCGCCGCTTTGGCGTTCTGGAAACGACCTTCAAGGTCCAAGATGACGAGCACGGCGCGTACAGTGGCCTTCGCCGTCGCCGTGTATCGACGAAAGAAAAGCCTGGCATTTCACCCGGTATCGTTCGCTACACGTTGCCGACGACGATCTTTGCCTCGATCAAGGACCTGGGTGTCAAACTGCCCTCGTTCACCGAGGAGTTTGTCACCTTTGAACCAACGGTCGAGATGGAGCGAGACCTGAGCCGTGTGTGGAATTTCACATGGGACGAGATGAAAGAATGGTGGCCCCACTATACCTCCGCCTGGCTCCAATGGAACCTAGCACGTCCCAACTCTTGCTTTCGCTTCGAGGAGATCGAAGGATACGCGGGCAACAAGACACTGGAATGCCCGCCGGTGGTGACCGAGGGTGAACTTTTGCCCAAGGAAGAATGGCTGGCCCATATGGTCAAGACCGAACTGGCATCGGGCCGCAAGGTCATCGTCTATCTACGGC
>JAAEPW010001342.1 GCA_024232355.1 Chloroflexota bacterium | reverse complement strand
GCTTCTTGGGCCGAAAGCGAGATGGTGAGCCTGGCGTGACCGCCATCTGGCGCGGCTGGCAACGGCTGAACGATATCACTGCCACCTGGCTTCTCTTTCACCAACCCTCCAAGCGGGTTACTTGTGGGTAATAGTAAGCCGGGAGGGGGGGAGTTAGAGGAGGGAATGCTTTGCCCCGGCCCCTGGGACGTGTCCCTGGCCGGGGCGTTTTTTTTGTGTCCTGCTCTTGCCGGATCACCAGATCGAGCAAAAATCCATCCACGCTATGCCTCAATCTCTTTCCTCGTCCGGCGGTGGCTAGTTCTGCCACGGCTTTTCCCGCGCGCTTGTCGCGTTGACAATCTCTCCACGCGCTAGATTTTTCTTCGCTCATGATCCAGACCTCCATCCACGTGGCACGTATGTGATTGACCGGGTTATAATGGGCCATGTAGAGCCGCCCAATATAGGCCAGCCGTGGTCACCGGGTGTGAGCCAAGCATAGCCACCCGGAGTGTACCACCCAGGACCACCTGGTGTAGACCAGGCATAGTCGCCCGATGTGGACCGCCGGTCGTCGCTGGATGTAAGCCAAGTAGAGTCGCCAAGTGTGTACCACCCGTAGTCGCTCAATG
>JAAEPW010001341.1 GCA_024232355.1 Chloroflexota bacterium | reverse complement strand
TAGGTGCATTTGCTGATGTTGATCGTTCTTTCTGAACATTGGCTTACCTCGGCCTTTGGGATGCTCCTACTATACCATACTCGCATGTGCGTGTAAAGCCCCCCTTTTTTCAGGGGAGTCATGGATGTTTTCATTTTTTTACTCCTTGCTAAATATTTGATATACTTGTGCACATTAACGATCAAAAAATACGACCTTGTCCAAAAGGGTAACTGTGATATGACTGGGTGGTATATGCCACGATAAACTGTGTCGTGTTGACAAGCTCTTCCCACTGACGGGGGAGTGACCAGCTCCCCCATCAGCGGGCACAAAAAAGGAGAAATACGAGCAGCAGGCCAAGAGGCTTGATACGCGGTTAGCACCAGACACTCGTCACTGCCTACCAATAGTATACTCTATCGACCTTCCAAACGCCTTACAAAATGGGCCGCGGACCTTCCAAAAACCTTCCAAATTGTGGTTCTATGGGACTTTTGCGGGGAGAGACCCTAAAGGTTTCGCTCAAAACTGTGCAGACAATGTTTTGCGCCAGATAACGTCCCTTTTTCGTCATATTTTGCACCAAAACCTTTAGGGTCTGCAACTGACCCCGCGAAATCCCAGAGCCTAAATTGTATGCGCTTCTGCCAAGTGTTTGGTAGTGAAAAGCTCAATCATAACCGCGCAGCGTTGACAGGTCACTCCAAGGATGCTTGTCAATGTGCTAACCCGTTCGAGATCAAGCGCCAGATGGAACTGTGACCCTGGAACGCGAACCGAAACCGCCCCGATTGTAAGGGGCGGCGTTGTTTTTGGTGTATATTGAAATCACCCCCCGGCCTGTTTCGAGGCCGGGGGCGTTTGATCGTTCTCGCTAGAATCCGTAATTCTTATATATGGGCACCAAGAGCACCCGATACAGACGCTCTGACGAGCTTGTCTCCAGTTTGGCCGTCAGGCTCGTGGCCCATGCCCGACAGACGATCTCGCCGATCAGGAACTGGGGAACTTGTACCGTCCACGTCATCTCGGTCCGCTGGCCTTGGTCTAGGTCTGTGATTGGCGACACCACGTACACCTGACCACCTTGCTCCACCGAGATGCCGCCCGTCACCCTGATCAGGGTCGTGCCGTCTGGCACGGTGCCCGTCAGCACGACGCCCCGCTGTTGGGCGGGCGTGACGTTGCTGATGATAAAGGTATAGGTGATCACATTGCTGCTAAACTCGGACGTCAATTGCCCGTTCAACGGGTTCGACTGCAACGTGAGCGTGGTCGTGGCGACCTTGGTGCTGTACTGGTCGTCGACCGTGGCCGTGATGGTCTCGGCGCCCGCCAGCAAGCCCGCTTGGTACGTGGTCGTCGCCGTGCCGTTGGCGTCCAACACGACCTGGGTCGGGCTGACGACACCATCCCCTCCCACCATTAGGTCGACCGTGTGCCCCACGAACCACGCGCCCTCGCCATTGACGTCCTCCGCGCGGATGCTCAACACCGACTCGTCCAGACCGTTGGCGTACAGGGTATCCGGCTGCGCGCTCAGGCTAAAGGCGGCGATGGGCGGTGTCGTCGATAACACATCAATGGTCGCCACAGCTGGGTTCGAGTCCAACACGCCATCGTTGGCGTGGTACGTAAAGCTGATGGTACCAGCAAAGTCCACACTGGGGGTATAGACGAGGGTTCCATTCAATTGCAGATCCAACTCGCCGCTGATGGGTTGACTGTCCAACACCGCTGTGAGAACAGTATTTTCGAGATCGCCATCGTTGCCCAACACGCCGGGGGCATCAACGCGCAGCACACCGTTCCGCAGGGTGCTGTAGCCGTCGTCCATCGCCCAGGGCGCATCGTTATCGGCTGTGACGCTCACCGTCACCGTCGCCCCGTCAGACAGCGCGCCATCGCTGACCGTGTAGGTAAAGACAGCGTTATAGCTCGCCGCGCGATTGGTGGGCGTATAGACTACCTGCGCCCCGACGATGGCCGCGTCTCCATAACTGGGCTGGCCCACCGCGCCGACGGATAGACTGTCCCCCGCGTCGGGATCGGTGTCGTTGTCCAGCACGTCGATGGTGACGGGCGTGTCCTCGTCGGTACTGCCAGTGTCGTCGTTGGCCACCGGCGGGTTGTTGACGCCGCTGCTGCTGACGGTGATACCCGCACTGCTACTATTATTCGTAGTAACGGCTTCAGCCGTCGTCATGGTGATGGTGGCCGTATTGGTGAACGTGCCTACCTCCAGCGGATCGCTCAACACGCCGGTGATGGTGATGACGCCGCCCGTGCCCACCTCCAGGTCTTGCACCGTCCACACATAGCTGATAGAACCGGTAGCCGTGATCAGCGCGCCAGTGTAAGTGTAACTCGGGCTGTTAGCCGTTATGCTGACGGGGATGCGGTCGGTGATGACCACGCCGCTGGCCGGACCGGTACCCACGTTGGAAAAGCTCAAGGTGTAGGTGATGGTGTCGCCGGGCAGAGCTGTGCCTGGATTGACGGATTTAGTGAGGCTCAGGTCGGCCACAGTGCCCGTGCCGGATAGTACAAAGGTGTAGGGATTCTCGTCCACATCGTTGCTTTGGATGTTGACCGTATCTTGATGGCTCCCCACGGCCGAGGGGTCAAAGGCGATCTGGAAGGTGGTAGTAACGCCACTGCCGATGGTGCTGCTGCCGGGCTGCAAAGTGACGCTAAAGTGCGTGCCTGTGGTTAGGGTGACGTTGGGCGTGCCGCTCAATTTCAAGTCCCTGGCCCCGCTATTAGAGATGGTAAAGGTGCGCGTCACGGTGCCGCCCACTACCAGGGCATTGCCAAAGTCGGTGTCGTCGGACACGGCCGGAGTCAGATCCCCGTCTGGAATCACGGTCCCGTTGCCAAGGACCGCTATCTCTGGCACAACCACTAACAAGCCCGCCGAGGCATCGTTGTTGCTCGTATCACCATCCGTTGTGGTGGTGGTGATTTGGGCCGTGTTGGTAAAGGTGGTGACCAAGGAAATATTGGCATCGATTTGTCCACTAATGGTAATCACGCCGCCCTCGTTGGGAGCCAAATCTTGCACTTGCCAGGTGTAGGTGATAGCCCCCACATTGGTCTGGGTAATAGTCACGCCGTTGCTGACCACGCTGGTGTTGGTGACGGTTATGGGCACAATGTCGGTAATAACCACCCCGCTGGCCGTGCTGCCGCCGCTGTTGCCAAAGCTCAAGGTGTAGGTAATGCTTTCCCCAGCTTGAGCCACCGCTTGCCCAAATAGCACGTAGACCGCTCCGCGATCACTGCCGCCGGTATCATCCCGATCTGCCCCCACCGCCAGATCAAGCACCCCATCCCCGTTCAAATCGCCTATCTCGCTCACCGACCTGCCAAAGTTCTCCCAATCCACTAACGACGGGCCGCCATTGAGGTTGTGGGCTAGCTTGACGCTGCTGCTAACCGTGCCATCGGCCTGCATCAATAGCACATAGACCGCTCCTCTACTAAGGCCGCCGGTATCATCCAGATATGCCCCCACCGCCAGATCGTTAACCCCATCCCCGTTCAAATCGCTTGTCTCGCTCACCGAACTGCCAAAGTAATCGTAATCCACTAACGGCGGGCCGCCATTGAGATTGTGGGCTAGCTTGACGCTGCTGTCAACCGTGCCATCGGCCTGCATCAACAGCACATAGACCGCTCCTCGATCAATGCCGCCGGTATCATCCAGATATGCCCCCACCGCCAGATAGTTAACCCCATCCCCGTTCAAATCGCCTATCTCGCTCACCGAAACGCCAAATTCATCGCCATCCACTAACGACGGGCCGCCATTGGTGTTGTGGGCCAGCTTGACGCTGCTGCTAACCGTGCCATCGGCCTTCATCAACAGCACATAGACCGCTCCGCGATCACTGCCGCCGGTATCATCCCCATAGGCCCCCACCGCCAGATCAAGCACCCCATCCCCGTTCAAATCGCCTATCTCGCTCACCGAAGTGCCAAATCTATCGCTATCCGCTAACGACGGGCCGCCATTGAGGTTGTGGGCTAGCTTGACACTGCTGCTAACCGTGCCATCGGCCTGCATCAACAGCACATAGACCGCTCCTCTTTTATTGCCGCCGGTATCATCCAGATATGCCCCCACCGCCAGATCGTTAACCCCATCCCCGTTCAAATCGCTTGTCTCGCTCACCGAACTGCCAAAGTAATCGTTATCCACTAACGGCGGGCCGCCATTGAGATTGTGGGCTAGCTTGACACTGCTGCTAACCGTGCCATCGGCCTGCATCAACAGCACAAGAT
>JAAEPW010001340.1 GCA_024232355.1 Chloroflexota bacterium | reverse complement strand
TTGATCGGCTCCATGGTGCGACTGGCAAGTCTCTGGTTGCGGTATGGCAGAAGCGGGATCGGATTGGGGTTGAATCGGCATTGAGCCCGCCGGGGCATAAAGTGCCCCGGCTAAAGAGCAGCGCCTCGTAAACGAGGCTCAAGCCCGATTTATCGGGCGCTGCCCCTAGCCCGGCGACTTTATCGCCGGGCGGTCTTTGCCAAGCAATTGCCAGGCCCGCCGGGGCATAAAGTGCCCCGGCTAAAGAACAGCGCCTCGTAAACGAGGCTCAAGCCCGATTTATCGGGCGCTGCTGTCTAGCCCGGCGACTTTATCGCCGGGCGGGCCTCAACGCGGATTGTGCCTGGGGGCCTTTTAGGACTCGCCGGGGCATAAAGTGCCCCGGCTAAAGAACAGCGCCTCGTAAACGAGGCTCAAGCCCGATTTATCGGGCGCTGCTGTCTAGCCCGGCGACTTTATGATACTGTTGTTAAAATCAAGACTGCACCTTAACATCCAATCGCAAGATTTTGTGGAGCTAGAGCAGCGAAGCGGGAACAGCGCGATGTGGAACGCGGCGTTCCAGCGAACCAATCAGCGAGGCGCACCAGGTTTATGGCTACCGCGATACAAACGTGTTGCAGGTGAGTTTTAGCTAAACCAATGTAACGTGAGCGGCGCAAGTCGAATCCGCGGACGCCTTGCGAGATTGTTCCTTCGACGCCAGCGCGCTGTCTGTACTTCTCCTTAAATTCGTCCGTTGTTTGCCAGTGACGTCCCTGCTGCAAGGCCACGTGTTGTGCCCGCGAGCGGAGTTTGAGTGTGCGTGGTCCCTCACGAGAGCGCGTACACTGGGCACGTTGCGAACAACCGAGACAATCTTGTTTGGTGAACCGGACGTTGATTACCGGATTACTGTAGCTATCTCGGCTAGGTGACCAAAACACGCTCTGCTTTCCTTGGGGGCAGGTTACTTGCTGTGCTTGCCAATCAATCGCAAAACAGGCTGCGTTGAAGCCCTGTCCAGCACGGGCTTGCCACGAAGTATCTGGCGGCACTGGCCCAATGACTTCCACACCATGTTCTTGCTCGCCCGTCACCATCACCTGAGCATCCACATAGCCAGCATCGATCAAGTGCTCTCGCGGCAACAACTTTTTCTCTGCCAAATGTTTGTGGACCGTCTCAGTCACTGCCACATCTGGGGTAGTGCTGGCTGTGGTCTCTACATTGGTGATCAGGTGGGGATAGCCCTCATCACACGTCTCGCTCAGATGGGCCTTGCTACCAGTCCATTGCGTGCTGCGCTTGTTGCTGTAGCGAACTTCGATATCGTAGGGTGTCTGTATCATCAACTTACCCGGCGGCAATTCTTTGGCCGTACGCCAGCGCAGAAGATCATCCTCTACATAATACTGCTGCACCCACATCTGGCGCAAGATGTCCACTGCGGGCGTCTCACGCAGCCACACTGGGGCGGTGGACCCATAAATCGCTTGCAACAACTGAAGCCCATCCCTGCCGATGGTTTCGGCCAACTCTTGTCGTTCGGCTTTACTCTTGGGTAGGCGATATTGTTCGAACTGTGGGCCGTAGCGCTCGAACCATTCGGGAGTCACTTGCCCTAGCAACCAGTCGGGCGCTACCACTGCCAAGCTGTTCAATGCCTGCCGCAACGTCTCGCCCACACATTCCAAGCGATTCAGTTCGCGTGTCGCGGCTAGTACGTGAGTAGAGTCCGTGCGTTGTCGTCCGCGTTTCTTGATCAAGCCCTCTGCTTGCAGACGTTCCAGCAGCACATCCAACAGTTGCTGCTCAAGGCCCCCCTCTATCACACGCCCCCGGAAATCACTCAACACAGAGTAATAAAAGCCTGGATCGGCCAGTTCCAAACCCAGGAAGTACTTCCAGTCGATTCGCGCCCGCACTGCGTTGGCTGCTTGACGGTCACTCAAGTTTTCGGCGAATTGTAGGGCTAGCACCATCGCCAGTCGCCCAGGAGATTCTGCCGGTCGCCCACGGGGGCTGGTAAAGAGCGGCGCAAACCTTTCATCTTCGTATATGACGCCTAACTGATCGCGCAACATCAGGTAGGGATTACCTTTGGGGAAGACCTTACGAGCTACCTGTGCGGTTTCTTCTGGCACTGTGCTAAAGTTTCGTGGATGCAGGGACATTTGAACGCCTCCTCACACTTGGGTATTCCAGGCTGCACAGAGTTTACCATAACTGGCGAGATATGCAAGAAAGATTTTAACAACAGTATCACTTTATCGCCGGGCGGGCCTTGCCAAGCACAGCCTCAACGTTAGCTTGATGCCTATGGGTCCGTGTCCCTACAGGATGCTAACGCTAACCTGGCGGCCCACCAGCGCCGGTTTGCGAAGCATCCTGTAGGGACACGGACCGGCTAGGAGCATGATTTGTCCCACCAGACTGTCCTACTTTGATTCCCCCCTGACGTCAACGTCTTGGCGCATGCACACCGCGAGGATGTGCTCAACCGTCCCGATGCCTATCTGGCTGCCCTGGCCATTGAATCGGGCAGCGAGTGGATCACGACAGACCGCGACTTGGCCGTTTCCCAGGATTGTCGTGGCGACATCCCTTTGACGGCTAGTCAGACGTAGCATTTTGGCAATTCCAACCCATGTCCGTCGCTGCGACCATAGGTCGTCGGAGACGCTGCGCGGGGCGCTGGAGGCGGTCGCAAGTTGGCCGCAGACATCGCAGGTCTATTCCACATCGGTAGTCAAGTCCGAGCCCAACACAAAAGCTACCAGTTCTTGCCTGGATTCCTCGGCCTGTGCTTGTCGTTCCTCTTGTGTGAGACTCGTGCGAGAACGCTGCCTTTCCGCCATTCCCTGCAGCAGTTCTTCCGTCTCTTGCCCTATTTGAGCGAGTCCAACGCCCGTGGGCAAGGCGCCCTCTTCTGAAATATCTACACCTTGCGCTTCCATCACGGTTTCAGCCACATAGATAGGGCTTGCCATACACAACGCCAGGTTTATGGCGTCGCTGGGCCTGGCGTCTATTTCTCGTACCGCGTCGCCAATCCGCACCTTGACAGTTGCATAGTATGTGGCATGTTTCAAAGCTCCAATCCACACCGCTTCCAGTTCGGCGCCGACTGCTTTCAAAAGATCGGCCATGAACGTAAACGTCAATGGCCTCGGCAACGAGTATTCCAGCAGGATCGTGGCGATGGAATGGCCTTCAAAAGGCCCTACCCAAATCGGCAATAGCCGTTGGCCTTCCTCATCCAGAAGCACAACGATAAAAGCCACTTCCAATCCTTTTTTTACGTCTCTCTTTACCACATCGGCCA
>JAAEPW010001339.1 GCA_024232355.1 Chloroflexota bacterium | reverse complement strand
CGTCCCCCACTCGGATGTCCGTTCGATATTATGTTCCCTCTGTCCAGCCATCCATAGTATCCACATTCTTTCTCTGGACAGAATTGCTTCCTCGTGTCTATCTCCGGTTTCCGTCCTCGCTTTCGCTCAATCTTTGGTGGCGGTTCTCGCTTTACTTCTTGCTCTTGCTTTTCTGCTTCCGCCACACATTGCTCGCACACCGGTTTCCGCGTCAACCCTTCAAATGGCTTTTTGGCCTTTTTCTCCCTCTTTGTCCCCTTTCGCTGTTTCGTTTGCTTTTTTGTCCTCTTCTCTCCCCACTTCACTCCCATTCGAATGTGAAAAAACCAGATTTGCCACACTAACATTGTCATCAAACTGACTTGGATTACGCCCTGTACTGTCCGTACAGGACGGTGCCCTGTATTATCATTCGCCCCCCCCCGATCATTTCGAATGACTTTACTTCATCTTTCCTCCCTTGTCAATTATCCGCATCCTAATGGGTCACTACCGCTTGTGCAACGCTCACCATCTCAGGGAACTCGACTTCGTCCACGAGCGATATCAGCAGGAATGGGCATCGGAAATGACCACCTTGCTCCTTGACATCAAGACAGAAGTGGAACGAACTAGCCTCTACCAAAACCACCTCGAAGCCAAGAAAATCACCGAATTTGAGCAATTGTACGACAATCTCATTGCCAAAGGACTTGAGGCCAATCCTCCACCTCCTGAAGCAGAGCAAAAGCCTAAAAAACGAGGACGGGTCAAACAATCCCCTCCCAAGAACTTGCTTGACCGTCTCAAAAACTTCAAACCACAAGTGTTGGCCTTTATGTACGACTTTCGCGTCCCTTTCGACAATAACCAGGGCGAGAGAGATGTACGCATGGTCAAAGTAAAACAGAAAGTCTCTGGCTGCTTCCGAACCGAAGATGGCGCCGACAATTTCCTGCAGATTCGCGGCTACATTTCTACGGCCCGAAAGAATGAACAATCGGTTATCAATGTGCTTCAAGATGCTCTGGCTGGAAGGCCCTTTATCCCAACTTCCACTTCAGATAACCCGCCCTAGCCTGTTGCAGGCTGAGGCTGAGCAGTTACCTGATGTATTGGAACGGGGACCAATGGGACGAGTTAGAGGACTCGGCTCACAACGGCGGTATCAGTAACAACAGCGGAGACTCGAATCGCGCTTCTGTTACAATAGGCCCAAAGGACAAGCCTTACGTCGTTTGGCACGACAGCAGTGATGGCGATACGGAGATATACGCAAGACGGTGGGAGTAAAATGCATTAGCCGCACCTCGCTTCTGACGTCTTGGCCGGGACCATCCGATTGGGATGGTCCCGGCTTTTGCGTGTGCAGCACCATCACGCTGGGCCTAATGGTTTCTCATTACCAGAGGCAAATAAATACAGTTGGATGACATGGTCGTCGTCAGCTCTGACGAGTCAGAAGCGCCGGTAGCTGTGGCCTGAATGTTGACAGTATCACTAATTCCCACCGTTGCAGTAGTTGGGATCGTCACACTGACGACGACCGTCGTTTGATCCATACTGGATAACGAGACACTGGTTGGACTGATGTCAGTGCCCCAATTATTGCCGCTGGGGTTCAGCGTGATAGCGTTGGTTATACTACCGGCGTTGGTCACCACGAGGGTGTAACGAATGACATCGCCCGCCGCACCCTCACCACTGGCCGTAGGTGGGGCAATCTCCACCTCGCAAGAGCCGACGTAGGTACAAGTGTCCCCATCACTAGGCGGCCAGGCTTCAGTATTCCCTGCTCGGTCAGTCGCTCGACTGCGGATGCAGTAGATGTGTCCAGCTTGAAGGCTGACGACAGTTTGTGACAGCGTTGTTTGCTGCAATAGATGTCCCCAGCTTTCTGCATCCTGCCTTATCTCAACATCATAAACGGCGATGCCACTGCCAGTGTCCTCGCCTGACCAGGTGAGAGTGATCAAGCCCTGACAAGCGACCGACGGTAGCGCGGCAACAACAGACGTGGGTAGCAAGGTGTCCAGGACAATGGTATCAGAGACAAGGGATGAGACGTTGGTGTTGACATCCCGAAATTGAACGTAGAGCGTCTTGGGACCATCCCCAATGGCAAACGTCCACGTGTGTGTAAACGTGTAAGAGAGCCAATTGGTAAAAGAAACGGTGTTGGTGCTAAAACGCATCGCCGTCACACCACCAACATCGTAGGCGGGCAGTGTGAGGGTGACGGTGGGCTGGTTGGTGGCATAAGCCCCGTCATTGATGATGATCTGGCCCTGGGGCGGACCGTCCTCCACGCCGATGCGGTGCCGGGCCGGTGGAGCCTGGACGTGGCCCTGGGCGTCAATCGCCCGCGCCTCAATCCACCATGCGCGTTCTTCGGAGGGAAGTGTTACGCTGATCTCCCACGCGCCGCCGACCAGGGTGACCGTCGTCCAATCGGTAAAACCCCGCAAGCGCACCTCGACGGTGATGGCGTTCACGCTGGCCGTGCCGCTGATGGCGAGCGGGCCGGGGAGCAGGATGGACGCTTCCGACGGCTGGCCGATGGCAGCGACGGGAGCGGTGATGGTATTCGTGAGAATGATCAGGCCGTGGTCACGGTCCACCAGCGCGACGTCGAGGCCACCGTTGCCGTCCAGGTCGGCCAGGGCCAGGGAATCGGGGCGGTAGCGGTCGCTGTAGGGAACGGCGGCGGTTTCGTAGGCGGAGAGGGTTCCGCTGACGGTTTGGGTGTAGACGCTGAGGGTCTGCCAGGCGTCGTGCAGAACGGCGATGTCCTCGCGCCCGTCGTGGTTCATATCGCCGACGGCGACGGCGCTGGGCAGGTGGTGGGCAGTGCGGGTGATGGGAACGGCCGCCAGCCCCCCACCATCTTGCAAAAAGACGTTGAGGTAGGCGGCGGGCGCGTTGCCCCCCGCCGTGACCAGGAGGTCGTCCCGTCCGTCGCCGTTGACGTCGCCAGCGGCGAGACTGTGGGGCAGGTAGCCACCGGTCTCTGGCGTGAGGGTATAGCTCACGGGAAAAGAGCCACTGTCTTGCAGGTAAACGACCACCGACTCGGTGAGGTAGCCCGCACCGCGCAGGGCGACGATGTCGTCGTCGCCGTCATTGTCCATATCGCCAACGTCCAGCGCGTCATAGCCGCTGGTGGGATAGGGCAGGTCAAAGGGCAGTGGAACCAACCCCCCGGCGCTGCTCTCCCACAGGTGGATGGTGGCCGACAGGGGCGCGATTGCGGCCAAATCGGGGCGCAGGTCGCCGGTGAAATCGCCCGCAGCCAGGGCGTTGGGTGCGCCGGGCAGGGTCAGGGTGATGGGGTTGCTCAAGGGTTGGGTGTAGAGGGCCAGGACATCGTCGCCCGCCAGGGCCAGCGCGACGTCGTTTTGCCCATCGCCGTTCAGGTCTGCCGCGACGATGGATTCGGGGTTCGCGCCGGCGGGGAGGCGTTGGGTGCGGGAGACGAGATCGCCCGCTTGGGCGGCAAAGAGGTGCAGTATTTCGTCGTTGGGCGGGTCAAAGTTGTTGCCGGTGGCGACGGCGGCATCGGCTCGACCATCACCCGTCAGGTCGGAGAGGGCCAGTACTTGAGACCAACTACCCACGGCGGTGGTGATGTATGGGCTGAGGAAGGATATCTGGCCGGCGGATTGGCCGGCTAACCGGCTGGTCGTACCTGGGGACAAGCCGTAGGCGAAAGGCATAAGGCCCACGCGAGATTTATAGTGCAAAGTCGGCACAGGATGTTCTTGGATTACAGTGTGCGCCGTACCGGTAGAAATATCAGCAGCGGCTGTAGATGTTCCAGACAGACAGACTGATAAAACCACTACAGCTATGGCAGCAGCAAGAACGACGATACTCAAGCGGTTGATATTGTTCACAGATAGCTCCTTTTGGTTTTTTGTTCATAGGCACCAGCAACGACGGCTGGAGCCGCCCGACCCCTCGACCGTGACCGCCACACCACTGACTCGCGTGCCGTCGTGATCGTGGATATAGACGTAGGCACAGTAGACTGGTTTTTGCTATTACGGCAGGTTGACACTGACACACTCATGGAGCAATATGCCTTGGGAACCTTGGTTCAAGTGCCGTTTGGCCAAAAAGTTCCCTACCATCATTTAAATTTCCATTTAAATTTCCCAGATACTTTTGGACAAGAAGACCATCCGCCAGAGGGTACTGATTCGGAGAAAGCTATACCTTGATATGATTTGGCAGCTTCTGTAGTTTCTGACCACATATTTTGGAAATCCTCCGGCGAGTAGTTCTCAAATTGACCACCCAATGGATTCATAATTCGTATGTTTGTTGAGGAAACACGTATAACCACAACATAGTGACCAGGTTTTGTCCATAACACAACAACTGGCCTACGTCGAATGGTTTGCCCCCAAAGGAAATGTAGCCAAGTATCACTATTCTTCCTAAAATGTTCAGCTGTTACACTCGCATCTGCTCGAATTGCTAACGCGTTAAACTTGTCCCTCAAATTGAAAATATTCCTATAATCTTTCCCTGCACTAGTGATTGAACGAGTTATCTGACACAAAGTCAAATATGGAGAAGGTCTACAATCGATACAGTAAGAACAAAGAACAGCAGTGAGCGCTGTTGGACCACAGGAGTTAGAGGGAGTACCACAGAATGGCCATAATTCTAACTGATTAATAGAAGGAATATCATTTGTAGAATTTAGAAGTGCAAATGAGTTAAATACTTGTTTTGGATCAGAGCGTACAGAAGTCCCGGAGGTTGGCACGACCAAGGGCAAGCTACTAGATGAACGATAACCTTCGCCACAGTCTGTACCAGATTTCCCAGAATTGCTATAAACTTCTTGCTTGTGAGTAGCATTGCACTTGGCAGATTGACACTTTGGTAAACTAATCTGTTGTCCTGGATATATACGATTTCGGCTCTTGATCTGTGGGTTATGATGCATTAATTCATCCACTGTTGTCCCCCACGCCATAGCAATGTCCCACAACGTATCTCCCTTTTCCACTATTTGAGTGTCCCAATTAAACAACCCCAATGGATCAGTCATATTCAATGGGTTAGCTTGTACATACAGATAACGATGCAAATTCAGCATATCCTCTCGATCCACCGAGAATGGATCAATCGTAAGGAATGTACCCGTGGCCGGATCATAGTACCGGTTGCGAGCGTAATCCAGCCCCGTATACGCCTCCCGCTCGTATCCAGTAAAGCCATCGTCGGTGGGCAACACATCCTCCGGCCCCAATTCCTCGCCATAGTCGCCATAGCGCATCAAGCCCTCACTCGCGGCCAGGTCTCCGTTCCCATCGGTCGCGCCCAGCACACTCCCCAGACCATCGTTCTGGAAATAGCCCGCGTCGCCATCCTGCCAGTAAGCCAGCTTGTGCAACGATTGGTCGTAGAGATAGCGGGTCTCGGTTGTGGTCACAGCAACGTTGTATGTCTGGAGCACGTCCCATTCTCGCGTATCGTCGTAGCGGTACTCGCGGCGGTTGATCACCGTGCCCAGGTTCGCCGAGATCGTCTCCTTGTGCACCCGCCGCCCGCTGCCGTCGTAGGCGTAGCGCTCGGTGATGCCGTCCTTGTAAGCCCACCGCGCGCCGTCCCACTCCTCGACCCGCGCCTCGGTCAGGCGGCTCTCGGCGTCATACACATAATCCACCCGGCGGGTCGTGGAGCGGCTGCCGGTCCGGTTGCCATCGGCGTCGTAAAAGTAGACGGTCGCGCCGGTGGCGCTGTCTATCGCCTGCTGCAGTTGGTTGGCGGCGTTGTAGGCATAGTCCACCTGGTAGGTCTCGGTGATGGCGTTGCGGGCGCGCGTGCCCCACATCGCGATGCGGTTGCCGGCGCCGTCAAAGGTATAGTGGGTCTTGCGCCCATCGCTGGCAATGCTGCTCATCAACTGGTCCAGATCGCTGTAGGTGTAGGCGGTCGTCACCGCGCCCTGTGGCAGCGTCTCGGTCTTGGTCACGCGGCGGTCGGCCCCATCCACGATGTAGGTGTGTTGGGCAAAGATCGCGCCTCCCGCGTCCCGTTGGGTGATGCTCAGCGTGTTGCCCACGGCGTCGTAGACGGTCTCTACTACCACGCCGTTGGCCTGGGCCACGCGCATCGGGCGGCCCAGCGGGTCGCGTTCGTAGGCAGTCACACCACCGTCTGGCGCGGTCACGGATTGCAGATTGCCGTCGGCATCGTATCCATAGTTCGCGGTTGAAACGGCGTCGGGATAGGTGATGGTCACCCGCTGCCCGGCGGTGTCGTAGCCGTATTCCACCACCCGGCCTGCCGGGTCGGTGCTCGCTACCAGTTGGTTCAATCCGTCGTAAACGTAGACGCTCACCCCGAGCGTGCCGGTCATTGCCGCGCGGTTGCCGTTGGGATCGTGGGCAAAGGACACGGTTTCTGCGCCATCGTACAATTTGCGTGCCAGCCGTCCCAGCGGGTCGTGCGCTTGCGCGATGCTGTGCCCGGCCGGGGTGATGGTCTCGATCTGATTGCCCGCCGGATCGTAGCGGTAGCGCCAGCGGTTGTTCAGCGGACCGGTCTTGAGAACCAGGCGGCCTTCCAGGTTGTACTCGTAGCGGGTGACGTGGCCATTGCCGTCGGCCTCGGTGAGGATATTTCCGGCGGGGTCGTATGTATAGCGTTGCGTCGTGCCGTCGGGGCCAATCACGGCCAGCAATCGCCCCGTGGGATCGTATTCGTAGTGGGTGGTGCGGCTTAACGCATCGGTGCGGGCGATGACGTGGCCCAAGAGATCGTACATCGTGACGTTGACGCGCCCCAGCGGGTCGGTCTCGCGGACGGGGCGTCCTGCCTCGTCGTGCGTGGTCGTCCAAACGCCGTCCATCGCGTCAGCACGCGCAATGCGCCAGCCTTCGGCGTTATAGGTATAGACGGTGGTGTATCCGAGGGGCGTCGTCTGGCTGACCACCTGCCCCAGCACATTGTAGCCCGTCCGGCGGGTTTGGTTCAGTTCGTCGGTGACGGCTATGGGCTGGTTGAGGGCATTGTACGCGGTCGTCGTCGTGCCGCTCAGCGCGTTGGTGACCTGCACCTGGTTGCCCACCAGGTCGTGGATGTAGCTGGTCGGGTTGCCGTTATAGTCCACCTCGGCCTCGACCTGCCCGGCGGCGTCATGGAGCGTGTAGCGGGTGTGGCCTAAAGGGTCAGTCTGGGCGACTTGCCGGTTCAGCGCATCGTGGACGTAGGTGGTGACAAAGCCACGCTCGTTTTGCTCGGCGACGCGGTTGCCCGCGCCGTCATGCGTATAGACCCGCGTGTGGCCCAACGGCGTTGTCTCTCGCACCGTGCGGCCCAAGAGGTCGTGCTCGTAGTGTGTGGTCGCGCCGCGCGGGCCGGTGCGAGCGATCAACTGCCCGGCGCCGTCATACTCGCGTCCGGTTATCGCGCCCAGGGGATCGGTCTCGTGCACGGCGCGGTTGAGCAGGTCGTATTCCGTCTCGCCGACGTTCCCCAGTGAATCAATCTGGCGGATCTGGTTGCCGTTGGGGTCGAACTCGTAGCGCCACACGGCCCCGGACGGCTCCTGCCGGGCGATGAGGTTGTCGGCGCTGTCGTAGGTATAGACGGTGGTATAGCCCAGCGGGCTGCGCTCGGCGATCTTACGCCCGACGACATCATAGGTGATGACGCGGGTCTGGCTCAGCGCGTTCGTCTCGGCGACGACGCGGCCCACCTCGTCGTAGGTCGTAGTCGAGACGTTGCCCTGCGGGTCGATTCGCCGGACGGGGCGGTTCAGCGCGTCGTACTCAGTGCGGCGGGTGTGGCTCAGCGCGTCGGTAACGGCGATCTGGTTGCCGTTGGGGTCGTACCGGTAGGTCGTGGTGCGGCTCAACGGGTCGGTAGAGGCGATCAAGCGGCCCGCCTCGTCGTAGGCATTTTGGGTGACGTTCCCCAGCGCGTCAATCGTGGCGATCACCTGGTCGTTGGCGTCATAGATCATCGTGGTTGTGTAGCCCCGCTCGTTGACGGTCTGAACGGGCAAGCCCACGGCATCGTAGCGAGTAAAAGTCTGGTAGCCCATCGCGTTGGTGGTTGTGATGATCTGGCCTAGTGTATCGTGCTCGTAGCTGGAGATTGCGCTTGCCGGGTCCGTCTCCTGGATCACGCGCCCGGTTGGGTCATACGTGTAAGTGCGGGTATAGCCGTAGGTATCGGTCACCACGGCCAGCCGCCCGACAATATCGTGGCCGTAGCGGGTATTTGCACCGCGAGGGTCGATCTCTTCGATCACCTGTCCGGCGGCATTGTAGACGGTGTAAGATACAGCCACACCGCCATCACAGGCATCGCAGGGGCGATGCACCTCGACCTGGCGGCCGGCTGCATCGTAAACGTACTCGGTAGTACGGCTGAGGGCGTCGGTCTCGCGGATCAACCGTCCGGCCGGGTCATACTCGTACCGGGTGACCGCGCCTTTCTTGTCCTGGCGAGCGACGAGTTGGCCCACACCGTTGTAGGTGTAGACGGTGGTATGGCCCACTGCATCGGTGACGACTGTCCGGCGGCCCAGCGCGTCAAAGCCATAGTGGGTGGTGTTTCCGTTAAAATCGGTCTCGGCGACAATGCGGTCGTACTCGTTGTATGTATAGTGCTTTAGGTGGCCCATTCCGTCGGATTCGGTGAGCAGGTTGCCCATCAGGTCGTAGGTAAAGGTGATGACCGCGCTCACCGGGTCGGTGCTCTCAACCAGCCGGTTGAGGCCATCGTAAACAAAGGTAGCCACACTGATCTTGGCATCGGTGTAAACTGTTTGGTTGCCAAAGCTGTCATAGCCCATCCGGGTGACATTGCCTATGCTGTCAGTGATGGCCGTTTGCAACCCCAATTCGTTGTAAGCGTACCAGGTCTCTGCGCCGTTCTCGTCTTGCTCCCAGATCAGGTTCCCTTGGGCATCGTAATCGTACTCGCGCGTGTGCAATAGCGGATCGGTCGTGCGGATCAGGCGGTCGTTGGCGTCGTATTCGTATGTCCAGATATGACCGAGCGGGTCGGTTTGGGAAGTGCGATTGTTGTGCTCGTCATAAGTATAGGTCCAGGTACTGCCCAGGGGATCAGTCTCGGAAAGCGTGTTGCCGCGCTCGTCAAACGCATAATGCCAGACGCTGCCGTCCTTATCGTGTCGGGCGATGACGTTGCCATCGGCGTCGCGGGTGTAGACGGTGGTATAGCCCAGAGCATCCATTTCCCGGATCAGGCGATAGTCGCTGTCGTAAGTATGGGTGATGGTGTTTCCCAGCACGTCGGTAAAATTGCGCGTACCGGTGATCGTCGCGCCGTAGGAAAAGGTGCTTTCCTGATCGGTCTGGTCATATTGATGGGTCACGCGCCCCTCGTCGTCGTAGATGTTGCGCACAAAGGCGTGGTTGTTGGGATCGCGGGCCTCGGTCAGGCGATGGTTCTCATCATAAGTGTAGGTGTAGGTGGAGCCGTCGGGCCGGGTGACGGCTGCCAGGTTGTCCGAGATCGTGTAGGTATATGTCACGGCCCGCCCGCTGCTGGAGGCGATGTGGGTAATGTTGGAACCGCTATAGGTGAGCGTGTAGGTCATGCCCGCCAAGTGGATCAACTGGGTGGGCAGCGTGCCGCTATAGACGACGATGATCTCTGCCGGGTAGGGATGCGTCACGTGAGTCAGGCGGCCTGTCGCATCAAAGTGGTAGTCCGTTTGATCGGGCGTGGTGAGGACCGCCGTGTCACCGCTGCGCTCCAGTGTGCCGTGTTCTTCCTCCTGACCGTCGTAGACGCCGTCCAGGTTCGTGGGATCAGCGGGGTCTATTTCTCCCAAAAAGTAGGCCAGATGCCCATCGGCCATACGGACAATGGCGGATTTGTCGGCCCGCAGAGTGGCGGTCATGTTGTAGGTCCAGGATGTGCCATAGCCAAATGGGCCATCAACGTCCGTGGCGTCCAGCGCATTGTACCAACGGGTAGCAACCAGGGGCAGGCCGGGAGTAGGCTCGGTCAGGTCGGTGAAATCGTAAAAATAGTTGCCGGTGACAGTATTGACCGGTTCGCCTGCATAACCACAGGTGGGAGAGGCTCCTTTCTTTTGTTGGGACTTGGGAGGCTGTGGGGCTTTGACCTGGATATAGCCGCTGCCGGTAAAGCCCTCGGTGATAAGAGGTGTCCAGCCGCCGCCTACAAAATGCTCGGCGACAACCCGGTAGATGCCTGTCTGGGAAAAGGTCTTGCAGTCACTGTAAGAATATGCTTGTCCCGTGGACAATGTAACATCGCCGGTCACGCCAAAGGTTACAGTGCTATCGTGGACAAAGGCCCGAAACTTTTGCGCTGGCGCAGTCACCGAGCCATAGTTCTTGGCAGCAAAGCTGACACAGACTTGCCCACCTGGATGATCCAGCTCATTCGGTGTGAGGGTTAAGGAAGCACTGAGACGTACAGGATCATCAATGGTCAATGTAACGTATCGCCAGGCACTCCACGCGCTGTAAAGTGCTCCATCATAAGACCTCGCGCGCCACCTGTACTCGCCCAACGAGGGCAGTGTAAGCGCCCACGATGTACTTGCCGTTCCATTGTTATTCTGCGACCAAGTTGCATCGGTCTTTTCGATGCGATAATCAAAAGTGCGTGAAGCGTTGGGGTAATTGTCGGGGTCGCCGGTGTCCTGTATTTGCAAGCTCACCGCCGAATTAGCCGTGACTGTGCCATCTGCCGGGGATGTCAGGTTGGGGGTGTTTGGTGCTTGATTGACAAAAGTGAATTTTATTGCATCGGCAAAGATGACGGTACTCTTGGTTCCAGGAGTCGATTCGTCCGTCCAAGCCCGCAACTCGACGTAAGTAGAAGAATTAAAATCGTGTGTGCCCAATGAGGCCCATCGCGCGCTATCTGAACAATCGTTGTTATCCTGGTACGGATGCCTTTGGTTAACCGAAGCCATTAGCGGAGCTGTGGCTGCCGAGTCTCCGGTCTGTCGTAGATAGTACTTGGCACTTTGAGTATGCGGGTCAAGGCTGTCACAACGCGAGATATAAGCATACACCTGATACCTACCAGACCGAAACCCTGATACCTGATAGGGTCTCCAAAAGACTGAATAAAGGTCATTGTTTGAAAGGCAGTCGGCCTCAAAATAGCAAGAAAAACCAAAGCGCATATCGTTGGCGTACTTGCAATATTGATTAGGATTAGCAGGAGTGTTCCAGATACCGTTGTAGGAAAAGCAACCCTGTCCATCATCACATACCAGATCGAAACTCTGCACTGCCAAAGGTTGGTTTGCGTTTCTCCCAGAGTCCCCACGAATAATGATTGGTAGATATATGTCCAGGAAAAAGTGCTTTTGTGAACCTACTGTCCCTGGTGGCAGGGGTGTTCCTATCGGTACCGGCGTCGGCTCGGTATGAGCGACTTGGGCAGCAACCATCTGGCGAGCGGTTTCCACCACCGGCAATGTTCGCGGCAATAACCAGTGAGGCGAGAGTACATCAATGTCCTCCTCTACACCGAGAGGAACCAATTGAACACTGCTATCATCGGACACATTTTCGGCCAACCCTACCTGTGGTGACAGGGGAGCCAGAGACAAAATCATTGAAAGACACACCAAAAGTGAAACGGAGCGAAAGAGTTTGTTTGTCACGCGAGTTCTCCTTGTTGAAATCGTTCAATTACAAGCTGTTTGAGCATTTTCACTGCATAACCAAGCCCATCTGACAGAGCAGCATTTTACCCTAGTTGACAAGTTGTGGCAATAGAACCCGGAACGTCTAGCTCGACCTCGGATGTCCTTACCGGATTATGCTTGTCCAAGTGCCACGCACCTGAGAGGTGCGTGGCACTCGATGACTGACCGATTTTTTCACCTTAGAATGAGCGGTAAATACACCACATGTTCAGCAATAACCTCTACGCCCTCAAAAGTACCAATGTCTTCCGGTTCATCACTGAACTCGTCCGGCGGCGTGGCAGGCAGCGTGTCAGAAAGCATTCCCATCATATCCATCGCTTGAGGACGAGCTGTAAGCATCCATCCTCTTCCATTCGTACAGGAACTGGAACTATATCCCCAGGCTTTTGAAAAGTCATAATAAACCCACTTTCCCTTGCGACTGCTGGATGACGTCGAGTTGCGATCATAGCTTCTATAGCTACCCGTCCATCTTCCATAAGGATCATAGACGATTATCTGCCGGTCGGATCCATTCTCCCGGTAGCCCACGGCCACAAAGTAATGACCTTTGGTGAAGCGATTGCTCAAGACAAGCACCGGACGACCAGCGTTGACCTCCGACTTGATCGTATTCCAAGCATTGTTCGACGTGGCACATGTGGTCTGTGCGGTCATTCCACGCTCTCGCATCTTTTTCGCCAACCACCAAAGGGGGTTCCACTTGATGTAAATAGCGTTGGCCGTGCTTGCCATCGAGTCATAGTCCCGGCCTATTTTCCCATTCATCGCCAACATCATCGCTGTGCTAGCCGCACCGCATTTGATGTTTCCGTCGGGAGTGAGCGAACGTTGGTTCAAGTAGGCCCGCCTGTCTGACGGGACCCAGTTTTCACTTATGGTGGGATTGTCTTGAGAAGCAAAGAAATATGCATAACGATACCCGCCCGGATCAATCGCCTCGTTCCCTGCGTTATCAAAGACGTGAATGGCGAATCTGAGCAATTGGGATTTTAGGCCAGACGGCGCACTCCATTGAATGCTGTACGGTGATGTGGTGTCTTTGCCTATCCAATGCCACTCCCTATTGTATTTTATCCAAAACTCGACCCGGTTAATGCCGCTGCCGTCGGTGTTATCCTCAGCAGTTGCGCTCAAGTTGACTGTAGAACCAACGGTGCTCGCGTTAGATGGGGACGTAATATTGCCATCTGGCTCTATGTCATCCGGGGTCGAGACGGAAAAAGTCCCACTTTCCCCATTGTCAACCGAGTAACTTCCAGCTATTTGATTAGCAGATAGAGTACCGTCAATGTCGAAAACCTGCCCATAATCAAAACCACACCCTGAATCAGAGTCATTCGAGGTAAACTTGAACTGTATACTATTGCCGTTCTTTGTGCCAACAAATGGACCTGCACCACAAAGAGCCGAGTGCCCAGGATCGTTGGTGAAATCCGTATACCCAACCACACTGCTCGCGCCAATCACGATGTCCAGGACCACCTCACCGCTCCCATACTCCGGATTGTTAAACCGCCCCGAATACTGCGCCGTCCGGCTGGCCGAAAAAGTCCCGCTTTCACCACTGCCAACGGTATAGGTACCGCCCGTAATTTGATCACCGGACAGCGTGCCACTGACATTGAACACCAATCCCTTGTCGGCACCACAGCCATAGTCAGGGTCGTCCGAAGTAAAGCTAAACTGGATCGAGTTGCCATTCCTGGTACCGCTAAACGAACCTGCTCCACACAAAGCCGAGTTGCCAGACTTGTTGCTAAAGTTGATGTATCCGGAAACTGTACTGTCGCCAATTCTCATGTCAATAACAACAGGACCGCCTCCATAAGCCGGATTATCGAATTTTCCCACGTACCTGTTTGTTGGAGATTGGTCAAGAACCGCCACGATACCATCAATCACGTTACAATCAATATTTAGCGTGGTGCTACCCCAGGTCTCGTTATGGCCGCCGGCATATTGGCGGATACGTTGATGATTTTTCCACAGATTATTCGACAGCCCATAAACGCTCCACACTGTCGCACCCGAGTTGTATGAACTGTGAATCCAATGCGCAGGCCAGATCGCATCCGGTGCATTGTCGATGCTGGCAAAGCTGTTGATGGCTGGCCCATAGCCATAGATACCGGCTTGGCTATTCCATGCCCGAATCTGGCTGGACCACCCCGACACAAAGGACTTGGCGGCATTGTGACACGCGACATTTGTTGTGTCGTAGACTTCCAGGTCGTAATAGATGATCGTGCCGGACTTGTCGGCTAACGTCAATCCGAGGTTGGCGGCGGCGTTGATGGCAGCGTTAGCCTCACTGACCCCCTGGTTGTATGCAGTCGTTGAATCGTAACTCATTCGCGACGAATAACCAGAGCAGGCCGCTTGCGGCCCCACCCACGTGGGGATAAACTTCCAACCTTGTAGGCTGGCCTGTGACACCAGAGAGGCCGTCAATCCTGTATTGGCGCAAGCTCGGCTCGAGCCGCCAATGTAAAGATTTACCGCTTTGTAAGGGCTATGCGTCATCCAATTTTGGAGTTGATTCAAACTGGCGATCTCGCACTTGTCAAAGCCCTGTCCCACAAAAGCTTGGGTTTGACTGCCAAGACTCCGCGTTGAATCGACATCTGAGGGTTCTGATGACTCTGTGACACTATCAGCACTCACCCTGCCAGTCTGCGGCAGGTCCAACACCATCCAACTCTGCCCGCCGTCGCTAGTTCGGAGCAGTTGGGTTTCCAGAGTGCAACGTGTTTGGGTCACGGGGGTACAATTACCGGACGTATATTTAGCCCACCCGACGGTTGGCGTCGCCATATCCAGCTCGCTGATCCCGGCTGCTAGATGATCTGGGACAGTTACGATAGTAGTCTCATCCTGATCCGATAGGCTCAGCATATGCCCGCTATTCGGCGCGATCATCACTGTGTGATGCGTGTCAAACGTCGTGAGCGGGATACGAGTTGCAGGGTCTAACTCACCATTTATGGGTACACTTGTATTAATGCTCCAGGAACGACCGCCATCACTGGTGACGTAAAATTCAACTTTGGTCTGGTCGCCATCAACGACGATCACCGGTAGCACACCGGTACGTGCGTTCTCGAACGTAGGAAGCTGGTAAAACAATCGTCGGTCTCCCTCTGCCGCCAGGGTTTGTGGCTGCCAAGTATGCCCGCCATCCTGGGTGTGGTACAGCTCGTCTCCGGCAGGACCACCCGCGGTCCAGCCGACCTCGCTCGTAACAAAGTAGACTGGCTCGCCGATGGGAATGGAGAGTTGTGTCCAGCTATCGCCACCATCACTGGTCTTGAACAACGCGCCCACGCTAAAGTTGCTGCTCGTGGCTTGCTCAATGACCAGCCAGCCCGTCTGTGTATCAATAAAGCGCAAGTATACTGCGCTGGCAAGCGCACTCATATCCCCAGGCTGAAATTGCGAAAGCGGTGTAATCTGCCAGGTTTTGCCAGTGTCAAAAGTGCGTGCCATGGTATAGGTGATAACACCTAACTCATCAGAATCGCTCAGAATGAGCCAGCCGTGTTGCATATCCGGAAACGCTACAGCGCGGATTACTGACTGCTCCAGGTCAGGCGGCGTGATTTCGGTCCAATCCGCTCCACCGGTTCTCGTCCAATGGAGATGCTTATCGAATAGTATCCAACCTTCACTGGGCGAGACCAACTGAAATTCCAAGTCGGTCATATTTGGTCCGTCCACAAGACCAACTGCCCTCGGTGTGCCCCCTTGCACTGAGACAGGAAATGAATTGTTGAGCAACGCCGTAGCAATCACTACCAGCATCACAATAAATGAACGAACATGTTGTTTCTTCATAATTATCTCACCTCATCCTTTTGTCTTGTTAAATAGAGTAAACGATTTGCGCCTGACCAATTCCAGCAACTGCTACGGCAGTTACACCAGCAATCACACCAACTATGACTCCGGCTATCACACTCAAAGGTTCAACCGTGTGGTTTGGATTGCATCAAAATACCTCCTTGTTTTAGCTAATAACACTCTTGCTGATCCCCACTCTATATAGATGCACAGATCCCCAAATTGTGACACTCTAAAATCGCCAAACGGAAGAAGTAACACCGCAACGTATGCTAGCGTGGGTGGACAATTGAAGCACTCTGTGGCAATATAGCAGCAAATCAAAGCACAGAGGTGACAAATGAAAAGAGTAATAACAAAT
>JAAEPW010001338.1 GCA_024232355.1 Chloroflexota bacterium | reverse complement strand
TCATTTGAAGGGACAGGAGAGATGGCCTGTTTAACCTGTAGAGCAGAAACTTCAGCATCAATGAGTGCTGTCTCTTGCGGAGAAAATTTGAGAGGCTGAGGGCCCGCAAAGGGAGGCGGAGCCAGGGCATTTACAAATTCCAATGAATAGCCTTGAATGGTGTCTAATACCCAACGGTCAGATGTAATCAAGGACCAATTTGGTACAAAATATTGGAGACGACCTCCCACAGGGGCTGGGTGATTCTGAAGATTGTGATCAAAAGGAATCAAAGGGCCAGAGGCCAGACTCACTTCTGGTCGTGCGCTGATGATTGGGGAACGTGCACTGTGGAGCGCAGGCGATCCGATTGGCCGCGGTATTCGCGGAAGTCGCGCCGCCCCCGACCCCGCGTCCAATTCTGCTGGGACGGAGATTGGGGACGGCGATCGTATTCCCCCGAGTAGGCCGAAGAACGACCTCCCTGAAAGCGCGAATTTTGCGACTGGAAGCGGTTAGGCGGCGCACCTGCAAAACGTTTGGCTGGGCCAGCATGCGACTGAGCCATGGGAAGAGGGCGCTTAGCGGCCCGAACGGCTTGCGAACCATGCTTGGCGCCCAGCATGTGATCCAAGCCCTTGGAAGTCTTTGTGGCAGCTTCTGATTGGGAGACGAGCGAGTCTATCAAATCACCTCCAAACAGTTGGGGAAGCTGGCTGCCATCACTAGCGGAAGTCAGAGAAGAGCGGGCAATGGTCGTTTTCTCCAACAGCTGTCACACATCCGCCCCCAACGAGCCATTTTTCAGAATTGGGTGGCGAAACGAGAAAGAAGGAGCAGAGCGATTGGTACGAGCACGCGAAACTGCCAGATCAAGAGCCTCCAGAACGGATGCGCGTCGATAGACATTCAGTTTCTGATTGGCTGCGGCCAGGTACCGAGCCGAAAAAGAAACTAGATTCTGGACCGAAGTAGGGTTCAGCGCAGAATCAGTGTCCAACGAACATTCGGCCAGTTCGTGAATGGCCAACAGTGGATGCCAAATGTCATTGTAGCGGCGGAAGAGATCTTTCAGCGTCTCATCAAATTTAGTGTCCAACCGGACATTGAGTTGTTTAGCATAGTTCTGAACGGTTGCATCCAAAATCGGGCAACGTGTCAAAGGATCATCGACGATTTTGTGCGCCTGCTGATAGGCCTGGCGGTCTTTAGATTTCAAATAGCGGCCTGGTAGATGCGAGTCGGCCAAAGCGCGCATCACAGTCCCAACGAGGGAGACCTTATTTGTGTCAGGCAGCAGTGAGTCCGGGGCCGGAACGTCACTGGGGATGTGCGAACCTTTGACTGAGCCAGGTACCTGTGGAGACGGATTGGCGTCCGTAGGAGCCAGCGGGTCTGCGGCGCGGCCTGCAGCGGAAACCCGGCCAGCCGAAGGGGCAAAGTTTTCGGCCAGCGGATCATTGGTATGCTGAGTCAGCAGCGAACGGCGGTCGTCGTCCTCGTCGTGCTCATCGTAGTCGAGAAGACCACCATGAATGGTGCGATTAGTGACGGACATCGCACCAAAGCACTAAACATGCTCGAAAGAGAGCCAACCGTTCCAAACGGAAGGAGGGAAAAACTTAGCTCAAGACTCGCACGGGGTCGAGTGAGTGAGGTCGGCGAATCCCGGCACGGGGGCCTGGGACCTTAGGCTACAACGCGAAGCACGGGGTCAACGCGTGTAGAGCGGAACC
>JAAEPW010001337.1 GCA_024232355.1 Chloroflexota bacterium | reverse complement strand
GACGGCCCCCTGTTCGTAACAAACACCGGCAAGCCCATGAGCCCAAACCGCCTAACCCAGCTCTGCCGAGACTACATCAAGCGAGCAAACATCAACAAAGGCGGAGCCTGTCACGCCTTTCGCCACAGCTGCGCCACGTTGATGCTAGAAGGCGGCGCCGACGTGCGCTACATCCAAGCCCAACTCGGCCACGTCCAATTATCGTCCACGCAGATCTACACGAAGGTATCGGTGACAAAGTTGAAGGAGGTGCACAGCCGGACTCATCCGGCTGGGGTGGGGAGCTTACAAGGCTCTGCTGGGGGCGCTGATGGGCTTTCTGAGACAGCTGAGGATTGAGGGACTAGGTGATGGATTCAGTTTGCGACGGAGTCTCGGAGCTTCTGGACCTCGTCTTCGGGCAACTCGGTAAGCTCGGCCACCTGAGCGACAGACATGCCGTTGGTCAAGAGACGCTTTGCTACTTTTATACGTCCCTTGGCTTCGCCCTTGGCTTCGCCCTCGGATAGACCTTCAGCGCGTCCTTTTGCCACCAATTCTTGGTCCCACTTCTCTCTGTTTTTCTCCAGCATGGTCTTGACCTCGCTTGGATTCTTTGCCCGGAGAAATATCTCCGAGACATCGACCTTGTTGTCAAAGTATACACGAGTAAGGAAAACAGCAACAGCCCGTTGTAGCTCTTTGTTGTCCCAAACCCATTCGATAAATTTGTAAAGCAGCTCGTCGGCTACCTCGCTCATTGGTGTCTTTTCAAGCTGAAAGAGCGTCGCGACCAGGTTCTTGAGCGACTCCAGCTCGGTGTGCTCATACGCTCCTTCATCAATCAGTAGGTACCTGAGCTTCGGACTGAAACGCGCTAGGCTGCCGGGGATATGTTCGATTAGCTCGGAGATCTCCTCGGCCGCTGTCCAGCGTCTGTCGCCATTGTAAAGTACAATCGGCAGGACGGGCGGCAACTTGCCGTTCGGTGTGAACTGTTTGCCGCGTATCAAATCCTGGTAGAGCAGCCCGAGATATGTCAGGACGCGAACGGACATGTGAACATCTTCGGTGGATTGAAATTCCAACAAAATATAGAGGTATAGCCATTTGTCTGCAAAGTGCACACGCCAAATCACATCGTCGTGGCGTTCTCTCAGGTCGTCGGAGATGTAGGATCCAGCGACCTTTTCAAGTGAATCGAAATCGAGCTTGGCAACCCAATCCTCGCGCACGAAGCCGAGCAGAAGATCTCGCACCATCTCCGGGCTGGAGAAGAGCAATTTGTAGCCGCGATCGTAATCAGCCATGGGTTGATATTACGGCAAGCACGCGTCCCGGACAACACCTGCTTTTCATCTGCGAAATCTGCTATCCTCACCCTAATGCAGCCACAGCTAATCCCAGAAT
>JAAEPW010001336.1 GCA_024232355.1 Chloroflexota bacterium | reverse complement strand
GGATCAATCAACCAAAGAAAGAACATGATGACTGTAGCCATTTGGCTGGGCCAGAGACAAGCGACATGGTGTCAAGCACGCAGACCGGGTCAAGGGTGAAGAGCGAATCGTCCCTTGACACTTGACCTGAACGAACACCTGGCTACCATGGAACAGCCTCTGGTCCCAGCCGACGAACTGAGCATTTTCTTCCCTAAATTAGTGCCCGAGTTGTGTCAAAGTCATTGACACATACCACTGCTACAAGCCTCCAGAGAAATTGCTACCGCAGCGGTTGAACACGAGGAAGAAAAGTTGGCTCGCTACCATGCTGAACGAGAAGAAAAGGTGCAGACCTTGGCAAAGGTCACTCGGCGGATGACGGACCATCCGATGTACGAACTGGACAACCGTAAAGATCAACTCGTCAGTTCTTTGCGCTTGTGCTTGGTCAACGTCCTGCAACTGTTGCGGGACACCGTCTTCCCCGAATCTTATGCCCAGTCAACCTACAAAACATTGTTACCTTTCATGCAAATGGATGGCTTTGTCATTGATCACATCGGGATATTCTTCGACGGCTTCTGGCAATCGGCCAAACAGCGTGACCTCGTCGAAATAGTTGCGCGTTGCAATGCACAACGCTTCACCACGCCCGATGGTCGCTTCCTCAAGTTCTCCATCTGTTCGTCGCCTGGGCATATCTGAATATGTAATTGAGGTTTTCAAGACCGAGTCCCTGATATCATTTCGGGTAAGAGCCTGGGTTGGTGCAGAGTGTGCTTTGCGAAAAATTGGGTATTCTTCATTGCTGATTGCAATGGGTCACTACCCCGACTGCGTCGACCCGCCAGCCAGTTTCATCGGGATCCGAATCTTTCTAATCTAGTGGATCGAAAACGAGCACCCGGGCACTATGACTGTCTACTACATAGATAGATCCATCATCGCCTATGGCTATGCCGGTAGGAAGCGCAAACGATTGTTCATCAAAGCCATATTGACCAAAGGAAGTCACATAGTTACCCTGATCATCGAACACAAGTACTCGGTAATAACCTGGATCAGTCACATAAACATATCCTCTGGTATCTACGGCCAGGTAAGGCTTTTCGTCTGGTAATCCAGCGTCCCACCCAACGATGGGCCATTGCCGTAGATAGATCCCGTTAGCATCAAAGATTTGCACACGTTGGTTCCACATGTCGGCCACATATATGGCTCCATCCAAACCACGTGCAATACCGACAGGTTCATCGAGATATCCATCCAAGATACCACCCCCACCCCATTGGAAAACAAATTGACCGTTGGGATCAAAGACCTGGATGCGTTTGTTCCCTGTGTCTGTCACATAGACTTGTCCGTCGAATCCAATGGTGATGCCGCGAGGGCCGTAGAATGCACCCTGTCCAACTCGGCCATCTGCAACCCCGTACTGACCGAACAATCCCCATGCTGTGACCGGGTGACCATTAGAGTCTAGTTTCTGGACACGGTGATTCCAAGTATCAGCCACAAAAATGGTACCGTCCTCGGAGACGGCGATAGACCATGGTTCGTTAAATTGTTCGACTGGGCCGCTGTCAGTCTCGATAGCAAAAATCTGATCCCAAGCCGCGACAAACTGGCCACCGGTGGTGAACTTTTGAATACGATGGTTTCCCGTGTCGGCCACGTAGACAAAGCGGCCATTGGGGTCAATTGTGATGCCATTCGGTTTTTCAAATTGACCTGGCTCTGCTCCTTGGCTGCCAAACACCAGCCGCGCGGTTAGAGTTTGCCAGCCTTCAGCATAGGGATCTGCCAAGATTGTTTCTGTTTCCACCGATTCGGTTGCACCGATATCCCATACTTGAGATGCCAGATCACGACGGATGTAGAGGCGGTAGTCGCTGCGCAGCGGCCACGCATCAAGCGTGTGTGTCTTTCCTGTCAGTTCGTCGTAACGGCGATAGTCGCGGTTGTACCAAATATCCCACAACGCAGCACGGGTTTGCGTATCAGTGATGGCGTGGGTGACGCGTGACCAGGTCAAGTCGCGATAGTCCTCCATTGGCCACCACAGGAATGTATAGGTATTGACGACATAGTCATTGCCCATATAGGGGGTCACTTCATCCCACTCGTCCCGGCCCGCGATGACGACCGGAGCTTTCATCTGCTCTCTCGAAGGCGTGCTGCTATAAAAAACTGCATTCGGATAATCGCGTAGGTACCAATGGTACGGCCAGGAACCGTCAGCACCATAGGCAACCTTGATGAGTTTAGATCCGCCGGCGGTGCGACGCGACAACTCGTCTATTTGATGCATTGTCTCTTTGACCGCTTGACTGGCGTGGGCGTAGACCAAGTATTCTGTTGGATAATCGTAATTGACGTAACAAAAGCGCCAGGTTGTGCGAATAGTAAGAACAACTGGTAGCAACAATACGACCAACAATAGAACCCGCACAGCCAATCTCCACCCAGCACGATAAATCAAGTATCCTATCCCAGTGGCAAATGATAACGTGCCTGCCAACCCACCTACAAATTGACCGGTAACGTTCAATTGTTCCAATTCGTGCCCTTGGAAAGGAGTTTTCACAAGTGCTCTGATCAGCATTAACAAAGCGGTAGCGAATGGAGGGACGACGAGTATCATCAACCAAATCCGATGTTGGAGCACTCGCTGCCAGTCAACCCCCTCGATAAGCAGACCGACCAGCCAAGCAGAGAGCAAAATCATAGGCAATGCCAGATGGACAGTGAGCCAAGGCATCTTTTCGCCTGCATAAGAGTATCCAATCCATGCTATGACAATCCACCATAGGAGAAAGGGGATAAATGCCACATTGCTTGATGCTTGAGATAACACTTGGAGGGGCTCTTTTTCTTGCGAATTGGAAATGTGTGATTGGGACAGGAACCGCTTGCGAATGGCACGAATAACCAAGTAAATGGGAGTAACAAGAGTGAGCAACAAGGGCAGATACTCGTAAATAGGCACTGTGAGCAAATAATAGTACCAAGGTTGTCCGCCTCGTTCAACTTTTTGCTGAGCCAACCAATATCCCAACGAGCCAATCAGACCAGTGGAAATACCAAGACGGTTGGTAAAGACAGTGGTAAACAAAATAGCAAAAATGGAATAGTGAGTTGCAGCCGCAATACTCCACCGTCGCCAGTTCCAGAACAGTCCAATACCTGCCGAAATCATCACTGCAATGCCGGCGATACCAAACGAGTAATAAAGATTGGGTGTGCTGTGATCCATTGGTTCTATCCCGGCAAATTGGACCAAGAACGGAGAGAGAAGGAACGGCAAACAAAGCGTGCCCAGAATAATGATGAGATCAAACTCCCGGTAGTCACGCAGGCTGTGCCATGTACCAGTCAGCAAAAATGTCGCGGCCGCCAATAATCCCAATCCCGCCAGCACCCCGCTAGCGATGGCCCACCACACCAAAACTGGCTGATCTTTTTGTTTTAGACGTACACCAAATCCCAGGACTATGACCCCAATTACTACAGCTACCAGTGCTGCCATAAACAAGGGCTTAAGTTGTTCGTTGGACCATTCTTGTCTGAATGTCTGAATCACGAATAGGCCAACGAGAAAAAAGCCAAAAATAGCGTTGTAAATAAAGGCAACTTCTTTGGTGGCAAACATCAGCGAAACACCAGCTGCCATCAGGTAAAGCCAACGCTCGCGACCATCACGTCGATAGGAGAAAATAGCCCAGAGGACAATGAGAGACCAAAGAATAATGGGAATGTCGTGACGGATGTAGCGCGAGTAATAGGTGATAGAGGGAGAAATTAGTAGAAAGAACGAAGCAATGAGGGCACCGATTCGTCCCAACCAACGACGCAGCAGCCACGGAAATACCACGACTAGGACGCCCATCAACGCAACTGGTAGTCGTGCGCTAAAGTCATTATCGCCGAAAAGAAAGTATGAGAAAGCCGTGATATGAAATAAAAAAGGGCCATGCATCAACGGCGTGTGGCTGAAACCACGGCCGGTGTATAGATCCCATGAGAACTTTGTATGCAGGCTCTCATCATGGCTCTGCACCCGGTCGCCTAGACCCCACAACCGGGTAGCGAGAGCGAGGATAATGATCAAAATATAAAGGGTCTTTTCCCAATCTAGTTTGACAAGGCTGTTCAGGGGTTTATCTAATAATGTTTGTTCCATGTATTTCCTCTGTTGCATTTCTGTTTGCCTATGGTTCCACACTCGCCGGATCAAAGAGATTCGGTGGATCAAAAACAAGCACTCGCGCAGCCTGGCTGTCTACTATGTAGATAGATCCATCATCAGCTATAGCAATACCCATGGGGAGTGCGAAAGACTGTTCATCAAAGCCGTATTGGCCGAAGGAGAGAATATAGTTGCCCAAGTGATCGAATACCAACACTCGATAATGACCTGGATCAGTTACATACACATAGCCATTTGCATCTATTGCCAGGTAGGGTTTTTCGTCGGGTAACCCTACATCCCACCCAGCGATAGACCATTGCCGTAGGTATGTTCCGCTTGAGTCAAAGACCTGTACGCGCCGGTTCCACGTGTCAGCAACATATATACCGGCGGCAGATGCTGGTACGTGGTCGGGTGCGGCAGCGATACCGACTGGCTCATCTAGATACCCTTCCACAATACCACCCCCACCCCACTGGAAGGCAAAGTGATTACTGGAATCAAAGACTTGAATGCGCTTATTGCCCGTGTCAGCCACATAGATTTGCCCACTGGAATCAATGGCAATGCCGCGCGGGCCATAAAATGCACTCTGGCCGATTGCACCATCCCCAAGTCCGTATTGGCCGAACAAGCCCCAAGCGGCGATTGGATTGCCATCATCATCTAGTTTTTGAATGCGATGGTTCCAGGTGTCGGCTATGTAAATATCTCCTGTGGGTGATAGGGTAATATCCCAAGGCTCATTAAAACCTTTGGCTACTCCTCTCTCGGTCTCGACGGTGGAGTTTTGTCCCCAGGCAGCAACAAACTGGCCATCGGTAGTGAATTTTTGAATGCGGTGGTTTCCTGTATCGGCCACGTAAACGAAACGACCGTTGGGGTCAATGGCGATGCCGTTGGGCCTCTCAAATTGGCCTAATTCTGCGCCTTGACTTCCAAATACCAGCCGTGCGCTCAATTCTTGCCAACTTTCGGCATAGGGGTCGACGGGGCCGAGTTGCAAGCCATCGGTTGGCTCTGACATGTTCCCTTCCCATACCTGCGCGGCCAAATCGCGACGAATGTAAAGGCGATAGTCACTGCGTAATGGCCATTTATCAAGGGTATGTGTTTTGCCTGTCACTTGATCGTAACGAGCAAAGTCACGATTGTACCAAATGTCCCACAGTGCAGTACGAGTTTGTGTGTCGGTAATGGCATGGGTAATGCGTCCCCAAGTCAAATTACGGTAGTCTTCTGATGGCCACCACAGATACGTATAGGTATCAAAGACGTAATCGTTGGCCAGATAGGGATCTACCATATCCCACTGTTCTCGTCCCGCGATGACAACGGGGGCCTCCATCTGTTCTCGCGAGGGGGTTTCACCATAAAAAGTGGCGTTGGGATAGTTGCGCAGTTGCCAGTAAAACAATGTGGATGCCTCCGCACCATAAGCAACCTTGATGAGATTGGGACCGCCAACGGTGCGACGCGATAACTCGTCTATCTGGCGCATCGTTTCATGAACAGCAGGAGCGGAGTGAGCATAAACCAAAAACTCGGTTGGATAATCATAGTTAACGTAGCAAAAGCGCCAGGCAGTGCGAATTGTGAGGAAGACCGTCGTCAACAGCATCATGAGTAACAAGATACGTGCAGCTATACGCCATCCACTGCGATGTACTAGATACCCTAATCCACTACCGAGAATCAATGTGCCTGCCAACCCAGCTAGAAATTGTTCGGTGATGTTTAATTGTTCGAGTTCAGATCCCTGGAAAGGACCTGCTATGGTTGCTTTGATTAGCATTACCATCGCTACAATAAATGGGAGAACAATGAGTATCATCAGCCAGATGTGGCGATGATTGCGTAACCGTTGCCAGTGGATTCCCTTGATAAATTGTCCGATTAACCAACCAGAGAGCAAAATCATTGGCAGTGCCAAGTGGACAGTGAGCCAAGGCATTCTCTCGCCAGCAAGAGAGTATCCAAGCCAAGCTGTTCCAGTCCACCACAAGAGAAAAACAACAAACAAAGATTGGTGTGACAATATAGGATAGGTCGCTTTTGACTCTGGGAAAGTTTGTTCAGTTTCGGACTGAGAATTAGAGATGCGAGACCGAGACAAGACCCCCTCCCGAATGAACAAGTAAATAGGTGCGATAAGAGTCAATATTAATGGCAGATATTCGTACAACATTGTCATAACTATGTAATAGTATTTGGGCTGACTGCCACGCTCGACCGCTTGCTGGGCTAACCAATAGCCCAACGATCCGACTAACCCACTGGCGATGCCAGTACCATTGGTGAAAATAGTTGTGAATAGGATAGCAAAAATCGCATAGTAAACTATGGCCGCAATACCCCATCGCCGCCAGCTCCAAAACAAGCCGATACCGCTTGAAACTATCATCACTATGCCCGTGATAGCACCAGAGTAATAGAGTGTGGGTGGACTGTAATCCAGTGGGTCAAAATTCGCGACCTGAATCAAGATGGGTGAAAGAAACGGGAGACAAAGAGTGCCCAAGAGAATGACAAGATCAAAGGTCCGATACTTGAAGAGATTGTTCCATACACCAATGAGCAAAAAAATCACTGCGATCAGCAGTGCTATCCCGGCCAGTAAACCGCCAGATATGGCCCACCAAACCAATATTGGTTGCTCTTCTGATCTCAAAGACACACCAAGTCCCAGGACCAGGAGCCCAATCACTATAACTGTCAGTGCAGCCAAGAACAAGGGTTTGAGTTGTTCACTTGACCATTCTTGCCTAACCGCCTGAATTGTGAACAAGCCAACGAGAAAAAAGCCAAAAATAGCATTATAGATAAAAGAAACTTCTTTGGTGGCAAACATCAATGAAACACCGGCTGCCATCAAGTATAGCCAACGCTCACGACCATCACTCAAGTAGGAGAAAATAGCCCAGATGACGATGAGAGACCAGAGGATAATGGGGATGTCATGGCGAATGTAGCGCGAGTAGTAGGCGATGGAGGGAGAGATGAGCAGAAAGAATGAAGCGACGAGGGCTCCAGTTCGTCCCATCCAACGGCGCAGCAGCCATGGAAACACCACAACCAGGACGCCCATTAAGGCAACCGGTAATCGCGCACTAAAATCATTGTCACCAAAAAAGAAATACGACAAAGCTGTAGCGTGAAAGAGAAAAGGTCCGTGCATCAATGGTTGATGTTGAAAACCGCGGCCAGTATACAGGTTCCATGAATATTGTGTATGTATACTTTCGTCATGGCTCTGTACCCGGTCACCCACCCCCCCCAACCGAGTAGTTAGGGCCACGAGGATGATCAGAATGTAAAGCACTTTTTCCCAATCCAATCTAGTCCAGTTTATCACGGGTTTATCAAGCGACATTTGTTTCATTGTTCTCCATCATTGACTCGTTATTCGCATAGGCTGGGTTTCTTTCCCAGCAGTTTGGCTGGACAAAAGGTATAATAAAGGCGCCCTAATGACTATGCGAAGCTTCGATCATACTATTATTCGTCTTGGTCTAACCAGAGCACAGTGGTTTGATCAACTGTGACTGTAGGAGAGGCAGGAGCAGTTCGATAAAGCAACCAACCAATAAAAGAAAAACACTGAGGTGGTTGTTCCCACACACAAGCCACACTGGAAAAATCCCAACTGCGGCGCAATACAAAATCCTGCCCCACATACCCATCGCGTGAAGAGACACCCGCACCTTGTTGTACAGTCACCACTATTGATGCATCTCCCATGTCTTCTTCTGTGCTATCTTTTCTGGCTGTGAAATCACGTAAATACCAAACCAGAACCGAGTCTGACTCGCCTTTGAGTGTAAAGGGTAGTGTTTGTGGCAATCCTGTCTCACGCCACGAGACGTCGCGTAGAGTCTCAACCAAGTCGTGTATCTCGATAGCACTGGCCTGACCCACTAAAATCTCGCGCGGATCGGTAGGGCGTACGTACGCAACCCCCCACCCCGTTGAAAGCATCATCGCCAGGAGCACAAGTCCTGTGCCTACAGCAACAGAACGCAACGCGGCATCAAGTCTCAGGCCCAATGCAAAGATTATGGTCAGCAGAACTTGCAAGGCCACCGTCAGCAATGCCAAAATCAGGGAGGCATTCTGATCGGCTGAGTAGCTTGACACAGCATAGCGCGCAAGCATCAAGTAAAAATGAATCCACAAGAACGTTACTACGGGGATGTGCAATCCCTCGCTGAGCCAATCTCCTCGTTTTCGCAGACTGGTTACAAGTTGTTCTATCGCGACACCGACAAGCATTGTCAAAGGCAAAAGTGGCCATAGTATGTCCAACACTTTTCTACTCGGCATTAGCAATAGCAGCAGAATACTCACGCCAGCCCACATCCCCATCAACATGCCAAATCGATGACCCCGTCGAATGGCCCACACGAATCCGCCAATACCAAAGAACAGAATGAATAACTCGTAAACGGTCAAAAAGGTGATGGGAGATGCGATGAAGTTTGGTGACGGGCTAAAACGGGCAATCCAATCTGACAGCAAATCGCCCAATGCCCCCACCCCAGACAAGTTCCACCCGAATGAGGTCGAGAGTGCCAAGCCTGTAAACAAAGAGATTGCGAGCACATATCTTTGATGCGATTTTAGCATCCCCAACCCACGTCGCATTGCATCAGTAGACCAGGCCCACATGAAACTTGACGAGGCCAAGCTCAAAGTCAATAATAACCCAAAAGCCGACGAACTGCTCGTCACCGCCAAGACAAGACCACTTGCCACGAGAGCAAGCCAGGACCGGTCTGCAGTGTTATTTTCCCTTGTACCAAAGAAGTGAATCAACCCACCTAGGACTGCCATTCCGCCCAATGCGGCGACTATTGCACCATCCAATTGACGAGAGGCAAAGAGCCATGTGGGCGAAAAGGTCAAGCAGAACCCAGCCACCAAAGCCCCCATCCGCCCAATGTGCTTTCGGAGCAGAAATGGTGTCAAAGTCAGAGCGCTGCCGCAGAGAGCCGGCCACAGACGGGCCAACCCATCGCTTGTGCCACACAGAGCGAAAATCAGAGCGTTGAGGCCAAAAAGTAACGGGCTGTAACCCGTTGTTGGCATTCCCTGCCCAGTTACGGCTCGCCAGGCCAGAATTGCCTCGCGGGCCTCGCGACTGCTGAGTGGAGCTGCATCGAGGCGAGCCAGGCGCAATGCGAGCGCAATGATAGCAATGAGAACCCACAAAGCTGCCTCGACAGTGAATGGTTTGTGTATTTTGCGTTGATTCATGGTTAATCGTCCGTATTAGGATGATAGCGGTAGATGGTCACAGCATCAGTTTCATAGACTGTTTCCATCAATCCGGCAAACTTTGCCAGGCCAGCAGAAGGATAGCGTCCACGCTCAAGCGGGCCCACATAAACGTAACTTGTATGATACTTTTCCAGCAAGCTTTGCACCTCACCTAGATCCACACTGGTGTAAAGCGTATCAATATCCGGTTCGCGCAGAGCCTGCTCATCATAATTGCCACGCCATTGATGCTCGTGTCCTGCCCAGCCAAGAAGTGTGGGGAGACCCGTATGAGCAGAGATTCGCCCCTCGTACTCATAAGCCCCGCCCGGAGCTTCCAAGATGACGGGGGCACCACTGACATTCTCGTTGAGCCACGCAATGGCCGCATAATCATCTGCGTACATCTCAGCCAGGTAAGCAGCACCGTCAAGTGTGAGAGGCCCACCCTGCTCACCAGATCGAGCTGGAATGGCCAGTGTAGGATAAATCAACCCGGCAGCAATTAAGAGTGCAGCGACAACTATCGCTATTCCCTTACCTTGACGGAAAAAGTACGCCAAGGCATAGGCAGCAGCAATTGCCCACATCACCCAGGCCTGAAAGTAAAACTTGAAAACTGTGTTCATACGGGCCGAAAAAACGTCACGCAGGAAAACATATTCGACGCTGAGCGTAAGGAGAACACCAGTAGCCAAGAGAAGGAAAATAAAATTGCGGACCAGAGATACTGGAGACCTATCACCAAGCACATTTTTCACTTGCTTTACAAAAAGGAAAACAATAGTAACCAGACAAGCGATAAGGATAAGTGAGGTCCAAGGATAAAGTACACGGGACAACAATCTCTTAACGATAAGAGCACGTGCATTCGCCACACCTTCTAGATGAGGGATAGGTTCACCCCGCACCCAGGCTGCCACATAAGCCGCCGCTCCTTGCGCCGGGATCACGTTCATCCGAATCAGCAGGATGACAAAGCCCAAAACAAGTAGCAGGATCACAAGAATAGACAGTGCCACAAACATTGTCCATTCACCTACCTCTCGCACCTTTACGCCTCCGCGCTGCGCGTGATCAAAAATAAAGACGGCGGCAATAAAGACAAGCGGGCCGAACATGACCAAAAACTGCGGCAGACGAGTGCCGTTAAACAAATTGATCAAAACCCCTCCAGCCTGAGACCGGAATCCTATCCAGAAAGGAAGGTAGAGAAAAACGCCCATCAGTAAAAGACAGACGAAAAGAATAACAGCCCGAAATACTAAATCCGCAATCTGTGACGCACTGGGAGGAGCATTATTCATCTGTAAAAGCGCCAGAGCGTAAGCGGCGGTAATGACAAAGAGGTAAACGGGAAAATCCCAGGTATTGAGAAAACCTAAAGCACCAAGGCAAAGTGCATAGATAACAAACTCCCAAGCCTCGCAGGGGAAATTGGCAATAAAAGATTGAAAATTGCGAATTATAAAAAGGCTACGAGTCTCAAACTTTACATCATCGACAATGTGACTATCATTTGATGTGTTTTGACCACTCCTATTGACTATGCGAAGATAGATATTTAGGGCTAGAGTAAGAGCGAGGAGAACAAAGGGCAGTGCCAAGACGTGAGGGTGCATATCGCCCAATAGGAAGCTAAAGGCCGGAAACTCATCAATGACTTCTTGTTCCGTACCCCAAGGTGTATAGTCTTGCAGTACGCGTGAGGCTTGCCACCACCAAAAGAAACGCTGAGGCATCCAATTACCGTCGGTAAAGAACGGAGGTGGTCCGTCAATGCTGCGAATGTCGAGCCAGGCCCAGAAAACGCTTGGCCCAATACCTCGCGCGTGCAAGACCTCCAGCAAACCTTCCAGGTTTCCCATCACAGCCACTAACAGTGGCCCTACCAATCCGGCGATTTGAGATTTGATATCCGAGATTCTAGATTTGGATTCCGCTGCGACCAGGTTATGAACCAAACTGTAGGAAGCTGTACAAACGAGTGCAAAAAGAGTAGCAACGCCAAGGTTAAAGGCAATAGACGGCGGAACGGATGCCAAGCGAGTGACCATGGCGATAATAACGTAACCAAAGTAATAGTAAGAGATAGCAAAACCAGAAAGCCAAGGGTCATGGGGAGGAAAGGTGTCAGAACGCAAGATAGCACGCAGAAAAGCGATCTCCATCCATTTTTCCCCACCAGCAGTCTGAATTTGAGGCATACCCGCGCGTACCAAGCACCAGGAAACAAAAGCGACTGCGAACACCATCTCTGTTAACAGAACCGTTCGCAAAGAGGGTTTAGCTAGCGAGTGATTGACCTTTAGAATAAGGCCCGTAACCACCAACAAAAGTAGAACGACCAGAATACCACCAGACGTGTTCTGCGTCCAGCCAAAGGTTGTTAAAATCCAAAAAGCCCATCCGGTCAGAAGAAGCCCAAAAGGCTTGGACACGCCATATCCACGGTCTGGGAGGTGGCGAAAGAGACGCAAACAGAGTGGCAGAGCAGCCAAGCCAAAAACCTGGACAGCCATATACCAACGAAACGCGAGGAAAATCTGGTTCATTTAATCTCAGATGCCAGACTGATCTGGAGTAGGCGGGAGCACCAAGACTGGAGTCAGGGCCGGTGTATCACTTTGCACTTGAATAGCTGGTGTCGGTGTCGCCACCGAGGGGGACAAGACAGTGTCTGTTTTCATGTCTGGTACGGTGGCAATGACAGCCTCAGGAGATGCCTGCACCATTTGTGCCACCATAGCCGCCGTCCCCAACAGAGGAGAAGCTGAAAGCATCAAACAAACGGCCAACACAACACTAGCGATAGTGGATCCTCGCCAGCTTGCAACCTGTCGCTGCCGACCGAAAAGCAAAGCCTCTTGTACAGCCCACCACTTGGGCCGCGGTACGGACACTGCATCGACTGCAATCGCTAGTGTTGTCGTGATTGTCTCTTGCAACCATTGGTGATCGGCGATAGCGCTGCGACAGTCAGCACACCAGCGTAGATGCTCTACCATCTCAGCATCTGGTATCTCATTCCCCAGATCATTGTTATCTAACTCGCCCAACCAGGCTAAGTCAAATTCATTCAGATGGATGTTGCGCATTTTTCAACCCGCCTTTGCTGTATGCACGACGCCCTTTACGCTGCACAATGCTTCTTCTCCTGATGTAACGAGCAAAGCGCGCAACTGTGTTTTGCCATAGGCTACCCGCGCACGGGCCGCATCATTCGAACAACCAAGGGCCTTTGCGATTTCGGCGTATGACAAACCTTCATAGTAGCGCAAGACCAAAGCGTCCCGCGCCCCAGAGCTGACTTGCTGCAACGCATCCCAGACCGCCCGACGCATACCCAACGTCTCCAGCGCGTTCACCGGATCATTGGTGGGTGCAACGTCGGGCATAGTATGTCCGGCTGTTTCAAGCAGTTCCAACGAGACGATCTGCAACTGCCGCCGACGGCGTTTGTTGCGACAGCGGCTCACCAGGGTCACGCGCAGCCAGGCCCAGAAGGTGCCTCGCCCAGCATCGTAACGACGCAGATTGCGAAACACATAGACAAATGCATCTTGTATCACTTCCTCGGCATCACGCGCATCCTGGAGAAGCAAATAAGCCAGCCGAAAAGCGGGCGCGTGATGGGTCTCGTAAAGCGTCCGTTGAGCGGCCTGGTCTCCGTTGATAGCGTGTTTGATGGTTTCAGCGTCTGTCATTTTCTACTCACTGATACATGTGCTACATTTACTCTATTATACACACCAAACGCGAAATTTGTGAGAAAACAACACGATCTCTAATCGTGCATTCAATCTCCCGTTATCTCGTAGATTTTTACACCACGCTTGTCATAGGCCACGCGGAGCAGACCCTGATCCACCATCTGGTCAAATTTGGCCAAACCTACCGGATCGTAATAAGCCCACTCGTACCCACCCACATAGATATAGCGCACACCATAGCGCGTCAGTATTTCCTGCGCGTGAGGGATACTGAGCGTATTGTAGCAGTCACGCACATCGTCGCGCCGCCAATTTACAAGATAGTCGGGCAGAGCGGCATATTGTTGCACCTCGTGCCAACGCCACCCCACCACCGTAGGTAAACCGGTATAGATGGATACACGATTGCTCCACAAGTATTCCCGGTAACCAAGTCCCTCCAAGATCACTGGTGAACCCTCAATCTCGTCCTGCATCCATTGAATGGCGAAATAGTCACCATCCAATGGGATTTCCAACGTTTCGCGATTGGGGTCGCCATCCCATACCGTGCTGTGCTCCATAAAGGCCATACCGTCCAAGGTCAGGGTTGGTTGCGGCGACATACGATCGGCTGCACGGGCGCGAATCCCATAGGGAAGAAACAATGCCCCACCAAAAATGAGCACCCCCATCACAGTCCACCAGAGTTGCCGCCACTCGGGCCGCCAGCGCCGCGCGCGCTCGTAAATCCACGCCAGGCTAACCCCGGCAATGGTAGAAAGAAGTGTCCAAACTTGCAAATAAAACTTGAACACAGTATTCTGACGCCCTATATCGCCCTTGATCACAAAAATCTCAACAGCCAGACCGAGCGCCATACTTGTCCCCACCAAAAACCACAATAAACGTCGCCTGATGGGCATTCCGGGCACGAGGACCAGATACGCAGCCAAAAGTCCCACAGGTATCGTCACTACAGCCACTTGATATCCTAAAAGAAACCATACCAGTAGAATAACCAACAGACCCACGGCAAATAGCCCAAGACCAAATCGCGCTTTTGGCCCTATCTGCACTTGTGCGCCTACCCGGATCACTTCGATCAGCATACGAGTTACTATTGGAAAGAGCAATATACCATGAATCCAGAGGTAAATATTAACGCCCGTATGCAAACCATTCCACTTTTCAACCGACGTGTAGCCTGCGGCATAATTCTGAAAGTAGGGTTGGTAAAGCAAGAGACTTGATCCAATGAGCAAACCCGCTCGCAAGACAAAGCCCTTGATCCACCCTCTGTGACTCCCAGAAACAGAGGGCCGTTTCTTCACCCCCCACATCCCCATTGCCAAGGAGACCAGCCCCAACGCCAAATAAGTGGGATAGTCCCATCCGTTAGTTGGCCAAAGCGCACCAATGACCAATCCGCCGATGAGTATACTGGACCAACGCGGACGCGAATCGCGTACCCAAGAAATCACCAAGGTTAACGCCAGCAGCGTCAGCGAGAAAGCAATCATATGGGCGTGCAGATCACCGTAAAGAAAAGTAAAAGATGGGAATTCGGCTATTGGATTCCCAGTGTCGGAAGGAATGATCCGAGTCGGATACCAATACCACGACTCGTTACGCAGTGGAAGTTTGGCGCCATGGGCAATCACCTCCCACAACCCCCGGAAGGCGGACACCGTTTTCGCAAAGACCGGAATCGTGCTGGGAGGTGACTCGCCACCCAACTTTATGAAAGATTTGTGGACAAGTTGCACCACACCCAGATTGCCAAGCACCACGACAAATACCAGTGCCATCACCCCTGCCAACACTGCACCCCGCCGACGTGTGCCAAAGAGATTGTATGCAACGGAAAATGCCCCGACACCGGTTAACGCGAATAAAAGTGGCACCGCCAGATTATAACCGATTGCCGGCACGGTGCCCATCAACTTTATTAGGGTGCCAACGATGACAAATCCAAAATAGTAATAATTGATGACCGATCCAGAGAACCACGGATTGTAAGGCGGGAACCAGGTAGATTTCATCACCGCGTTAAGATAGGCGAAATCCATTGGCTTTTCGCCTCCCAAGCTGGGATGCCACAAATCGGGCTGCAAAAGCCGCACGCCAACCCACGCCAGGTACAGCAGGATAAACAGCCCTTCGATCAATAGGATCATGCGGAGCTGTTTGCGCAAGAAACGGCGCAACTCTTCCTTCTTGGACCACCCCACCCCAGCACCAACCAACGCCAAAAGTATGACCATTCGCATGATGGTTCCACGTGTATTCGGCAGAATTTTGAGGCTGGCAACCAGCCAGGTGGAATATGCGACAAAGAGTAAACCCAGCACACGAGCCAAACCGTATCCCCGGTCAGTCAAGCGAGGAAGCGCGACGAACAAGAGAGGAAAGGCTAACCAACCCAACACCGTCACGCCAACCCACCAAGCGATTGAGGCCAACGCCGGGTAGCGATTAAAGAGGCTGTCGCGATTGAACATCTCGGACCACGTGCCACCCGCTTTCTGATCGCTCCAAGTCTCCGAGTCAAACCGCAAAAGGTTGGGAGCGGTGGTAGCTTGCTTGGGACTGAAACCCTGTATCACTCGCTCCAAGTCAATTTTCCCCAATACCTTTTCTACCAGTTCACGGGAATAGGCATCCGTCTTGTGAAAGATGAGCACACGTGGGTGATCGTATACGCTGAATGCTTCGTCAGCCGGAGGAAATGGCACCTTGATTGGCTCGGTCTGGTATACGTATTCCGCTTCAATCAAAGGAAAGGGGTTCTCTTGATCAGGAAACTGAAACGGCCACAAGGATGGGCGGGATGTAAAATCAGCCACCAACTCAAAACCCAACTCGCCGGCAAAGAGCGCTCGATAATATTCAATTGTCAAGGGATAGCGAGGGGGCAGACGTGGGATAGAGGCATAGAGCCGGTTGCTGGCCATGATCACGTAATCTGACCGGTCTAACCAGTCGTACAACTGTGTCCGTTTCTCCGGTGTATCCTCATTGTAATGCTGCATCTCGATCCCATTGTACATTCCGCCAAAGGGATCGTTCCCATCTACCCGCAGCGGCAGCCCCCAATCATAGTGTTCGTTAGCTAGCGTCAGCCCCTCACCAGCGTCTATGTTGGCGAATATCCAACGTGACGCGGCCACCCGGGTGTTGGTCCGCAAATAGATAGAAAAGAATGCAACAGCCCACAGAGCAGTCCCAGCGATGGCAACAGACGTGATAACAAAGCCTACGCGCCGCCATCGTTGAGCAGATATTTGGCACAAACGAACCAACAAATAAGCAGCCAGAATCACAAACACGGGATAGAGGGCATAAAAATAACGCATGGTCTTGACCCAACCAGTGCCCAGATAGAGGAACATCAAACTTCCCCAACCCCACAGGATCAGGTGGCTATACTTGCGCTGGGCCGCACCAGCCCAGCCGAACAACTCTAAACCCGCAACCACCCAAGCGGCCCAGGCAGCCACCCCCAGGGGGACTCCCATTCCCCAAAAGACCATATCTTTCCAAGGAAAGAGGATTGGCGCTCGATCCGTCCACTGCCGGCCATAAGGCACGTCTACCTCACCGCTCTGCTCGACGCGGATCTGACCCAATCGATCGAGCCACTCGGGGCTGGGCTGAACCCCGAAAAAGCCGGGGCCCTCAAAAGCATACGGCTGAGCAACACGAAAAGCAACCAACGACAATAAACCAGCCAGAACAAGGGACAAAAAAAGCGAGGTCAGAGAATGAGGATTGGAAACCAGGTAGGAATCTGATATCTCGGATTTAGGCCCGCGAGTTTGCAACCATCGCCACATTGCTGCCAGCACGACGCAGAGAGCTACAAAGACTGCACTGACCTTGCAGGCCGCAGCAAAACCGGTCGCCAATCCCGCCAATCCGAAACTGACCCAACTTTCGATGGATCGGTCTGATCCACATTGGCCTGCACGCACCGAGAAATAGATAGTCAGTGTAGTGAAAAAGCAAGCCATACTGTCCACGGTAAAGAAATGAGCTTGTTGAATGGCGAACGCCGTCAATGCGTACAGCGCGGCGGCCAATACGCCTACATTCCCACCATACAGTCTCCGCCCAACCAGATAGACAAGAAACACAGTTCCTAGCTCAGCCAGCGCCGATAGCGCCCGTCCAACTTGGGCACTGCGGGATCCCGTAAAAGTGCCGGGGCGGCATGTTGTGTCGTCGGAAGGCCCTACCAAAAGTAACGCTGCGACAGAACTCAGTGGATTAGGGTCTTCGTCACACGAACGATCGAGCCACTCGGCCGTCATACGAGTCGCAAAAAGCGGCAACGTACCATAACTATACCGGTGGCCGCTGTTGCGACAGTTCAGGGGTGAGTTATGCGTATCAAAATATAGGGAGAGGCTGTCTGGCATTTTGATCTGTGACGTAATGATCCTCATATGGCCCTCGTCCGGATGGATCCACTGCCCCTCATCCCAGTTCAAGCCAGTAAAGCGCAGATAAGCGCCTACCAACAGAATAGCAATGAGAAACAAGTTACGAGTTATGCCAGACTGAGCATTTGTCATTTGCGACTTTTCATTTGTCATTGTTGTTTGTCCACTTGGTACAATACGTACAGCAATCGGCCATTGATATTCGAGTAAGCAGATATCTCTCGACCATCCGGATATCGCTCACGGATGATGTTCAATTCCTCCAGCCGTTCTGCCAAAAAGATGAACCGCACACCCTGATTCAAGTCCGGATCAGGCCATTCTCCCACTGACGGGACATCTACTCCCTCAACACCCCGTGCCATAAAGGTCAGCGTCCCAAAGTTCCAATACATGAACGGCGGCGCGTGAAAATGCACCACGTAATTGTCCTCTTGCGCTATCAAATAGCGACTCAGTTCAGTAGCAACCTCAGCATTCTGATTCCCATAAACGCCTGTCGGAGTATACACGAAAAAATAGTACCGCAGGTTGACAACGACGATAACACAAAGCATCACACCTGCCAGCCAATCCCAATTTGATCCTGTCGCCCGCTGCCCCAATTTGAGCAACCAGTCCAATCCCAAGCCCACCAACATCGCCAACGCCGGTAACAGGACGGTCATTCGTTGGCTACTGGGCGGATTCTCTGTGATCACCCATCCCAACACCAGGGCCAGCCAGAACCATCCCAAAAGCAAGCCTTCGTTAGGCTGACGGCAGCGAACCATCGCCCACACCAAGCCCACAACAAACAACACACCACTGACAAAATCAAGCGTGGGGATGGTGGCATAATACCAAAAAGTCGGGTCGGTTGTATGGTTAAAGGCCGAGATAGATTTAGCAAACTGCTCAAGCAACAGACTGGCAGTACTGCGTCCGGTGAGTTCTCGCGCTTGATCCAGCCAGAGGCCTGGAGTAAAGATGCTGACCTGCCGGGCGCGAGACATCAATGCGTCGGGGTGACTAGCATAGTGCAGTGCAAGTGGAACAACAGCTATCAGGGCTGCTGTGAACAAGATCACCAGCAATTGCCCATAACGATGCAGAAAATCATGCTCGGTTGCCACTCGCCAGGCCAGGACACAGACTATGACGATTCCCAACAATCGTGCCCCAAAGTAACCGTACCAGCCCATCCCTATCGCTGTGCCTGCCAATGCAAAGTAAATCGCGCGCTTGGAACGGAACGCGCGCACCAACAACCACAAGGAGAGAGTCATAAAGAGGCCGTCAAAGATTTGGTTAGATCCCAACCGGCTAAAGTGAACGTGAGTGTGAGCGCAAGCAAGCGCAATTGTTGCCAGCCATGCTACCTTCCGCCCCCACAATTCTCGCGCCAGTAAAAAGGTGGTCAGCACTGTAACTGTTCCCACCAACGCCGAAAGTGCGCGCAGCCCAGTCACGCTCTCTCCAAAAATCCGCATTGAAACGCCATATGCCAAGAACGACATCGTAGGCACACTATACCATCCGGTCGAAAAGGGATTACCCAAGGGAGGCCCCAAAAGATTTTGGGCCGCCACACCCTGAGTTCCCTCATCACCGCCCAGATTTGTCGGGATGTGTTCCAGATCAAAAGCTCTCACGGCCAACGCTGCCAACAACAGCACCGCCAACGCTACTACTTCCCGCCAATGACGGCGGAGCCAATCAACCAGGCGCTGCCGCCACCCTTTGAACGACAAGGGTAAAGCAAAAGCGAGCAAAAACCAACACACGCCGATCAACCACACCCAGAAGGGTATTCCAAAGTTGACCCTGCTGGATTGGCGCGTCATAACCCCGGTCAGCACCACAATCCACAAGCCGCTAACCGCGCCCATCGCACGCAGCCCCCGACCTGCCATCTGCCACAACAGCAATCCAAACGAGCAAACGGCGATGCCCCAAAAAAGGAAACCGTCCCACCCGTACTCCTGCCGATAGGCAAAGTAGAACCAACCCAAGATGGCAAATGTCAACCCGATGAGCAGGAGCAAGCCAGAGGTCCAATGATGTTTTTGCTTCACGTTGCTTCTCTTGCCTCTTTTAAGGCTTTTCCAGTTTTTAACTCTTCCCAAAATACGCAGCGGAAAAGCTCATAAATCGCACGCGAGTTACAAAACAATTGGAAAAGCTCGAGGAATTCCGTCATAATATATCTTTTCAAAGTGTCGTTGACTGCATCACAAAATCCGTTTGGAAGATTTATTTCCCTGGAATTCCCTAACGTTGTTTCCGAACAACGCTTGCTACTTTTGTCTCTTTTCTTCCAGCAATCTCTCAAACAATGCTTCATAGCCCGCCGCCGTGCGCTCGGTACTAAAGCGAGCGGCGATTTCCGCTCGCGGACGGATGTATCTATCTTTGTCCTTGGTTATGCAGATGATAGCCTCGGCCAAATCCCCACTATCACCTATCTCCACCACCTCACCCATCCCCGTTTGCGCCACCGGCTGGCGCACCCCGGGCAAGTTACTGGCAACGGAAGGCGTTCCGCACAACATTGCCTCCACCTGCACCAATCCGAACGACTCGGTCGAGTTGAGACTGGGCACAACAACGACGTCCAAGTTGGGATAAAAGGCCGCCATCTGCGATGGTGTGAGTACTCCCAAGAATTTCCAACGATTCCCGTACTGTCGGAATAACGGCTCCAGCCGCCGGGCATACGCCTCCTCGCCCAACACATCTTGGTATTGCCCAGCAAACAACACCCGCGCATCTGGGCAAGCCTGTAATATGCGCGGCAACGCGTTCAACAGAACCTCGACGCCCTTTTCGGACGCCAACCTCGCCGCCATCCCGATCACTGGGCCACTGCCATTTAGATTGTGCTGTTTGGCGAATTCTGTCGTTGCTCCAGACTCTACATCCGGAAGTTCCACTGGCGGCGGGATAACCTTCAATTTTTGACGAAAGGTGGACAGAAAAGGCGAATGATCGGCAAAATCCTGTGTGTAGGCAACCACACGGTCGGTCAACAGTCCCGCCAACCGATTCATCATGTGTACCACCTGGTTGACCGTCACATTGAATAATCCAGGCGGGAGCTTTAGATCACAGTGGTATGTCAACAACGATGGTTTACCCATCAGACGGCCCCGAAGCGCCACGCCCGCTGCATCGAACTGTGGCAGGTGCAAACTGATGACGTCGTGCTCCCGCACCAAGCGCGTCGCCAAAAAGCCGATCGTTGGCATAATGACGCCTTTGCTGATGCGAAAGAGTACCGGCGCGCGCACGATGCGCACACCATTATCCACTGTATCGAGAGGACAGGAAGGATCAGCGTGAGAGGTCAGTACAGTAACCTGATGCCCTCGCGCCACCAATCCTTGCGCCAAACGTTCGGCATAGATGGTCAAACCGCTGGTATGGGGACGATAATAAGTAAGAACGACTAGTACACGCAACAAAAACTCCTTAAACAGTTTTTTTTGGCAAGTGCGACGCTGTTTCTGAACAACGCCTAAGAGAACAGAGAACGGTTGGCAGCAACCCACTGATAAAGTCGTTGAATACCTTCCTCTACCCCCACACTGGGACGCCATCCTAACTCACGCTCGGCCTTGCGAATATCGCACACAACAACACGCTGGTCACCTGGGCGCCAATTGGAATCGTAGGACACAGAAATTGGGCGCTCTATCAAACGATCCAGAATAGGGCCAAACTCGGCCCATATAGACATAACGTTCTCTGGCCCGCCACCGATGTTGTACACTTGTCCAGCTGCGACATCAATCTGATCAATGGCAGCATCATAGGCGCTCAATAGATCATCCACAAAGAGCACATCACGCACTTGCTTGCCGTCGCCGAAAATGTTGATCGATTGCCCTGTAAGAATGGCAATGATGAACCAGGCAACCCATCCCTGATCCTCTACCCCCATTTGCCGGGGACCATAAATGCACGATTGACGCAACACCACGGTCGGAAGATCATAAATGCGAGCATAGTCACGCACGTACTGGTCGCCAGCCCCCTTGGAACAGCCGTAAGGAGAATGGAAATCAATCGGTTGTGTTTCGGGGACACCGAACGGGAGATCCTCGTATGCGTAACGAGTCTCTTGTTCAACCACAGTTACCTCCTCCATCCCGCCATAAACCTTGTTAGTGGAGGAATAGAGAAAAATAGGATTGGTGCCGGCGTGCCGTGCCGCTTCCAACGCGTTAAAAGTGCCCAGCGCATTGTCCTCGAAATCCGACCGGGGGTCTGTCACTGAAGTGGTAACAGCTGTCTGTCCAGCTAAATGCACGACAACATCGATCCCTTGCATCGTAGCAGCCAGCACGTCGTAATCGCGCAAGTCGCTCACGACCAGTTGAAAAGAATCTGTTCCGTGTTGCTCGCGCAGCCAGGCTGCGTTAGCATCTGCTCCCTTGCGCGACAGATTGTCGTATACTACTACACGCTCGCCCCGGCTTAGCAAGTGATGAGCATAATTGCAACCAATGAAACCAGCACCACCAGTGATCAAATATCGTCTAGTCATTCAATCTCCTCTGCTTGTGATTCTCCGCCGACACCCTTTTGAGTCGCCGCTCGAGTCCGCAACCAACTCAACGAGAGACTCTCCCGCCCTAACCCAATCAGACCCAACAAACATCCCAGCACATATTGTATAATGTGAATACCAAAAGCGACCGTAATTGCCTGGTCCACTGGTACGCCAAATGCTTCTGTCAATCCATAACGAATAGCGGCCTGGAAAATCCCCACCGCACCTGGGGAAGCAGGGACCGCCATCCCCAAAGCCGCAATGCAGACGAGAAACGGAGCGGCCAGTGCCGGAGGCTGCGGCAGAAAAGCACGCAGTACAGCCCAATAAAAGGCAACAATAAATGCCCAAGTGATCACCGACCAAACCAGCAACGCTACCCCGCGCCACCCAGAACGGAGCGGGGCAAGCCCCTCGAGCAAACCGTCCAGCATTCCAAGCCAACGCTCGCTATCCAGCTTTAGCCCCAATTTGGAAAGCAATCCCAGCCCCCATTGTGCCATCCGGCGTCCCCAGTCCGGCCGAAAAGCGAACAGCAACAACACAGCCAAAGCTGCCAACGCGGCTCCTCCTGCAAACAAACCGGCATTCATCGCAGTCCCAGCCCCACTCACAAAAGGAGTCAACACCGCCAGAAGGACCATTACAGTAAGCATATCCAACACCCGCTCGACCACAACGGTAGAAAGTGCGGTTGCGGTAGAGATCTTCCCTCCCCGCGCAATCACCACTGCTCGGGCAGGATCTCCCAGCCGGAAGGGCAACACATTGCTGACTAGATAACCGATGTCGGTCACCCAAAAAGACCGAGCCAAGCTCACTTCAGGGCCCAACAACACCCGCCATCGAACGGCACGGGCGGCCAGACCAAGCACTGGAGTCACGATAGCCGGAATCAAATACACATACTCTGCCTGAGCCAGCGTCTCCGCCACATCACCCAGGTTGACCTGCCGCACAGCCAACACCAGAGCCACACTACTAATAAATAAACTACCCCATAACTGCCATTGTCGTTTTGATTTCATGGTAGAGGATTATACCATCGGGAGCCAAGTCCCGCAATGGCTGTCTCATTCTCCCCAGCATCCATTTGGATAGCAAGGCACCATCATGAAGCGAAGAGACGAAAACTAGCCATGCCAGGTTTTGTAAGGCACTTTCGACCGAGAATACACTGCTAATCAGGTCAAATCTTGTTCACAAAAGCTCTGACGAAAACCTGGCAGGTCTTTGCAAGCCTTAACTTTATGACATTGGGTAGCAGGGGGAGTTGATGTTTCGCACAATTTGTGCTATCATCTCTTTAGATAAACACACGGTTGTCAAGGTCCTCACGACCACAAGGCCGTGGCAACCCTCGGTCGTTTGCCTTGTGACCCCAACAGCAGTACTAGAAATGAGAATTCTAAAGATATTCTGGAAAAGTCTCAAAGAACAGACACGCGACTGGGCCATGATGAGTCTCAATTTGACCACATGGCCGTTCTTTGTTCTTCTCTACTGGCTGATGATCCCCCTATCGTCTTGGAACGATCGTTTCGGCGGGCATCAACAGAGGAGTTCAAAAATCTTGGCAAGGCTCACCTTTACAAATTACCTCTATCACCGTAAAATATAACAGACTGACAATTGATCTGGAGCCTGTAAAATGAATTCTTGGAAAGGACAAACCATCGGCGGCTATCAAATCGCTGAACAAGTTGGGCAGGGAGGTATGGCGATCGTCTATCGCGCCTACCAAACCCAACTGGAACGCTGGGTAGCGGTCAAAATTATGCACGCCAAGGGGGCCAGTGATAAAGAATTTCTGGCTCGATTCCGCCGCGAGGCCCGTGCCATCGCCAAGCTGCGTCATCCCAACATCCTAAACATTTATGACTATGGAGAAGAACACGGCACCGCCTACATTGTCATGGAATACGTCCCTGGTGGTACACTCAAGGCTCACCTAACCGGACAGCCTCTGGAATGGCCTGACACAGCATCATTGGTCGTTCCCGTAGCCCGTGCCCTGGCTTATGCTCACTCGAAGAAGATCGTGCATCGCGATGTCAAACCGGCCAACATCCTGCTGGCCCGCCCCGATTGGCCCATGCTGGCAGATTTCGGTCTGGTCAAACTAGTGGGCGGCAAACGCGGCATCACCAGACCTGGTGTCAGCATCGGCACCCCAGCTTACTTTTCGCCTGAACAAGCCGCGGGCGACGATGTGGATCATCGCAGCGATATCTACAGCTTGGCTATCGTCATCTACCAGTTGTTAACCGGACGGCTACCTTTTGAAGCCACCTCACCCGTCGAACTGATGCTCAGGCGACTGCACGAGTCCCCCACCCCACCACGCCGATTCAACTCGCGCATCACACCGCAACTGGAAGCCATCATTCTACAGGCTTTGGCCCGCGAGCCAGATGCGCGTCATGCTACAATGGAAGCACTGATCAACGATCTCTCCCGTCTGCCAGGTGCCACAGGACGAGCCGCTCTGTCTGCCACTCCCGTCACACCATCGGCTACAGCCCGCCTCGGCGCGCTCTCTCCGGTGGCGGGTCCCCGCTTGGTCGTCGCAGGCACCGGAGCAACCCTCATCCTCCCCCAACAAGGAGAGGTGCTGATCGGTCGGGGCGATCCCCAAGCCACCTCTCGGCCTGACGTAGACCTGGGACCGCACGGCGGAGGCCAGGCAGGTGTTTCACGCCGTCACGCCCGACTGCTGTACAGCCCTGGGAGTTGGATGCTAGAAGACTTGAACAGCACCAACGGCACCTTTCTCAACAGTGTGCCCGTGCATCCAGGACAACCGGTCCAAATACGTACTGGTGATATCCTGCGGTGCAGTCAAGTGACACTGATATTCTACGAGGATTAGGAAAGGCATGCTGACAACTGGTTCCGTTCTTCAAAATCGCTATCGTATTGTCTCCCTCTTGGGGCAAGGAGGAATGGGCTCAGTCTATCGTGCCTGGGATATGCGTCTCAGCGTCCCCGTCGCGCTCAAAGAGATGACGTCCCAGCCAGGGCTTGGCGATCAAACTCTGGGTCAACTACGCCAGCAGTTTCAGCAAGAGGCCACGGTGCTGGCCCGTCTCCATCACCCCCACCTGGTCCGCGTCACTGACTTTTTCGAAGAGGCGGACAACGCCTACTTGGTGATGGATTTTGTAGAAGGGAAAAGCCTGGCCGACCGCATCACCCAACGTGGTCCGCTACCGGAATCCGAGGTGCTGGCCTGGGCCAAACAGTTGTTAAGCGCGCTGACCTATTGTCACGACCAGGGAATCATTCACCGGGACATCAAACCCCAAAATGTCGTCATCCGGCCCGATGGGCAAGCGGTATTGGTCGACTTTGGACTGGTGAAACTGTGGGACCCCAACGACCCCCGCACCAAAACCGTGATGCGGGGGGTAGGCACACCAGAGTATTCCCCGCCAGAGCAATACGAGGCCGACACAGCCCACACTGATCCCCGCAGTGACATCTACAGCATGGGCGCCACTATGTACCACGCGGTGGCAGGTCAGGCGCCACTGACGGCAACGTTGCGTATGGCATCCCCAGAGCGATTCGTACCGATGCGCAAGTTCAATCCCGGCGTGAGATCAACCACGGAAGCAGTAGTGCTCCGCGCGCTGGAACTGAACCAATCCAAACGCTGGCAGAGCGCCAACGAAATGGCATCGGCGCTAAAGATTGGTGCTCCCCCTACTCCAACACCCGGACGTGTGACACCCGCCACCCCCAAACGCGACGAGGTCAAAGCGACACCTAGCGTCCAGGCTGCTGCCCCGGCCCGCCGCCGGGTGCCGTGGGCGTGGTTGCTGGGATGCAGCACCCTATTCATGATCCTTTTCTGTTTTGGCTCTATGCAGGTGCTCCGGGGACTAGCCCGCCAGGGCCGGATCATCCAGACATCCACAGCCCAGTCAGAAGTAATCATGCATCAAGCCCAAGGAACAGCCACAGCCCAGGCACAGGCGACGTCAACCACGCAAGCTGTGGAAGCAGCCAGCACAGTACAGGCCCAGGCAACTACCAAGGCAAAATCGACAGCGACGGCCGCGGCGCAAGCTCAAGCAACCGTCCCGCCACAAGACCCAGCGACCGCAACCGTGCAAGCGTGCATCCACGATAGCCCCCTAGCCCCCACCGATTGGCCCATTATCTTTTGCGACACCTTTAATAGCAACGAAAACGACTGGTACACGGGCGAATACGACGGTGACCTGATCTCGGGAGAAAAACTCATCACCGACGGCAAGTACCGTTGGGACGCGACCGTTAATGAGGACGCAATATGGTGGAGCATCCCCGATGTTACCTTGGACAATGATTTTTATCTGACAGTAAAGGCTAGACGGATCAGCGGCGTTGAGAACGGCCAATACGGTCTGATATTCCGCAAGAGCGACAAGGACAACTATGCGATCTTTAAACTACAGGATGATTCAAGTTTCAAGTTTTCACTACGGCACGAGGGCGAATGGGACACTGTGATTGATTGGACCGAAACCTCAGCAGCCCGCCCAAACAAAGTCAATCGGGTTACCGTTATCGCACAAGGTGCCAGCTACACTTTTTACGTCAACGACCAATACGTTGGCGAGGCGCAAGACGATCGATTGAGTCAGGGACAAGCCGGGATGGTGATAGAACTCGTCGAGGCTAAGGATACAGCCATTTTTGAATTCGATAACCTTGAAATGCGCGCGCCATAACAATCCACTACTGTCATAATCTGTCATTATATCGAGACTCATGTTGAGGCCCCCAATGAAATGTCCGAAATGCGGCCTAGAAAATCGTCCCGACGCCCGTTTCTGCAAACAGTGTGGACAAGCATTGGCGCAACAGGCCGTTCCACCAGCCATCCCAGTCAACATCTGCCCCGCTTGTGGGGTCACTACCAAACCCAAAGCTCGCTTCTGCCCGCGATGCGGCAAGCCACTTGCATCCGATCTGACTCAACCATCGTTCTCAGTGACAGATACCGCACCTACCCCGTCATCCATCACCCAGCCTTACGCCACCCCACCATCACCACCGCCTCCCATAGTGCCTTCCAACCATACACAACCGTGGGTCCCCCCGCCGCGCCCACCCGCACCGGTCACCTCAGAGCATTCTTTCCCACGCTGGGTAATATGGATAGCCATTATCACCGTCTTTATATGTGTCGCCGCCCTCATTGTGGCGGTCATCACTTTTGGCCCCAAACTCACCGGGAACAAGTTGGAGCCTGCTGAGACGCCGACGCCCAAGTCCCACACTCGTGCCAACGCGCCCCTAGACATGCAAGAGAATTCACCTGCCACGATGACCGTTTCTTCAGAGCACGGTGTAGAGGTATCGATAGCAAGAGGAGGAATCCAATGATCTCGAAAAGAAACCTAAATCTGCTACTAAACAGCACAACCGTAATCATCCTGCTCATCCTGGGCACTCTGTTGGTCGTCGCGGCGGGCGCCGTCTTTTTTTTCTACGTCCGGGACACCTCCCCACCACCGCCCGAAATCGCCCCACCCCAATCTTTGATCGAGTTGGCCGAACAATACCCAGCCCTTGAATCCATCCTCACAGACCCCGAACTCGACTCGGTCTACAAAGAGTTCCTGGTGGCCTACGAGGAAGGCGGCCACGACGCAGCGTTGGAACTGGCCCGTCAGCGCGAAATGCTGACTCCACAAGGTGACGTCGCCATCACTCTCATCCTCGACACCGACGACCATACCACCTTGGTGAGCCAATTGGAGACCGTCGGTGCCGTCGTCGTCAGCGCCTATCGGGATCGGGTCAACGTCGCCGTGCCCATCGTGTTGATCGAGGCCCAGTTACAGACCAACGAACCAGGCGCGATCTTTGACCAACTCACCGAACTGGAACACGTCATCGGCGTGCAACTGCCCGAGCAGCGCATCCACGACGGCAGCTCCATCCCTGGCGAGGGCGTGGCCGTTATCGGCTCCAACACCTGGCACGAGGCGGGCATCACCGGCGCGGGGCTGCGCGTCGGCGTCCTCGACCTGGGCTTTAGCAATTACGAGGATCTGTTGGGTGAAGAACTGCCCAACGATGTGCCAATGGCCACCTTTGGTTGGTACGATGAAGACGAAATCCACGGCACCGCTTGCGCCGAGATCGTCCACGAAGTCGCCCCCGACGCCGAGCTTTTTTTTGCCTGGTATGATGGCAGTGACGCCGCCATGGGTGAAGCGGTGGACTGGCTGCTGAGCCACAACGTCGACATCATCTCCCACTCGGCCAGCAGTATCGTCGGCCCGCGCGACGGCAGCGAGTGGGACGCCCAATTGGTAGATGACTTGGCCGCCCAGGGCATCCTGTGGGTCAACTCTTCCGGCAACTCGGCCCTCTCCCACTACCGGGCTGTCTTTACCGACGAGGACGGCGACAACCTACACGAGTTTGCGGCGGGTGAAGAGTCGCTCGCCCTCTACAACTATGGCTATGTAGACGTCGCCCTCACGTGGGATGACGATTGGGAACAGGCCACGCAGGACTATGAGCTGTTTCTCTATGACGCGGCAGGCAACGAACTAGCATCCTCCCAAGAATCTCAAAGCGGCGAGTCGGGCCAGGAGCCGGTCGAGTGGATATCATATGTCACCGACGGAGACACCGTCTATGCCGCCGTCACCGCCTACGAGGTGGACCAGGCCGTGACCTTTGACATCTTTGTAAACGGCGCCGACGTCGCCTATCCATCACCCGACTATAGTGTCTGCCCTCCTGGTGATGCTGTCGGCTCACTGACGGTGGGCGCCGCCAACTGGCAGGACGATTCCCTGGCCGATTACAGTTCACAAGGCCCGACGACCGACGGGCGGCTCAAACCAGAGGTTTCCGCCCCCACCGGTGTCTCTGGGGCCACCTACGGCGCGGAGGAATTCACCGGCACATCGTCCTCTTGCCCCCACGTTGCCGGGGCAGCTGCGTTGGTCTGGCAAGCCAATCCCCAGTTCACGCGCCAGGAAGTGGTCGATTTTATACTGAGCAACGCCATAGACCTGGCGCCTTCTGGGCCAGATACTGGTCACGGGTATGGACGATTACAGTTGCCGTCGCCGTCCGCCAACAACCCATCCCCCCGGCCCACGCCGGTACCAGAGTCGGGCGCAGAGCCTACTCCCGCACCACTACCCACACCCACCCAAGTAGCCTACGCCACCCCGCCGCCAATACCTCCGACATCAGGTACCGGGGCTGGCCTGCTGGCGGTAACTGGCCTGGGCTTGGTCGCTGGGGGGCTGTGTTGTGCAGGAGGGGGATTGCTGCTCATTGGACTTGTCGGCGTGATCGTGTTGAGGCGACGCAGCAAACGCGTCCGATCCACTCCGCCACCGCCCCGACGCCCCAAGGCCTCTGCTCCGCCACGTCCGCGCACACCACCATCGCCTACAGCTTCCACACCACGTCCACACATACCGCCTCAAGTCGAACGCTGTCCATCTTGTGCAGTCCACGTACGCCCCAGCGCTCGCTTTTGCCCCGAATGCGGTCATTCTTTCGTGCAGGAGCAACAGCCCCATCGCTGCCAACACTGTGACAACGAGTTACGCAAGGGGGCCCGATTCTGCCCTAACTGTGGCGCGACGACAGGAAAATGACAAATAAGCAGATGACGAAAGAAACCAGGGGTTTCAGAAACCCCCTGGTTTCTCTAACGAGTATTTGGCAACGCCTCTCCACCGCCTTGGGCTGGACGAAATCGAGTTACGTCTTGATGAGCGGCTTTGTAGCCACCCTATTCATGATCGGCGTGGTCTGGTGGCCGTTGGCCAGGGATGCGCTGGCCTATATGGACTGGAGACGTCCCCTGTGGCTCCAGATAGACTGGCTGCTGATTTTCGATTTTGCCGTCATGTCACTGCTCATTATGGCCGGCGCCGACCTAAAGGCCGACGCTCTCATCGTCTTTGTGGGATTAGCTGGCGGGCTGGTGATCGAAAGCTGGGGTACCCAAACCGAGTTGTGGGTCTATTACACCCACGAGCGCCCTCCCTTTTGGATCATCCCCGCCTGGCCCATCGCCAGCTTGTCTATTGACCGCTTGACGCGGTTGCTACACCGCTTGGTCCAACGCCGGTCGCCCGCCCCCCACGCTGCCATGTTTCGCGTCCTGTACTGGGCGATCTTTGCCACGTTTTACGCATTGATGCTGATTTTTGTCTGGCCGACAATGGACAAATCCCTCACCCTAATGGCTCTACTCCTATGCACCCTACTGACCCTGACCCCGACCGATCACCGGATGGCGGTACTGACGTTCGTCGCTGGGGCGGGCCTGGGATATTTTTTGGAACTGTGGGGCACCACCCGCCTCTGCTGGACCTACTATACCCGCCAGACGCCTCCCCTGTTTGCCGTGCTAGCCCACGGGATGGCGGCGGTCGCTTTCTGGCGAACGGCGCTGTTGTTCAAGCAAATGTGGGCCAAGCTGCTCGAAACATCCCCTCAAGCTCCCTGAGCATTGGACACATCAGGACTTTGTGTTAAAATTCCTAGACCCCAAAGGTTTTTGAAACCTTTGGGGTCTAGCAAGCTAACAGAAAAGGACCCTGTATGAACGCTTCCCAGATGCTGAACAAAATGTGTCACGAGGTTTTGAGCAACGCCGACATCAAGGCGATCTGCAAAAGTCGGGGATTTTCCGCCAAGGAAGCCGCTTCCCGCGCGCTCTTTGAGAACTTTTTTCTCTGCGACATTGGCATGGAATCCGCGATTGCTTCCCTGACAAAAGAAGAGACCGTGTGTTTGCGCCTGCTCCAATTTATGGGCGAGGAGGTAGACGTCTCGTTCTTTGCGCGCATCTATACCGATGAAAAAATACAGAGCCGGTACTATTACCCGACCTTTACCCAACGCTATAAAGACGTATTCAAAAGAGTCAAGACATCACTCGTCCGCAAGGGCATATTGCTCATCGCCGAAGCCAACGCCTGGCAGGGCGATACCAAGATGGAACGGTGGCGCTTTCGGTTTCCCCGGGAATTTGAACGTTTTCTTCCCCCCTTGATCAAATCAACCAGAACGTTCGAGGATAGCGGAGATATCCAATCAAGCGTCCTCAGGCAAAAGCTGGCAGAGATTGTTGGAGCAAAGCAACTATCCCCGGCCAAATCAGACGAGCAATACCGCCTCAAAATAGTTAAAGGGAATTTGCAAATCGGGAGCGATGCGTTTTACGCCGAGCGCTTGTCGGAATGGCAGCAGGCTTGTTGGGAAGCTTCCGCACCCCCACCAGAGAAAAAACAGAGAACACGAACAAGTGGGCCAGAAAAAAGCCTATCTCTCACCAAAGCCACCATCTATGTTTTCTCCCAATTGGAAGATAATGAATGGATTCGCCCCGATCAGTTGAATATGCCACTCCAGATATTCTGCAACATACACTGGAGTGGTGACGTAATCTGCAAATATGGCTGGCAATGGGGCATCTTGGCAAAACAAGAAGCGGACGGTAACACTTACTATCGTTTGCCCGAAGAAATACAAGCCGACACAAGTCCCGAACACTATCTACACACCGCTCCCGATCATCCTATAGTCTTGAATCTTGAGACAGTGCCGTACGACAGTCTAGAACTTTTGGCCCAGATTTCCAATGTACAAGCAGCGGACTCGGGACAACCCCACTTGGTGATTTCGCCCGACCTGATCAAGATAGGTAACGTTCAGGAATCCATCCGACACCATCCCCTCACGCAATGGCTCTATGAAAACGCACCCGATTTTCGCCAGGCGCTAGAGACAGTGGAGCAACGATGGGGCAAACAGATCGTCCACGAGAACCTCTTGATCGCCCACGTGGATGATCTGGTCCTCAAAGTGCAACTGGAAAAGGCATTCCCAAACCCGACAGACGTCGTCTTTTTGCCCAACGACTATATTGCCTTCCCAAACCACCTGCTGACGGCGGTTGAAAAAGTGATCACCAAATCGGGCCACGTGATCAGGACGGTGATGCAAAATGACTGAATTCACCACCATTGACGTCACCAATTTAGACGTTTTTAGCAACCCTTGCGACCTGCGACGGGACATGCACGTATTCGTCCGCTACATCCAGGAACGAGAGGTCAAAAGACGACATCGCGACAACAACTTGCCCAAGTCTGATTATAAACGATTGGCCAAAATCGTATCAGACTCGGAAGCCGTGGCCGATGTGAAAGAGCATGGCAGTTCAGGGTGGGTGGACTATGTAGACTGGAAGGCCCGCGAAATGGGTTTTGTCACCTATGATGCCAAGGGAATCTATGCGGGGTACTCTAGTTCTTCTCCCTCTTTCCCCGACAACTATATCGAGTTCAACGACCAGAAATATCACCAGTTTATCGAGTCGCCGCTAGCCAAGCAGGAAAAGTCGCTGCTCGACATTCTGGTAAGAGATCAGGATGGTTGCAGAAGCGAGTTCTTTCGAAGCAACATTACGAGTCGTTTGGGCGTATTTACCAGTCGGGGATGCGCCACCGCCGTCGTGCCAATGCTCGATTTTCCACAAATCAGGCGCTTTTTACTCGAGATCTTGCAAACCTGCCTGGTCGGCGTCTGGTACAGCACATCATCTCTGGTGCAATACCTAAAAGCCAATCACCCCTTCTTTTTGATCCCCCAGAACCCAAAGTACAAGGATCGCTGGGGAAAAGAAAAGGGACGCTATGGCAATTTTCACGAGAGCAAAAAAAACTATTGGGAGCGCGAGATAGAGATCTCGGAACAAGACCCGGATGCTTTTGAGCGTGTAGAGGGAAGATACGTGGAAAGATTCCTAGAAGGCATCCCCCTCATCCTGGATTATGTAGACGTGGCTTACAGCCGCGAGCCGCACCAAGGCATATATCCATCACTCAACGTTCTCCAGGCATTCCGCGTCAACAATCGTCTGCAGCACGTATTGTCAGGGAACATTCCCGCCCCCAGAGTGACCCTACAACCCAACTTTGAGATTCTCGTGGAATCCGAGTTTTATCCAGCATACGCGCTGTCTCAACTGACGCCCCTGACCAGCGTCGTCTCGGAAGATGTCTCGACCATTCTGAAACTGCAAAAGGAAAAGGTCGCCGCCCAACTGGCCGAGGACGAGAGCCTGGACGTCGCCGCGCTGCTGACCCGTTTGACCGGCCGGGAATTGCCCGCCAACGTCGCGCGAGAACTTGCCGAGTGGGCCGAACATTCCGAAAAGTTTACCCTGTACGCAGGATTCGGTTTATTGGAAGGGGATGCAGACCTATCCACGGCTGCCCCGTTCATTGACAAAGTGACGGTCGAACAAATATCGCCCACCATCCGCATCATCAGTTCACCAGAGACCGTATATGCCCAACTAAAGAAAGCGGAACTGGTTCCGCTACGCGTACAACATCCCGAATCCCAACTCAACCCCTTGCCAGAAAAGGCACGCACTGTCTTTGCCGTCGAATCACCGGTGGTCGAACCCGAACCGCAAACAGAATCGGTGATCCTGATGCGTCACGCCACCATCACGCTCCACTTTCCCACCGCCGAATGGCTGGAAAGATTTCGGCAGGCGCTTTTGGACGATAGGTGTCCCGTCGAGGTGGATCAGAAAAACCACACCATCACCTTTGCCGAACGGTACGAGCCACGGGTAATGCAAGTCATCGAGACGTTAAAGAAAGAAAAAGAATACGAGATTCACATCGAGGATATTCAATGATGCTTTTTCCGAACAACCCCTTGCCAGGGCAATTGCACTTGTATTCAGATTTGCCCGGAAAGGCTCCCAGCTCCTGTCCCGGGGGCGTATTAGGGACGAAACTGTCTCGCGTGAGCCGCCCCCGAGACGGGGGCTATGAGCAAAGTGTCTCGTACAAGATAAATGCAATTGCCCTAACACCTTGCCATAAAAGCAGTTTTGCATTAGGATTGGCACGCTATCACTAGAACGAGTATTAGTATGAGCTACAACCCACAAAACCCAATTATCATCCAAGGAGACAAGAGCGTTCTCCTAGAAGTAGACAATGAATTTTACCAAGATGCACGGGACTTGCTGGCCCGCTTTGCTGAACTGGAAAAAAGCCCCGAATACGTCCACACTTACCGCATCACTCCGCTGTCGCTCTGGAACGCCGCCTCTACCGGACTGAGCGCTGAAGCAATCCTGCAAGGCCTGACCCGCTACAGCAAATATCCCATTCCCGGCAACGTCGAGGTGGACATTGGGGACTATATCTCCCGTTACGGACGGGTCAAGCTGGTCCGGAGCAACGGGGACCTACTGCTTACCTCACAGGACGTCGCACTGATCATCGAGTTGTCTCGTCACAAACTGCTCTCCCCCTACGTCGCCACGCAGATCGATCCCAACACCCTGCAAGTGGACCCCACCCGGCGCGGGCACGTCAAGCAAGCGTTGGTCAATATCGGCTATCCGGCAGAAGATCTGGTCGGCTATGTAGACGGTGAGGCGCTAGAGATTCACCTGCGGCTGATGACGTCCGGTGGCACGCCCTTTGAGCTGCGGGACTATCAGCAGGAGGCCGCCGACATTTTTTATGCTCGCGGCGCGGCTCGCGGCGGGTCGGGCGTCATCGTGCTCCCCTGTGGGGCGGGCAAAACGATGGTCGGTATGGCGGCAATGGAGCAGATGCAGTGCAACACGCTGATCCTCACACCCAGCACCGTCGCCGTGCGCCAGTGGATCGACGAACTGTTGGACAAGACCACATTGAACGAGGAACAGATCGGCGAATACTCGGGCCAGCGCAAAGAGATCCGCCCCGTGACGATATCTACGTACCAGACGATGACCTATCGCAAGCGTGGAACGAAAAATCGCAACCTGCCAATGAACGAAGAGTTCCCCCACTTTCAACTATTCGACAAACGTGATTGGGGGCTGATCGTCTACGACGAGGTTCACCTGTTACCAGCACCCGTGTTTCGCGTCACTGCCGAACTACAAGCCCGTCGCCGCTTGGGCCTGACCGCCACACTGGTACGCGAAGATGGGAAGGAAGATCACGTCTTTTCTCTCATTGGCCCCAAAAAGTACGACGTGCCCTGGAAAGACCTGGAAAAACAAGGCTGGATCGCCACCGTCGAGGTGACCGAGGTACGCATTCCTATGCCGCCCGACCTGCGGCTGGAATATGCCGTTGCCGACCAACGTCAAAAGTACCGCATCGCCGCCGAGAATCCGCGCAAATTCGACGTGCTTGATCAATTAATAGACAAACACCCGGATGAACAGTTACTCATCATCGGTATGTATCTGGACCAGTTGGATCGGGTAAAAGAACGGTATGGGTATCCTCTGATTACCGGCAAAACGCCGGTACGAGAGCGGCGCAAACTCTTTCAACAGTTCAAGGATGAGGAGGTTCAAAGGCTCATCCTCTCCAAAGTGGGAAACTTTGCCATCGACCTGCCCGACGCCAGTGTGATGATCCAGATCAGTGGCACATTCGGCAGCCGGCAGGAAGAGGCACAACGGATGGGCCGCATCCTGCGGCCCAAACAAGATGGATCAATGGCCCACTTTTACACGCTGACCAGCAAGGACACCCGGGACCAGGATTTCAGCATCAATCGCCAACTGTTCCTCACCGAGCAGGGCTATCGCTATACCATCCTCTACGACGATGAAGTGGCGGACCACGAACCCACAAGAACGACAACTACCGAGTAGCTTATGCCAACTTTGGAAACCCTTACACAAGATGATTTGCGAGGTGCGCTCAAAGCCAAGAGTATGCGTCGCGCACGCGGATACGTCAACGCGATAGAGAACCCCGTTCGCGCTGGTAAAACACTCACAGCCCAAATAAATGGCTCGCGGGTATACTATGTGGAAATTGACGTCGAACCGGACGGCATCCACGCCCAATGTAGCTGCCCCTACAACTGGGGCGGCTACTGCAAACACGTCGGCGCGGTACTACTCAAGTGGATCCAATCGCCCGGCGATTTCGCCATCGAAAATACACCCTTGCCCCCCAGCAAAGAATATCCCATTGAGGTCATACCCGTTGCCCCTCCCCCCACGAACCAGCCAGAGCAACTCCCACACTGGCTAACGTTCTCTTTTGCAGACCGCCATCAAGCAGACGAGCAAGAATTGTGGAAAGGGTTGCAAGAGATCAAACTCCAAGATTTGCGCCAGATGGCCAAGAAACGCGGTTGGAAGATCAAGGGAAACCGCAAAGCGGACATTGCCCAACAGATCGCCACGCACATCACCGCCCCCCGCGATGTCCTCCAAGCGATCCGCCAACTGGACGCAGAACATCAAAACGTACTCCGGGCAATGGTCCTGATGGGAGAAAAGGACGACATCCCAGAAGATGAACTGGAAAGAGCCGCGAGTGCGTGGGGCGATCTCAAAAGCTACCGAAAAGTTGGCACCTACGCGAGTCACCTGTGGAAAGCGGGTCTCGCGCTGCCAGGCAACGAAGGCGATTACCCACCCCAGAGCGATTTCGTGCCCCGCGCCATTTTGCGGTCCCTCCCGCCCATCTTGGGAACCGTCATCCCGGCCGCCGCACACCCACAGCCGAGCGTCAGCGATATCCGGCTGGCCGATCCCTATCCGTTCATCCAGGCTGCCATCCAAATCGTTCTGCTGCTGGAACAATCCGCCACACCACTACGCCCTCCTATGCCACGCCCTCGGCTGGAAAAGTTCCACAGCGAGCTAGAAAAATGGGACTATGTCCCGGAAGAACTCGCACTCGCCAAGAAACAAGGTCTCTTGCAACGATATTCATCAGACCTGGCCCTCATCGTTCCACCACCCACCCGATCCTTGCCCAACGAAGCGATTGAACGGCTGGCTCCCGTGGCTGGTGACGAGGGACAGATCGAATTCATCTTTTCCCTGCTGACAGCTGCCGGCATATTTCAACCCGGCAACCCTGTGACGGTTTGGACAGAGACAAAGGATCAATTCCTACGCCTGAACAAACTCACCCAACGCGCCATCCTGGCCCGGACGTTCTTCCAGATGGAAAATTGGAGTGCGCTGTGGGAAGTATTGCGAACCAACCACCGCTTACAACTCCGGCGTATGCTCCGGCGTTACCACAAACCAGAGAACCTGCGTGCCGACCTGACCCGTTTTCGCCGGTTGGCCCTGCACGCCCTGTCCTCTCTACCTGATGGCAAATGGATAGCGTTGCAAGACCTATTCCATCCACTACGCGCCATCTGGCCCCAGTTCAATCAAACAGTGTGGAGCAAGTACCGGGACCACAATGGTATCGGAAGCTGGTACATGGCTTCTGCCAGCGATGGACAACCCCTGTCCCCCACGGATGCAAAAGATTGGAACTCGGCGCAAGGGCACTTTGTCCAACAAATCATCGCCGGACCACTGCACGGGCTGGGGCTGGCCGACCTGGGTTTCGAGAACGGCGAACTAGCCGCAGTCCGATTCCACGGCCTGGCCGATCTATTTTGGGATCGCGTAGACGTTCCAGACGCGCCCCCTCACGCGACCCAACAGGCCCACACCATATCCCCAGAAAAAGCCATAAAAACGGACGCGCACGCCATCAACGTCGCTCCCTCCGCGATTCCGGCCGAGGCGCATAACCTGTTGAACAAAATCGCACGTCTGGAGACAGCCACCGCCGAACGCTTTACGTACCAGTTGGATTCCCAGGTCGTCTATGAAACCTTTGAAGCCGGTGCCGCGTTATCCGAACTCTTGGACAATTGGGAACACCTATTGCCTATCCCTATGCCGGACGCGATCCGCGACCAACTGACCTCTTGGTGGACGAATTATGGTCAGGTACGCATCTATGAGAACCTTACCGTCATTGAATTTGGCGACGACTATGCGTTGACCGAAATGCGAGCCGTCACCCCTCTGGACGAGTTCCTCGTCGCCGAAATCTCCCCTCGCCTGGTGATCGTTCGAGAGGAAAGCGTTGCCCCCTTGACAGAGATGCTGGAAAAGGCGGGCTATACGCCCAAACACACGGATGAGGTCTGAGATGACGGACAAGATCAAAGAGCTGCTCGAATCCTATCACTATAAAACACTGGGAGAAATGGCGCAAGTCGCTGGTATCCAGGTCACGACAGGTCGCAAGCTGCTGTACAAAAAGGACCTGCTGCCCAAACTTCAGGCCGAGTTTTTTACAGAGGCGCGTATCCAGGCCTCCTGGGAGCAATTGAACGAGGGAGAACAGGTCATCCTGAATCGACTCTTGTTGCACAGTGGTCCCGTCGCCACCAGGAGCTTTAAACGCGAAATCATCCGGGCTGGACTGGCCACAGAGGCCACAGAACAGGAAAAACCAGAGGAGCCTCTCTACCGCTATTACACCCCCGGCGTCGCGTACGACAGAGGCGTGTACAACGGAGACCCGCAACGCGCCCAATCTCTCGTCTTTGAAGATACCGTCGCTCGCCTAACCTATCACGGGTTGGTCTTTAGCCGGGGAGTGGCTATGAACTCGGGGAAACAACCCTTCAAAATACAATTCCATCCAGCCCAGATCTTGCATGTTCCCGACTTTATCCGGCGTTATCTGCCAGAACCGGAGCCAATCCCACCCAGATGCTCCGATTGGCAGCCTGACCAGATTGATGCCGGTTCGCCCACGCTGCTATTGCGAGATTTATACCTGTATTGGGACTTTGTGCGGCGCAACGAGGTGAGCCTCATCCAGAACGGCCTCGTCGCCAAGCGCTGGCTCAAAGCGGTCAACAACGCCCTGTTGAGACCCGACCCGCTTTTAAAAAGCGCAGCGAACGAGCGCGAAACCGGACACCTCGACATGTTGTGCAAGCTGCTGGAAACGTGCGGGCTGATACACAGAGATCGGGGTATGCTGCGCCTGACTGAACAAGACGCTGCACGCATACCCGATTTCTGGAGTCGGAGCCAGATCGAGCAGGCCAGCGTCTGCCTGGAATCCTGGGCACGCTTTGACGCGATAGGAAAAGTACCAAACGCAATCGCAAAGTATAGCCCACGTCTCTCCCACGCCCGGCAAACGCTTCTTTCTGCCCTGAAAGCACTACCTGCCGATACCTGGTCGGATCCTGAGGAACTCGCGGAAGATATTCAGATACAAGAGATGAATTTCCTGTTCCCCGAACACAGCGAAATTGAGAGATATCGCGGTCATCGCTACTATAGCTACTCCTATGGCCGCTACTATGGAGACACCAAATCGCTGCTCGAAAAACTAGAGAGGCTCGAAATCGAGTTTGTGGAAAATTGCCTGACCGGCTTTCTGTACCAAGTCGGAGCAGTGGAATTGGGCTATAGCGAAAAGCGGTTACGAGGACTGCGGCTGACCTCGGCAGGCCAGGTGATGTTGGGTCTGAAAACATTGGAACAGCAAAACAAATCTACAGATCAAGATAAAGCAGGCAAACTCATCATCCAGCCCAACTTTCAACTGATGGCAATGGGCCCGATAAGCACAGCAGTGCTGGCTCGATTAGACATGTTCGCCGAGAGAGAACGTGCCGACCTGGGCGTGTTTGAATACCGTGTGTCACGAGACTCGGTCTACCAGGCGCAACAATTGGGCATTGACGTGACCAAGGTGATCGGCTTTTTGGAAGAAAACTGTGACACCGAACTGCCACAAAACGTGCGCCGCTCACTGGACGAGTGGGCCGCCCATCACGAGCGGATCATCTTTCGCACCGGTGTTAGTCTGTTGCAAGCAGCCGACGCAGATCTACTGGCGACGCTGATAGACGACTCACGCACCGGCAAACACTTGGCCCGAACCGTCGCGCCCGAGGTCGCGCTGCTCAACAGCGAGCAACAAAAACCTCTGACCCTCGCACTGATCGAACAGGACACTTTTCCCGCTGTCTCGGACGCGCATCCCAAGGCCGCTGACGATAGTGTCATCGTCCAAAAAGATGGAAACGTGCGCCCGATCCACGCCGTCCCCAGTCTGCATTTGCGCGAACGGCTCTCGCGGCTGGCAAAAGAAATACCGGGCAAAGAAAAAAATGGCTGCTCACGCCGGCATCAGTGGGGCAGGCAGGTGGAAGCAAGAAAAAAACCGTCCGCATGTTAAAGGAATTGGGCAAACTGCACCGGGGGACTTTACCAAGCGAATTGGTCGAACAGATCAAAGCTTGGGGCGGCTATTACGGTCACGCCGCCGCCGAAACACTCACGTTGATCGAGTTCCGCGATCAAGCCACCATGGACGAACTGGCAAACCATCCCGAGTTACAAGTACATTTCACGCCCTTTCCAACCCAAGATCGGGCATTGGCCATCGTTCCGGCCCAAGAGTTGGCCCGAGTGAAAGAAATTCTGGAACAATTTGGTGTGCGCGTCACAAATGGCCTCAAACACCCCAAGAGTTCTCCAACGTCAAAATAAAAGGCAGGTTTAACCCAAAATGAACAATCATGCACAACAGATCACCAAACAATTAAACATACGCCCCGATCAGGTCACAGCCACCATCGAACTACTCGACGATGACAACACGCTGCCCTTTATCGCCCGCTACCGCAAAGAGGTCACCGGCGGGCTGGACGAGGAACAAATCCGCCAACTAAAGGCGCTGCTGACCAAGCTGAGGGCGATGGACGAGCGGCGCCAGACCATCATCAGCACCATTGAATCGCAGGGCAAGCTCACACCAGAACTACACCAACAATTACTCGCCGCCGAGACCCGCACGGCACTGGAAGACTTGTACCAGCCGTACAAGCCCAAGCGTCGCACCCGCGCCAGCATCGCCCGCAAAAAGGGCTTGCAGGACCTTGCAGACCTCATCCTAGAACAAGATTTCGTCCCACAAAGTCTCGCCCAAATCGCCGCACCCTTTCTCACGGCAGACGTCCCAACCGTGGAAGACGCATGGACTGGGGCACGCGACATCGTGGCCGAGACCATCAGTGACCACGCCCAAGTCCGGCAGACCACGCGCGAAAAGGCACTCCAATGGGGCACGCTCCGAGCCAAAAAAATAGACAAGGCTGACGATCCACGCAGCGTCTATGAAATATATTACGATTTTGAGCAGCGAGTCAACCGATTGCGCCCTCACCAGGCGATGGCGATCAGCCGTGGCGAAGCTGACAAGGTCTTGCGGGTACACGTCGACGTCCCCGAACGGGACTGGCAAACGGCCATCAACATCCACTTTCGCCCCGACCGGAACTCGCCGCTGGCCGACCAACTCGTCTTGGCCGCGGACGATGCCGCCCAGCGGCTCTTGCTCCCCGCCATCGAGCGCGACGTGCGCCGCATCCTGGCCGAACAATCCGAGAACCACGCCATCTCTGTTTTTGCCGACAACCTGCGCGCACTGCTCAACCAACCGCCGTTGGCCGGACACACCATGATGGGCATCGACCCAGGATTTCGCACCGGCTGTAAAGTTACCGTCGTGGATCCCACCGGCAAGGTGCTGGATACGGCCACCATCTATCCCCATCCACCACAAAGACAGCAGGACGCAGCACAGAAAACCCTCGTCGCCCTCGCCGTCGAGCACGGTGTCACGCTGATCACTATCGGCAATGGCACCGCCTCTCGCGAGACTGAACAACTCGTCGCCGAACTGATCCGCACCAAGTTCTCCCATCCCAAATCACCAGTCATCGGTCTCAAGTATCTCATCGCCAGCGAGGCTGGAGCCAGCGTCTACAGCGCCAGCCCGTTGGCCCGCGCCGAGTTGCCCGATATGGACGTCAGTATGCGGGGCGCGGTCTCTATTGCCCGGCGCGTGCAGGACCCGCTGGCCGAGTTGGTGAAAATCAACCCCAAGTCCATCGGTGTCGGGATGTATCAGCACGATGTGGATCAATCTCAACTCGATGAGGCGTTGGCCGGCGTGGTGGAGAGTGTGGTCAACCGGGTCGGCGTAGACGTGAACACCGCGTCGCCCGCGCTGTTGGCGCACGTGTCTGGCATCGGCCCCAAGCTGGCGGATCGCATCGTGGCCCATCGGGATGCCAACGGGCCGTTCCGCAGCCGGGCGGCACTCAAAAAGGTGTCTGGCCTGGGACCAAAAACCTTTGAGCAAGCGGCAGGCTTTTTACGCATCCGAGATGGCGACAACCCGCTGGACACCAGTGCCATCCATCCAGAGAGTTATACTATCGCCCAGACCGTGCTGGAGCACGCCGGGTTAGCCATGCAAACGAAACCCACCCAACGAGAAGCTGCCCTGCTCAAGTTGCAGAACCGCCTGAGCGCGCTGGCAGATGAACTAGAAACCGGCATCCCCACCCTAACCGATATTCTCGAACAGTTGATCCGCCCCGGCCGCGACCCCCGTCAAGACCTTCCCGCTCCCATCCTGCGCAGCGACGTGCTGACGATGGACGACCTGCGAACCGGTATGCGGCTAAAGGGTACCGTACGCAACGTTGTAGATTTTGGCGCGTTCGTGGACGTTGGCGTCAAGAACGATGGTCTGTTGCACCGCAGCCAGATACCACGTGGCACACGATTGCAAGTGGGCGATGTGATTGACATAGAGATTTTGCGAGTGGAACCTGAGCGCGGCAGGATCTCACTAGGATGGCCCGGACAGGGCAATCAAAAATAAACGGAGGTTCCAAAATGTTTATTGTACACGTATGCGTACACGTCAAACCAGAGTGTGTCCAAGCCTTTAAGCAGGCAACGATAGAGAATGCCCGCAACAGCGTGCAGGAGCCGGGCATCGCCCGCTTTGACGTGATCCAGCAAAAAGATGATCCCTCCCGTTTCGTTCTGGTCGAAGTTTACCGCACCCTCGACGACCCGGCAGAGCACAAAAAGACGGCCCACTACCAGACCTGGCGCGACACTGTCGCCGATATGATGGCCGAGCCGCGCAGCAGCGTCAAGTATGACAATATTTTTCCCAGCGACAAAGGTTGGGGGTAGAGCACCAACATCCCAAATCGAACAGCGATCTACTGGACACTTTTGCCACCAAAGTCAACATTGTGCGCGCCTCTCTTTTTCCTGACAGGCACCGTGTAATCCAACAACCTTTTCCCAAGTAAAGTAGCATCTTGTTCACCAGGTATCAACCCCTTTACTATGCACGACATTATGCGCGTTCTGGAACCAGACTCGCCCAACCCAATGTGCTGCCTGTAGTCATTTCCAACGATGCCATCACCCGCCACTTGAGCCGTACCATTCACGATCACCAATCTGGCCCAATTGGAAGAACGAGTGGACCTAACATCTTTGACGCTGTCAAAGCAAGGAGCACAAGCCGACTGCGTTTATGGACTGCGCGATGGCGAGTTGGTTTCAAGTAAATTCTGAGATTGAGGTGTTAAAAGGAGGATGGCCCAAGAGCCTATCCCCCTTTTCATTACCCGATATGGTTTCAGTTCACAGGACATCATCCATTGTCATCCTCGCATGCTGCGATCTCAACTCGTACCTTGGCCTTGTAGTTGTTAACCCGCCCTTTTTCTCCCGCACGTTTTGCCGGACATAATACCACAAGCCTGCAACTGCCAAGTCCAAGTTTTAATTGCACAGGTCGAAAGAATCTCACTTTTAATTCTATTCGAACATTTTGACAAAACCTGCATTCCGATTATAGTACTTTGGACACTGCAAGAATCGTCAGTTTGAGCCAAGAACCGGATCAAATTCGGCCCAAATTGAGCAAGCAGAATCAAGCACAAGCATCACCATTCTGATATAATCAACGCATCAATGGATAACGTGCATTTGCATAAAGGGAGCAAGTTTATGGACCCCAAAATAGTGACTGCAAAGGAATGGCTGGTGGTAGGTATGAGTTTTTATGGCGATCCATTCAGTCAGACCACTGGCTGGAGCGAGGACAATGAAATCGGTCTTTTGTGGAAGAGGTTCTTTGCCTTTCACGGCCAGAATGCCGATGCCATAAAGCACATCGCAGAGTCCAACGCGCTCTTGGAAATTCACATTGAAACCGAAGAAACCCCAGAAAAAGGTCTTTTTGAGGTGTTCATCGGGGTGCGGGTTGAAAAACTGGAGGATGTGCCTATCGAATGTGTGGTCAAAATTCTGCCAGCTACACAATATGCAGTATTCACTTTGCAAGCTGAAGAAATTACTTCCGACTGGAGCAAGTTGATCTATTTCGATTGGATACCGGCATCGGGATACTACGTGTCCCACCAATATGGCATCCAATACTATGACCATAGATTCAAGGGACTGGATAAAATCGAGGAATCTATGCTTGATGTTTATGTTCCGATCGAAAAATCCGAGTGATACGTACCAGTCAGGCGGACACCTTTATGTCGAATCTAGAAAGCGTATACCAGGCTGTGCAATTTATCGAGCAACACTTGAAAGCGCCCATTTCTATTCAAGATGTCGCCGACGCAGTAGGCTATTCCGTGTACCACTTTTCTCGCACGTTCAACCGCGTCATTGGCCACAGCCCTTATGACTATATTATGCGCAGGCGACTGTCAGAATCCGCCAGGGAACTGGTAGAATCAGGAAAGCGCATCATTGACGTTGCATTCGAGTACCAGTTCAACAATCCCGAAACATACTCGCGGGCGTTCCGAAGGATGTTTGGGATGCTTCCCAACCAGGTGAAAAAGAGCAAAATCTTGCCCCAGTTAGTCAAGTTGGAAGCCACGCTCGAATACATCAAACACATAAACAAAGGTGATTATCTGAAACCCGAGTTGGTCGAGTTGGACAAAATCCATCTCGTCGGGCTGGCCTCCCGCGTCAAGGGGGAAACAGACATCGTAACGGAACTGTGGGAACAACTCAGCAGTGAGATCGAATCTATACCAAAGCAACTGAAACCACAACAATATTACGGTGTATCGTTCTTTACCCTTGCGGGAGACCCACAGAGCATCTTTTTCATGATCGGTGTGGCGGTCGATTCGCTCGACGCCATACCACCAACACTGGTGGGAAAAACGATTCAGCCGCTAAAATATGCCAAGTTTATCCACAAAGGACCATCAAAGGATGTAGGTATGACGCTCGATTATGTCTACCAGACCTGGCTGCCAAAGTCGGACCACTCGACAGCCGCTCCATTGCAGATCGAATTTTACGGCGAGCGGTACAAAGGTCCAGACGATCCAGATTCTGAGAGCGAGATACTGATTCCGATTGACGAAATTGAGCGCGCGTCCAAAATCCCTGCTCTTGCCGTAAAATCCCAAGCACATGATAAACAGTAAAGGAGACAGATCAAGTGAGTAATCAAACATTGAAACGAAATACAGCTTTTGAGATTTTCCCGGTCGGACATGTCAGACGAGATAACGGAAGAACGTACATAGAAATCCTCAAAGCATACGCGCCCGCGCTGAAAGAGTTGGAACAGTTCAGCCACGTGCAGGTATTCTGGTGGTTCAGCGAGTATCAGGATGACGTGTATCGTGGGATCACCCAAAGCGAGCACGCGCCTTATGATGCTCCGACCCTCGGCATGTTTGCTTGCCGCTCACCCGTCCGCCCGAATCCCATTGGGCTGAGCACGACCAAGGTGCTGAACGTCGACCACGACGCCGGGGAGGTCGAAATCACCAGCATCGACACCTTTGACGACACGCCCGTGCTCGACCTCAAGCCGTACATCCCGGTTTGCGACCGGTTGCAAAATGTGAACGTCCCCGATTGGGCGTCGGATTGGCCAGAGTGGGCACCGGACGAGGGTCCGAAATTAGAAGACCAAGATACAAGTGCACAATGATTAGGAGATGAATGATGCCTAGACCTACGAGCAAATCTGATCTTTTAGCCGCAATCGAGAAGGAACGGGGAGCGTTGGAGACGTTTCTGGAAACCTTGACGCCTGAACAAATGACCGAGCCGGGAATAGTCGGCGAATGGTCCACCAAGGACATGTTGGCCCACCTGGTTGAATGGGAACAGATGGTATTGGGATGGCACGCGACCGGGCTGCGCGGAGAAACCCCCGAACTTCCAGCGCCAGGGTTCAAGTGGAACCAGACACCGCAGCTCAACCAACACATCTATGAAAAGCACCGTGACCGGCCGCTGGACGAGATATTGGAGCAGTTCCAGGCGTCGCACTGTGAGATTATGGGCGTCATCCAGGGACTGTCCAGCGAAGAGATGTTCACGGCGGGTCAATTTGTGTGGACAAAAAAGAACACACTGGGCACCTACTTTGTTTCTGCCACTAGCAGCCATTATCTCTGGGCCAGGAAGGAAATCCGCAAGGGGTTCAGGGTCAAGGAAAAATCAGCATAGGAGTAAATATGTCGGAACAATACCACGTTGATCTGGAACAATTCAGCCTTGCAGAATTTAAACATATTCTAGAAACCGGCAGGCTTTTACCGAGTGAAAAGGTATTGGGCGAAAAAACGTCCGAGCGATTTGCAATACTGGAGGCTATAGGAATTACAAATCTCCAAAACTTGGCGAACCGGTCCAAGTCCAAGAAAAAGCTCGAACAGCTTGCACAGGAATCAGGAATACCTCAAGAATATCTCACCATATTGAGACGGCGGATAAACGTTTATACGCCGAAACCGGTCCCCCTCGTCAAGTTCCCCAACGTTGACACTGAACACGTCGAGCGGTTAGCGGCGGTGGGCATCAAGCAAACCAAGCAACTCTTCGAACGAGCAAAATCCAAGCAAAATCGAGCCGAGTTATCCGCATTGACGGGTGTAGCCGATGACGCACTGCTAGAATTGGTGAAACTAGCCGATTTGTCAAGGGCAAGTTATGTTGGTCCGACTTTTGCACGTGTTATCTATGAGGCAGGGACTGATACCCTTGGAAAACTAGCCGACTGTTCGCCAGAAGAATTATGTGCAAATCTGCGTGAGGTCAACGAGGAACAAAAAATCACAAAGGCAGCCATGCCCACAGCGGAAGATATTGCCGCTAGTGCTGAAATATGGAAAAAGCTTCCCAGAGTGATAGAGTATTGAGATCAAAAGATAAAAGCACACACTTTGGCACGTCAACAAATGGTGCGCGCATCGCCTACGACGTCACCGGCAGTGGCCCGGCGCTGATATTATTGCACGGTGCCGGAAAGACACGGCAGGACTGGCACAAGGCAGGCTACGTCGAGCAGCTGCAGAACAATTTCACGGTCATTGCGGTCGATCTTTGTGGAACTGGCGATAGTGACCACTCGGTTGACGTCGCCGATTATGCCATCGAAATGATCTGCCAGGACGTGAACAACGTAGCAGATGCCTGCGCCGTGGAGCGATTCGCGGTGTGGGGTTTTAGCCTAGGGGGCAACATTGCCCGGTACCTGGGCGCTTGGTCAGATCGAGTGACCGCCATTGCCATGATCGGCGTTCCGTTTGGCCCGGCGGTGGATGAGGCGTTCGACAAGTTCATCGACGATTTCCTGAAACGGTGGGCACCCGTGATACAGGCGGCCCAGGAGGGCACCGTCCCTTTGAAGAAAAATGGCAAGATCAAGGGACAAATCCCCTCGTTGGTCACTTGCCTCCGGGCCATGCGCGATTGGCCCAGCATCGAGCCTGGCGAGGTCGGCTGCCCCACCCTGCTGTTGGCAGGAACCAGGAACAAACATGTCGTAGATTGGATAAAAGCCAACCGCGACGCTTTGGACGCAGCCAACGTAAAAATTGAAATCGTTCAAGACTTGACTCACGACCAAGAATTTACCCAAATCGACCGCGTATTCCCGGTCGTCAGATCATTCTTTGTCCAGGAGAATTTATGACTAACAAAACATTCGAGGTGTCGCCGGTGGGATATTTGCGGCGAGACGGTGAAAAGACCTTTTTGGAAATTAGCGAATCTTGTATTCCGGCACTGAAACAATTGGAGCATTTTAGCCACGTGCAGGTTTTTTGGTGGTTTAGCGAGTTTCAGGGAGACGAACACCGCGCGACGACCCAAACCCAGCCGCCCTACGACGAGGCGCCAATCTCGGGAGTGTTTGCCTTGCGCGCGCCGATGCGGCCCAACCCGATTGGGCTGACCACCGCAGAGGTGTTGAACGTGGATCACAAGCGTGGAATCGTCGAGATCACCAACATTGACGCATTCGATGGCACACCGATTCTGGACTTGAAAGCGCATATGCCGGTTGAGGATCGGGTCAAGGACGCCCGAATCCCCGAATGGATGGCCGATTGGCCCGAATGGGTTCCCGAGGAAAGGCACCGGTTGGAAGAGAATCGATCTATTCCCATAGGTGGTGAGGCGAATTCGTTCGAAATCCTCCCGGTAGGATACGTCCGGCGTGGGGATGGTGGGGTACTGTTGCACATTCAAGAACCTTATATCCCGGCCCTGAAAAACCTGGAGCATTTCAGCCACGCGCGGGTGCTGTGGTGGTTTCATCGTCTCGACGGCGACCGTTTCCGACGAGCAACCCACAACAAACCGCCTTATGAAAACGCGCCAGTGACGGGGGTGTTTGCCTCCCGCTCGCCCGTACGGCCCAATCCGATTGGATTGACCACGGCCCGAATCGTGAGCGTAGATCATGAGCACGGAATCGTCGAACTTGCCGGTGTGGATGCGTTCAATGAAACGCCGATCTTGGATCTGAAACCTTATATCCCATCCAACGATCGGGTGAAACAGTTCCGCGTTCCAGAGTGGATCGCTCACTGGTCAGCGTGGCATCAAGGATTTGAGGAAACAGAGACCGTCGACGCCGAAAACCTACGCCCCGCCGACAGTGACCGGTTGGCCGCTTTTCAAGCCGCACAACCAGTCCTCCCCACCCCCTCGGAACGTCCATCTCACGAACATGGAGGGCTGAAGGAAGAATATGCCGATGCCATCCTCATTCGCGGCGCGCGGCAGCACAATCTAAAGAACGTCGACGTGACGATCCCCCAAGACAAGTTTACCGTCATCACCGGCGTCAGCGGCAGCGGCAAATCATCCCTGGCTTTTGACACCCTCTACGCTGAAGGGCGGCGGCGCTACGTGGGCAGCCTCTCGACCTTGGCTCGCCGGCTAGTGGGGCAGATGGAAAAACCGCAGGTCGATCACATTCTGGGGTTGGTGCCCACCATCGCCATCGAACAGGGCAGCGTCAGCCGCAATCCACGCTCGACGGTGGGCACGGTCACCGAGGTTCAAGATTATCTGCGCGTGCTCTTTGCCCGCGTCGGTACCCGCCACTGCCCCCAATGCGGACGTGGTATCAAGCCGCAGACGGCGCGGCGCATTGCCGATCAACTGTCTGCTCTAGTACCAGGCACACGCTTCCAACTATTAGCGCCCATCGTGCGTGCCCGTGAGGGAACCCACAAAGACGTCCTGGAGCAAGCACGGCGCAACAACCACAAAGTTCGTATCGATGGCGAAATACTCGATCCAAGTACCACCAGTGTCTCGCTGGCAGAAACAGAGCCGCACACCATCGAATGGATCGTCGAGAATTTGATCGTTCCCGAAAATGGGCAAACCGAATTTCACAATCGCATCTTTGACGCCGCCGAGACCGGCCTTCAGGCTGGCGGCGGCTATCTCACCGTCGTGTTAGAGGGTGAGGAAGAGGTGCTGCTCAGCCAGCACACAGTCTGCCCCCATTGCAACATTTTCTTTTTCGAGCTATCGCCAGCGCTGTTCAGCTTTAACAATCCCGACGGGATGTGTTCCGATTGCAACGGGCTGGGGGTCAAGCTCAGCGTCGATCCCGAGTTGATCGTCACCGATCCAGACCTCTCCTTGCTCGACGGGGCATCGCCCTGGTACGGTGAACTGCGCAAGGTAAAGCCCTCGGGGAATTGGATGCGGAGCGAACTGTTCGCCTTGGCGGACGTAATGCATGTGGACCTCGAACTACCATGGCGCGAGCTTCCTCAGGCGTTCCGGGACGCGGCCCTCTACGGCACTGGTGACGAAATCATCAGTTGGACCTATGATATGAAAAAGCGAGGCCGTTCCATCAGCTTTGAGCGCCCGGCCCAGGGGGCGGTGAACAACATCAAGCGTCTCCTGCAACGGACAGACTCGGAGAGAGCACGCGAGGGTCTGATGGGGTTCATGAGGAAGCGGCCGTGCCCCACCTGCGGCGGCGAACGGCTGTGCGCCGATGCTCGCTTCATCACTGTTGGCGGCACACGCTTTCCCGAGGTCGCATCGATGACGTTGGCCCGAGTACACCAATGGATCACCAGCTTGTCCCACAGGCTGACGCCCGAGCAGCGCCAGATCGCCCACGAGGTCGTCGTAGAGCTTGACCACCGCCTGGCATCCCTGCTCAACGTGGGGCTGCACTATTTGGCCCTCGACCGGCCCGCGCCGACGCTCTCTGGCGGCGAGGGGCAGCGTATCCGGCTGGCTACCCAACTGGGCTGCGGCTTGACAGGGCTGCTCTACGTGCTCGACGAGCCGTCCATCGGCCTGCACCCGCGCGACCACAAGGCGTTGTTGAACACGTTGACCCAACTGCGGGACGAGGGTAACACCGTCGTCGTCGTCGAGCACGACACGGATACAATGCGGGCCGCCGATTGGCTGATCGACCTGGGGCCCGGTGCGGGGACGCTGGGCGGTGAGATCATCGCTGCCGGGACGCCAGAGGAGGTGATGGCAGACCCCGCATCACTGACCGGGCAGTACCTGAGCGGCAATCTGCACGTCGCATCCCCTAATGGGAAGGAACGGCGGGAACCACAGAGCTGGTTAACGCTCACCGGAGCAAGGCTGCACAACCTGAAGGAGGTAGACGCACGCTTCCCTCTGGGCCTGATGACGTGCGTCACTGGCGTCAGTGGCTCGGGCAAGAGCAGCTTGGTGGCCCAGACTCTGTCGCCTGCGCTGGCCCGCGCACTACACGGCGCGGAGAGCACGCCGGGGCCGCACAGCAGCATTGAGGGATTGAACCAGGTGAACAAGGTGATCAATATCGACCAAGTCCCCATCGGGCGCACACCGCGCTCCAATCCGGGGACGTACGTCGGCGCCTTTGATGAGATTCGCAAGGTGTTTGCCAGCACTCCCGAGGCCAAGGACCGCAAGTTCAAGGCGAACCGATTCAGCTTTAATGCCAAGGTAGGGCAATGTGGGGCTTGCCAGGGGCACGGCCGGAAGCGCATAGAGATGCACTTTTTACCCGACGTCTGGGTAACGTGCTCCGACTGCGAGGGCAAGCGCTTTAATCGCCAGACGCTAGAGATCGAATACCGAGAAAAATCCATAGCCGACGTGCTGGATATGGACATTGAAGAAGCGCGCACGTTCTTTGCCGACCACGACAAGATCACGCGCATCTTACAGACATTACACGACGTCGGCCTGGGTTACCTCAAGTTGGGGCAAAGCGCGCTGACACTTTCCGGCGGCGAGGCCCAGCGCGTCAAGTTGGCCAAGGAACTATGCCGCCCGGATACGGGCCGCACGGTCTATATCCTCGACGAGCCGACCACCGGCCTGCACTTTGCTGACATCCAAAAACTGCTGGACGTGCTCCATCGCCTGACCGATGCAGGCAACACCGTCATCATCATCGAGCACAATCTGGACGTGATCAAGACGGCGGATTGGATTATCGACATAGGTCCGGAGGGCGGCGACGCGGGCGGGCACATCGTCGCCCAGGGAACACCGGAGCAAGTGGCGCAGGTGACAAAGAGTTATACAGGGCAGTTCTTGCAGTCGGTACTATAACAGACGTTCAGACTTTCGAGGTTTCAGAAAGCCTCGAAAGTCTTGTGTAGAGGGCAACAATGCTCTCCGCGATGTCTATGACCCGCTGGCGCAGCGCTGGCGGGTCGATGACCTCGATCTGCGACCCAAAACCGAGTACGTACTCGCACGCCTTGTCCTCCATCTCAAACAGCACGGAGACGGTCACCCGTCCGTCCGCGTCTGACTCGCTCACGTCCTCGACCTGTGTATACCTCAATCGGTGTATGTGGGGAACGACGTCTGACGTCATGCGCAGCGTCGCGGGATAACGGGGCAGATCGGCCTTGAATTGAACGACCGACGCCTCCCAGTGCGCCGCCAGGTCAAAGCCCTTGGGGCGAACGCATGGCTGCTCGGTCACCTGTGCCTCTTGCATCCGAGAGACGCGGTAGGTGCGCATCCCGTCCTCGATGGCGGCGATCAGGTACCATACGCTCCCCTTGACCACCAGACCCAGGGGGTCCACCAGGCGCTCCACGACCTTGGCGTCGCTGCGCTGGTAGGAAAATTGCAGCTTGCGCTCCTGCCAGACCGCCTCTTGCAGAGTGGACAAAAAGGGCACGCTCTCCTTGGCCTGGAACCAGCCAGCACCGTCCACGTGGATACGCTGGCGCACATGCTCGGCGTCACGGCGGCGCGTGGAGGGCAGCGCCGCCAGGAGCTTGATGAGGGCCGTGGTGGAGGCTTTGTCTAGCCCCAGGTCGGCCAGAAGGCCGGAGGGCTGGAGAAAGAGCGCCTCGATCTCGAGCTTGTTGAGCCCCGTCAGATCCGTTCGATATCGGTCTACCAGCCCCCAGCCACCGCCGTGGCCGCGCTCGGCAAACACCGGAATCCCCGCGCTGCTCAGGGCGTCCATATCGCGGTAGATGGTCCGTTCAGACACTTCTAGCCGCTGGGCCAACTCACCCGCCGTCACTCGTTGGCGGACTTGGAGGAGCAATAGGATGGAAAGTAAGCGATCAGCACGCATAGGGTTCCTCGCTTTGTGTTTCTTGGGTTGGGACTAAACACATTTCTCTTACTCCAGTGGAGCGCGGTTGGTTCTAGGTTGGACAATGCTCTCAAGTACAAAAACTAGGACTTTTTTGGCAAAAGTTTGCTCAATGCTCTCAAGGCTCTAATAGCCCGAATCTCTAATACCATCAAGTTGATCACCCAAGACACAGTCGCAAACCAAACCCAAGCGTCCCCACAACACAATACAAACAGGTCATCACTTTCCTGTAGAGCTTTTGTAACTGACTCAACAGAAATCAATATAAAAACTGCTATAGAGATTGCAATGCCTAGTCCAGCAGCAAATGCTGATCGTCTTTTGATTAGATACCCAACAGCCAGATATGCTAGACCAGTTATAAACGCCATCACCAGCTTTGTCACCAAGCCTTCCAATCCTATTCCACCTTTGATCAAGTGATAGCCAACAGCAAGTACAAACACAAATAGGATGACACCACCAAAGGAAAAATGGCTCTTGGAATTTTCTTCAAGCACATCTATTGCCTCAGACACTGCACAAATTTGCACACCCTGTCGAATAACTTGCGGATAATCGGAGTCAACTTTGACTTTTATTTCAAACGACGAGTCATCAGGCAAATGAAAAACTTGTCCCGTTCTTAACTCTTTTGCAGTAGGGAACGTAGCAATTGTCTCTTCATCTAGTTTGATGATAAAGTCGCTTCCGTAATAGACCCCAAATCCCTTTGACCAAGAAACATCTAAACGTTTGGGACCATCAATGTCAAGGCGATATTTTTTGCTTGGCATAATCTTATTAACAACGCTCAACACGCTGCCCAACTATGTTTGTCTGGTACAACCCGACAGTTCCCAGAATCAGTGTCCCAAGAAAAACGGAAAACCTTTTTACAGTATACGAATATGACACAAGGTGTCAAGTGAGATGGTGTATACTTGCAATGTCTCAAAAGAAAAGTAATTCATTGAGGAGGTAACATGCTGGCAAAAAGTGAGGCGATGAATCATTATCAACAGTACGGCAAGAACACGGACCCCGGCGAGTTTGCGTACTTGTACGCCGAGCTACCCGAGTCCCTTGAGGATCTGTGCAAGCTCGTCAAGACACAACTGATCCATCCGGTAGAAGTAAAACAGTACACCGACGTCTTGCCAGAGGGCAGGACCAGAGAAGATGCCGACTTTTATTCAGTCAACGACATGTTGAATGAGTTGGTAGCCAGGAACCCACAGGGTTTGACGATGGAGAGAGAGCCAGCAGAAAGACTGGTCCTCTCCTGCCGGTTCCACGCCATGCTCCTGGTCTCAATGGTGAAATCCCAAGGCATCCCGGCGCGTGTGCGCGTTGGCTTTGGCGGATACCTGGCACCAGAGAGTGGGAAACACTATGACCATTGGATATCGGAAATATGGAATGATCAAGAAGCCCGGTGGATGTCTGTCGATCCAGACGTACAACGGATTGATTTTGACGAGTTTGAGTTAGCGTGGGACGTCTGGCAGCGTGCCAGAGCGGGGGAGATCGATCCTCAGAAATATGGTTTTCACATCTGGTGGGGGATGGATTACATCGTGGGCAACATGTGTCACGACCTGTTCGCAAACTTGAACAACGAGATAATCTATTGGCAAGGTCCAAACCTGTTTTACAAAGAAGCAAAAGAGTTAACGTCCGAGGAGACGGCGTTTGTGGACAGACTCGCGCATCTGCTCAAGTGTCCCGAAGACAACCTCGACGAGTTGATGAGACTGACAGTCGAGCATGATCTATTGCAGAACATCCGTGGTACGCCACCAGAGCTTTGAGCAATGCAAACACAAGGAGATCCTGAAATGTCCAAACAACTTGCGGGAAAAGTAGCACTAGTTGCCGGAGCCACCCGTGGAGCAGGACGTGGCATCGCCTGTATGCTGGGAGAGGCCGGGGCAACGGTCTATTGCACCGGACGCAGCGTGAGGGAAAACCCATCCGACATCAACCGGCCCGAAACGATCGAGGAAACCGCCGAAATGGTGACCGCTCGCGGCGGGATAGGAATATGGGCACAAGTAGATCACAATGCGTTGGATCAGGTCGAATCTTTGTTCGGGCGGGTCAGGCGAGAACAAGGGCGATTGGACATCCTGGTAAACAACATGTCGGGAGACCAACACCTGACCAAGGGGATGCTCTCTGGCAAGGAGCCTATATCCTTTTGGAATTATCCAATCGAAAAGGGATTGGCGACGCAGCGGAACGGGGTTCACACGCACATGATAACCAGCTACTATGCCACACCGCTTATGATAGAGCATCGTCAAGGGCTGATTATAGAAGTTAATGATGGCAATCACCTGGAATATAACGGTTGTGGGGTGTATTATAGCCTCTCGAAAACCTCTGCCGTCCTCTTGGCATATTTTATGTCAGAAGAGCTAAAAGAGCACAACGTCACCGTGGTCTCTCTCACCCCTGGTTGGCTGCGGTCGGAGAACATGCTTGATGGTTTTGGGGTCACCGAAGAGAACTGGCAAGACGCGCTCAAAATAGCGCCCGACTTTGCCAAGTCTGAAACGCCCTTTTACATCGGGCGGGCAGTGGTGGCTTTGGCAACCGATCCAAATGTGATGGAGAGAACGGGACACGCGTTGAGCGCAGGATACCTGGCCCGTGAATATGGTTTTACCGACGTTGATGGCAGCCAGCCTCCAGGGTATTGTAGAGAAGGCGTGTTCAAGAACGGCGGTTTTGTACATCTGGAAGACTGATACTTGATCGGAGATCCAACATGCCTACAGGAGGATTTTATGCTACACGTTGAAATAGCAGGTTCATACTATGAGCAAGGTCTGGAATACGGGCGAATCGTGTCTGAGAACAAGCTCAACTGGTGGTGGATACAGCCAACTGAACCCAAGCTCGCGTTTATCAAGGAATGTGAGCGTGAGATCGCGGTCCACGCTCCAGGATTACTCGAAGAAATCAAGGGAATCGCTGACGCGTGTGAGTGTGAATATAGCCTGGTCCTGGCCAATATGACGGTGAGCTACTCTTATCTGTCTGGCTGTAGCGTAATTGCTGTCTCTGGAAATCAATGTCGAAATAGCAAGACGATCTTTGCAAGCAATCATGACTGGCTTGATGAGGATCAAGAGTGGGTGACCCTTTTCAGAACGCATGCAAGTACCGGCATACCGCATATCGGATTTGGATTCGCAGATGTGGGACGATATGGTGGCGTCAATAAAGAGGGGCTTACCATCGCTAGCGCCGCGATTTGGTATCTGAACAAGCCAAAACCTGGCCTGCGGTTTCACCTCGTTCAACGTTGGGTACTAGACACATACTCAGACACACGGGATGCGGTAGACTATCTCAAGCGAATTCCACATATCGAGGCCATATCGTTCCTGATTGCAGACAAGGAGGGGCGGATCGCTCGCGTGGAGGCCGCGCCTGAAGGTGTAGCTGTCGTCTTTGCAGATGATGGCATACTGTCAGCCATCAACATGTTCGAATCGGAACAGATGCAGCACCTTGAACGCGTTCCTGACAAGGAATATCTTGTCGCTAGACACAAAAAACGCATCAAAGCCTGGTATGATGACAGCAGAGGCGAGATTGATTTAAATGCTGCAAAGAGACTATGCAGCGACCACGAGATCGGTCTTTGCGATCACGGCGAAACAAAGTCTGAGCCCTTTGGCACCATCTATTCTTGGGTCACTGAGTTAGGTACAGGTGAAATTCACGTCGCTCACGGGAGGCCGTGTGAGAACGAGTATCAGGTCATCACGCTTGAAGCGTCATAGAAGCCGCTTTGGTCTTGGCCCGGACACCCCAAAACGTACAGAAGCACAGTAGTGAGGTCAAAAGAAAGGTGGGTCAGGGGGCAAGCGGGGGGTGCGGCACTCGTTTGGACTGAAAGATCCTGTTGGTATGACCAAGTACAAGGCCCACTTGCCCAACGAGCCTGCCGCCCCAGGGTTTTGGAAACGCCTGCCGCCAAGAGCGGATGAGTGAATGACTGAAATAGGGCATAGTGCGCAACTTGTTGCGATGAAATTCGCAGCCATTTTATTCTACCAAGGAGATAAATGATTATGGAAAAACGCAAGTTGGGAAGAACCGACCTGGATGTCGGCGTTATCGGATTGGGCACAGAGCACCTGGAACGCAAGCCAGAGACACTGGACACCGTCCTGCGCCTCGCCACCGAAGCAGGTGTCAATTACGTGGACCTGCTCTACGTCGAGACGGATTATTGGGACGAGTTTGGTCCCATCTACCGCTCCTACCGGGACAAGCTCGTCCTGGCTGCTCACTGGGCTAGCGGCCCAAACTGCGATCTCGACTTTTGCCAGAGCACTTTTGCCAACATTCTTGCCAGCGTGGGCAATGACTATGTCGAGGTCGCCATGATGACAATGATCGACGAAGATGACCGGCAGGGAGAGTGGTTGGACAAATCATTGGAACACCTGCGCCGTTACCAGGAACAAGGACACGTCGGTTACATCGGCGGGAGCGCCCACGACGTGACACAGGCGATCAAATTGGTCGAGAGCGGCGTGCTCGACGTGATCATGTTCCCCGTCAACATGATTGGGCACGACGACGAAAAGAACCACGCGCTCTACAAAGCCTGTGTGGATCAGGGCGTGGGGCTGGTGGCGATGAAGGCCTATCACGGCGGGACACTCCTCTCTGTGGGTGGAAAACCATCGGGGATCACACCGTCACAGTGTTTGTCGTATGTATTCTCGCTGCCAGTGCCTACGGCAGTACCCGGCCCCAAGACCGTGGAAGAGTTTAAAGGCACGCTGCGCTATTTGCAAGCGACCGACGAGGAAAAGGATTACGGCCGCGCCATCGCCAATCTCCACGACCATTTGGCGGGCCAGTGCGTCTACTGCCAGCACTGCCTGCCGTGCCCTGAGGGCATAGAGGTGGGATGGCTGCTCTGGATCGTGGATCACGCGCGGGACGGCGTCACCGATGACCTGAGGAACTGGTATTCCGAGTTTTCGGTCAAGGCGTCGGCGTGCACCGAGTGTGGTGTCTGCGTGGAGCGATGTCCGTTCGAGGTGGACGTCATCCCCAAGATGCGGGAAGCAGTGGAGCTTTTCAAATCCGTTCCTGCATAATTGCTCTGCCGCAAGACACTCTCAATCCCGCTATTTCTTCTGGACACGGATGAACACGGAAAAACACAGATTCTGAATCAACTATATCCGTGCAATCCGTAAAATCCGTGTCCTAACTTTTTTCATCCTTCGGTGGAGACTTGAACCATCGCCCGTAACACACCATCGTCGTAAGCGGCGACCATCTCGAACGCCTCTGCGATGCGCTCCAGGGGAAACGTGTGGGTCGCCAAGGCTCGGACGTCCACCAAACCTTTCTGTATCATACGGATGGCACGAGGATAGGTGTGTTTCATTCGTCGCACCAACTTGATGGTCAGTCCTTTACTGCGGGTGAGCGTAGCCCCAAACGTCATTGTATCATCCAAATTGGAGTTTGGACAACAGCAACAGAGCGAACCGAGTGAGGTTCGCTGAAAAGAAACAAAAATGGGCAAAAAGTGGCTTCAGGTAGCGTCGGAGGCTTGTTTCGGGCCTTTGTAGACCACCTTGAAACGCTCTCGGTGCTG
>JAAEPW010001335.1 GCA_024232355.1 Chloroflexota bacterium | reverse complement strand
CGTCTAGAAGAGCTACCACCACCCACCGGATGCTTCTTAGCTGCTGCAAACACAACCTGTGCCCACGCTATCTCACCTGCCCCCTCCAATACTAGCAATGCCTCAATGGGTATCGCCATCCCTGCTACGACGATAGAAGCGCCACACGTTGCCGGCGCAAGCGCAACTCCCCCTCCTCCCGTCGCCAGTATCGCCGCGATCCCTGTCACGACCTTGACGGTGCCATCAGCCGTCATAACCACGGCGACCGACTGGCTGAGCATGCGCCCAAATAGCATGCCTTCTTGCGCGGCATCGGGGCACCCTCTTTTCCAGGAATGACCAAAGTTTGTATTGGCAAGTGCATCTGGAAAACCACCGAGCATATCGCTCGAAAACTGCCAGATGGCTCCAACTGTCCATTCCACCCAATCCGGCCAATGTGGAGGTTCTTCTGTCAGTCCGCCTGGGTCGAGCAGACGGACTGTAACTGTACCCCTGGAAGATGTGATCATCAGCATCGACCAGTTGACGGACGCTGTCATCTATAACTTGTTCAGAGACTGACTACAGCTAAGGATAGATCAAGTAGCCCAAGCTGCGTACAGAGACCGGAACCCACACTAACCTACTTTCGGGATACAAATAAAGCCTCTCTATCAGGAAAATCAGGTGGAAATATCTCACTAACAATCTCACCCAACACAAGTTTTGCCAGCAAGCTGGTTGCAGATTCTTTGTATTCCTCATATACAGATGATCGAGCTTCATTTATGATCACAGACCAATCATCTGGATGTCCAGCCGTAAGCCAGTATAAGACGTCACCATTGTCACTAGCCCCCCAGGGTAATAACCCCTCCGGCTCTGGGTACAGTGGATATGGACATTGCCTATCTCCCCATTTCTCTTTGAGTACTCTCAGTGCATCTAGTCTTGCGTCAATTTGCTCACCAAAGTTCAAGAACTTGTTGTCGGAAAACGGGTTGAACGGCCACAAGAAGTTACCAATGCAGCCTGTGCCGAATGTATTTATGTATTGTTTGTAGTCGCTAGGTAATATGATATCAACAACTTTTTCAATTTCAGACCACTCCTCAGTGCTACCACTCTCAATTGGTGCAATTGGAGTGGGCAAAACCTTGCAAAGAAATTCGAGCGTCACCTTGACCTCCCCATTATCGGTTGAGAATTGTAACTAGTAACTGAAAACCGCCACTACCTTCCGCCGAAAGTGTGACACCAATAGGCATTCCACTTGTTCCTGCGTAAATCGGGGCAACTTGGTAGAATACGGTCTCACCACGCGCAACAGCATTGTAAACTTGAAACTCGAAGCCTCTCATTACAGGTGAGTTCACTGGGTTCTGAATAAGAGTCACAAGATTCTCTGGAATCTTCCCGGATCCTCCAAGCATCTTGGCAATCAAGTGCCCTCTTGCATGACCCGCTGCTCCACCTCCAAAACCAGGGGGACGAATGCTTTGATTTGCACTTGTGCCAGGATTGGTCTCCAAAAACTCTCTTGTGATTACTCCCTGTGCTCCTGTTGGACGTCCAAGATCATCGAGTGGGCCGTATTCAATGAAGCCAGCAGGGCGCACTGTTGCTGCTCCCGCTCGCGCTGCCATCCCCTGCCTGATTCCATACCCCGCGCCCCCAAGAACCCCACCAATGACGATACTTACCGCTACCGTCTCAGGTACACCATCGTACCACGGTGTGCATGGCGTGAGCAAGTTAGACGTGATCCGCCCCAAAGCCCCACCCAGCCCACCAAGTTCAGCACTGACTATTATGGACCCCAAAAAAGTGCCGGCCGCAGGCAGCAGCAGCGGTCCTAGCGCACCGGTCACCGCTCCCGCTACCGCTCCACTGGCAAGCCCTACCCGCCCTGCGCGCCAAAAGTCGTGGGAGGCAAGATAGTCCTCCGGTCGGCCCCCGGGATTTGCCCGCACATAACCGGTCCAGCCTACCACAGCACCGATAGCTCCGCCGATAGCTGCGCCTCCCAGTGCGCCTATGAGCAGGGGGTTTTGCCCACTGGGATCGGTCAAATTGATGGGATTATTCCCAACGTAAACGTACGCATGCTGCGTCTGCGGCAGCGCGGCAAATCCGGGGAACGGATCCTCGCTCAAAAACCGTCCAATCGCCGGATCGTACCACCGCGCCCGCAAGTACAACAACCCCACGTCCCCATCCCAATGCTCGCCCGTGTACTGAAGCGCGCTGGGCCGCTCTCCCTCGACCGCCACCACCTTGCCGAACGGGCCGT
>JAAEPW010001334.1 GCA_024232355.1 Chloroflexota bacterium | reverse complement strand
GCGAGACGACGGATAGTTGGGGGTTCTGGCTGAACCTCGGGCAAAAGATCACCAACGCAGTGAATACCGGGTATGGTTCGGCTGTATCAAATGGCGACGTTGTCATGGTCGCGCTTGATCTCGACAACGGGAAAATTTGGTTCGGTCAAGATGGGACGTGGGAAGCAAGCGGCGATCCAGTAGCGGGAACAAATGCGGCTTACACCACCCTAGCCGGAAAGATATTGCGTCCTGCCATTGGTGGACAGGACGCCACCTTTGACACTACGGCGAATTTCGGTCAGTCGGCATTTGCTCACACCCCACCCACGGACTTCAAGGCGCTTTGCACCGCCAACCTCCCGACCCCGGCGATAGCTGATCCGAGCGGACATTTTCAAACTTCGCTTTACACCGGAACAAGCGCGTCGGGTAACACTGTCACACAGACCGGAAGCTCTACATTCCAGCCTGATATGATCTGGATCAAGAACCGGGATACCGCCAAGAACCATCAAGTAGTGGATGATCTTCGCGGCTCAAACTTCAATGAGCAACTTCACCCAAACTTGACGAATGCAGCAAGCGGCAACGCAGTAGTTGATAGCGTTGAGGCTGATGGTTTCACATTGGGTTCATCTGTTGAGGGCAATGATAGCGGCGAGGCTCATGTTGGGTATCAATGGTTAGCAGCTAATAACGATGGGGGTGCGAGTGACAGTAGCGGCAATATCACTGTTATGCGCTCTACTAACGTAATTGCTGGGTTTTCCATTGTCACCGGCACTGGCAACTCTGGTAGCGGCGCGTACTTCGGTCACGGTTTAAATACAGTTGACTTCGGTATTTTCAAAAAGAATACCACCTCACAAACATGGTACGTCTACAGTAAGGTGCGCCGGGCACAGGTAGGAGAGAGTGTGCTACATTTGGACACCTCCGCTGCAAGTTCGATCCAATCAGCTATCTTTGGCGAACCCTCTAGCACTCAATTCTACCTGGATGGTGGCGGCGTTAATTCCGGTACTGATAACTGGCTCGGCCTTTTATGGGAGGCCATCCCCGGCTTCTCGGCGTTTGGTCCCTACACCGGCAACGGCTCGG
>JAAEPW010001333.1 GCA_024232355.1 Chloroflexota bacterium | reverse complement strand
TGATAAAGGTGCCCTGGGTGACGTTGATAACCTGGAGCCTCGCGATATCCTGGCGGAAATTCAAAATGACGGTACCTATGCTGATCGAGACGCCGTGTTGGAATCCGTCCGTCGAGAATGGATTGACAAGAAGCCAACACGTACGCCGGACGAACAAGCCGAGGCGGAACGTCTTGATGGTTCGTTGCAGGATTTTGCCGATTTGATGGACCATCTGGGCCTGTCGCTTGATATGGCCGACGAGACGATCATGGCGCGGATTAATGAGGCGATGGCAAAAGAGGGAGGAGTGTTTAATCAACCCGTCAACGCGTCCGTCGATCCCACCCGTATGGTGAATGTTGTCGATCTTTCTAACTTGCCTTTCACGGTCAAAACAAATGCAGACTTGCGAAATGAACTCCATGTTTGGGCCAACGAAGAAATCCGGACAGCCGACCAGGACCGGATCGCCAAGATATTGCCTAAGCATGTTAGGCATATCGCATTTTCCAGTGTTCGGCCTAAACGCCGCGATAAGAAGACCCGCCAACGGGCGGTCGAAAACATTATTGATTTGCTTTTTGAGGCTCCGCTGATCGAGAGCGCGCCAAACAAGAAACGAGCCACGAAATCGAAAGTTAATAGTTACCACCGTTTCTATGTTCCGATCCGGGACGGTAACAATATCCGTGTTGCCCGGATTGTCGCGGAGCAAACCGACAAGGGGATCGCGTTAAATCCCGATCAGTTTGACGTCTATGATTTGGTTCTGGAAGATGAAAAGGCCCCCCGCCGACTGAGTGCGACGAACCAAGGTTCGCCATCCAGTTTAGTAGCAAGGGGGCCTATGCAAGTAAGTATACAAGATATGCTTACCGGCGTCAAAGGGATGGACAAGAAGTCGTACTTTCAAGGCCCCCGTGGTTCCTTCAACCCGCAAACTTTTACCATCAACCTTTTCCAAAGCGCCAATCTTTCAACGTTCCTGCATGAAAGCGGTCATGGTTTTTTGGAGATCATGCGAACGCTTGCGTTGGATGAAAACGCGCCCGATCAGTTAAGACAGGATTGGCAAACCATTCTTGATTTCATGGGCATAGACGAAATGCCCGAAAGCCTTACGGATGCCACCCCGTACCATGAGAAGTTCGCCCGTGCTTTTGAAGGCTACCTGATGGAAGGCAAGGCACCGAGTGCGGAATTGCGCCCGATCTTCCGCCGTTTCAAGGATTGGCTGGTAGATGCCTACAAGGACTTGCGGGGGCTTTCCAGGGACGCCGGACACAAGGTTGAAGTTACGCCTGAAATTGCCGCCGTGTTCGACCGTATGTTGGCGACCGATGAAGAGATTGCAAAGGCTGTATCCGATACGGGTTGGCGACCGGCGTTTCGTAACGCCAAGGAAGCGGGCTTAAGCGACGCTGAATACGACAAATGGGCGGCGGCTTATGAAGAAGCTGAACAGGTTGCCCGTGAAAAGATGTTGTCGCGTATTTTAAAGGATCTGAAAAGAGAGAAAAAAGCCTGGTGGAAAGCCGAGCTTGCCGATGTGCGCAAAGATGTCGAAATCAAGATTAACAACTCGCCGGTTTACAATGTGATTAATTTCCTGCGCCGGGGAGAAACCCTGAACGGTGCCGAGATTGGCAAGCCGTTCAAGCTGGATGTTGACCAGCTGATGGAATACGGGCCGGAAGTTGTGAAGATGTTACCGGGCGGCAAGTACGGCCTGCACAAGAAAGGTGGCAAAAATCCTGATATAGCGGCGGGGATATTCGGTTTTCGTTCCGGTGAAGAAATGGTCGACCAAATCATCGCTGCGTCTATCGTGACGCAAAGCGGTAAAACCAGGTTCCTGACCCCGGCCCAAGCTATTGACCGGCGTGCCGACGAGATCATGAAAGAACGTCACGGCCATGTGCTGGACGAAAACCGGCTTCGTAATGAAGCCGCCGAGGCAATGCACAATGTGGATGCCGCCGAACTGTTGACGATGGAATTGAACGTCCTGCGTAAAAAGCGGACACAAGACATTCATGACAAGGCCGCACGACGCGAGGCCGCCGAACAGGGCGGCAACTTCGACACACGGCAAGAAAATGCCGATGAAGCCGTGGGGACGCTCCAGTCGGACGGCTACGGACGCTCTGAGGCCGCTTTTGAGACTGGGGCCAACAAGGCGCGCAAGGAAGCCGGCGTTAACCAGCGCCGGGCCGAGCGTGCCGCCGTGCGCGAAGCCAGGGCGACTGACGTACCTTTGGCCGTGTTGCGCGAAGCTGCAATAAGGGAAGTGTCGCATTTCTCGGTTGCGGAACTTAACCGCCTGTCGAAATTCCATGTAGCTGAAATCCGGGCATCCAAGGCGGCGGAACTGGCCCTTGCCAAGCGTGATATCGACAATGCCCTGCTGCATAAACGCGCTCAGGTCTGGAATCATCTACTCTATACGGAGGGCTTGAAGGCTCAGAAGAAGGCGGACAGCATCACCCGGCGTTTGAAGAAGGCCGCCAGGCGCAAAACGTCATCGGCGCTGAATGTGGACTATCACAAGAAGATGCGCGCCGTACTGACCGCTCACGGGTTCCCCGCCAGTCTGGATATGGCGGCGGCGCGTCAAACTGTTTTGGACCTGGCCGATTGGGTGGAAGTGCAGAATAACGACGGGGCGCAAATCGTGCTTGCCGACGCCGCCCTTTCGACAATGGACTATAAGGCCATGTCGTTCTGGCAGTTTCAGGATTTGGACAACGCCATCAAGAACCTGGCTAAAAATGGGCGCGAGCGCTCCGATAAGGCCAGGGAAGATTTTCGCCGGAAAATGGAAGCCCTCGGTACGCATATCTATGAAAACAATAATGTCAGGAAGCCCCGCAGTATCGAAGAAACGAAACTCGGTGTGGCTGCCCGTGGCATTGCCAAATTTACTTCCGCCCATCGCAAGGCCGAGTTCCTGCTTCGGGAACTGGACGGGTTTGCCGATCTGGGGCCGGTATGGGATGCAATTTACAAGCCGATCAATGACGCCGCCAACAAGGCCGAAACCCTGCGTGAAGACGCCGTTCTGAAAATGAAAGACCTGTTCAAGCTGTACCACAAGGACGGGATACTAAACCGAAAGCGGTTCATTCGCGAGATCGGCGACAGTCTTTCCAAGGAAGCCGTCATCGCCGTGGCCCTGAATATGGGCAACGCCGACAACCTTGACCGGGTTCAATCGGGCTTTGGTTGGGACGATTCACAGTTAAATGCTGTGCTGTCCAGACTTGATGACCGGGACTGGGATTTTGTTCAGGCAACATGGGATTATATAGATAGTTTCTGGCCGGAAATCTCCGGGCTTGAAGAACGCATGACCGGGGTAGCACCGCTCAAAGTGGATGCGACGCCATTTGTGACGCCGTCCGGGCGTGAGTTGAGAGGCGGATACTATCCGATCAAGTACGACCCGTCGGCAACACCGGAAGCGGGGCGCGACAGCGTTGACGATATCTACAAGGAGTTGATTTCCGGTGGATGGGCGAGGGCTGCGACAAGGCACGGCCACACGAAAGCCCGTGTGGGCGGCGGTGGCAACCGTCAAGTACTGTTGTCCCTGGAAGTCATCCCGCAGCATATCGAACAGGTTATCCAGGATATCGCTTATCGTGAGGCTATCAATCATGTCGACAAGGTCATCAAGTCCCGTCCGGTGCAGGACGCCATCGTCGCAACGAAAGGACAACCGGCGTATGAAGAGTTGACGCCGTGGGTCAAGGATATCGCGACAAACGACGTGGCCGTTGATCCTGTCTGGTGGGCCAAGGTCGCCAAGCATTTGCGTGTTGGTTTATCTGTTGCCGAGATGGGGTTTTCGTTGCGTACGGCGCTTGTGCAACCGTTAGGCTTGACGCAAACAATGGCAAGGTTGGGGGAAGGAAAGACCCTTAAGGCGTTCGGCAAGTATCTCTTTTCCGGTGCGCATCTTTCACAAGCAACGAAGTTTGCCAAAGAGAAATCCGTCTTTATGCGCAATCGCTCCAAGCTGTTTGACCGTGAAGTCGCCGACCAGGTGCGTAAGTTAAAGATGGGACCGTTGAGCGATGCCAAGGTTCTATATTTCTCGCTAATTGCCAAAACCGATGAAATGGTAGCCGTGCCGACCTGGATGGCTGGTTATGACGAGGGTATGGGGCGGTGGGGTGACGAAGCCAAGGCCATCGACTACGCCGACAGTGTCGTGCGCATGACGCAGTCGTCCGGCCATGTGAAGGATTTGGCGCGGATACAGCGTGGTTCGGAGGGTCACAAACTATTTACAGCGTTTTATTCGTTTTTCTCCGCCTTTCACAACATGGGTGTAGATACCCTGAAACAAACCGGACAGAAACACAGTATTGCCGGGAAGGCGTTTCATCTAACCCGGCAGGCGACATGGCTGGTGCTGGTTCCCGTGATAGCTAACGAAATATTCCTGAATGGTTTGCTGGCCGGTGAAGAAGATGACGAAGAGAAGATGAATAAACTGGTGAAGGCCATCGGTACTTTTGCCGGTTCTGGCATGGTGGGCGTGCGTGATGCCGCAAACTTCTTTGGGACCGATTACGGGTACAGCTTTTCGCCCTTGGCCCGTACTGCCGAAACTATCCTCCAGGCGAGTGCAGCAGTCGGCGAAGCGGTCTTCGATCCAGAAGAGTTCTCGCGCTCGGACGCTCGTAATTTATTGATGGCGTTTGGCTATGCGGGGCATCTTCCGACGCGTCAAGCGTGGCGAACACTGGATTATCTGTATCAATACAGTGAAGGCAACATCGACGAGTTCAGCCTGCATTCGGCATTGGTGACAGGCTACAAGAAACACTAGACGAGGCATTAAAATTTTAAGTGAACGCGCTCCAAACCGGGGCGCTTTTTTATGGGTAAGTTGATATGACGATAACTAACACAACGATTAGAGCATCAACCAATGGCGACGGTACTACGACCAGTTTTGCAGTGGCCTATCCTTTTTATGACGCTAGCAATTTAGTCGTCATTCTTGTGAACGCCAGTGGTGTGGAGACGACGCAAACGCTGGGCACCCACTACACGGTAACGGGTGGGGCCGGGTCGACAGGCACTGTGGAAATGATCACCGCCCCGGCCAGTGGCGAGCGGCTGGTCCGCTACCGAAAGCTCCCCATTACTCAGGAAACGGATTACGCCGACGGTGACGCCTTCCCTGCGGACAGCCACGAAGCCGCCCTGGATCGCCTGACCATGCAAAATCAGGAACAGGCGGACAAGTTATCCCGGGCCGTCACCTTGTCGGAATCCACAACGGCGACCGGCGATTTGATAATGGCCGAGCCTGCGGCCGGAAGGGCTTTGAAGTGGAATGCCACGGCGGACGGGATCATCAATTCAATCGATGACGTGGATGGGATTGTCGTCGCCGCCCAATCCGCCAAGACGGATGCCGAGACAGCCAAGGGCCTGGCAGAGACCTATAGGAACAGTGCCGATACCTTTAAGAGCCAGGCTGAGGGGTTTAAGAATGAAGCGGAAAATGCTAGGGATACCGCCGTGGCTGCCGCCGCCGGAATTTACTGGAAAGAACCCACGGCCGTTGCCACCACCGGGAACATCACCCTTAGCGGTGAGCAGACGATCGATGGCATTGTAACCAGCACCAGCAGGGTGTTGGTTAAGAACCAATCCGCTGCGGCGGAGAACGGCATTTATGTGTCGGCAGCCGGTGTGTGGGCGCGTTCCACCCCGCTTGACACCTGGGACGAACATGTCGGGGCGACGGTTACCGTTACCCAAGGCGCGGCTCATGCAGATACATCGTGGATGTGTATGGCCGATCCGGGTGGCACGCTTGGCACAACGCCGATCACCTGGTCCGGTTTTGGGACATCGGCGATGAACCAGAACGTGGACAATTACACCGATGGCGCGGACTTTACTGCGGGCACGACCACCGCTCTTAATTTGAGTACGGCTCCAGGTTCGGAAAATAATGTCGCCGTTACGTTTGACGGCATTACCCAGCATCACGATACGTTTACGGTTTCGTCCACCACTGTCACTTTTGATGCTGCGATCCCTTTTGGGACCAACAACGTTGAAGCACGCTACGGTACGACTATCGGCATTGGCATCCCGTCAGACGGCACAGTATCAGTGGTGAAACTGGTGAATAACGCCGTAGAGACCGCGAAGATCAAGGACGGCGCGGTAACGATTGACAAGCTGGCAGCAGGGGCGGGCTCGATAGTCGGTGAAATTAGAATGTGGTGCACGGGTACCCCGCCAACCGGCTGGCTTGATTGCAATGCATCAGCCGTAAGCAGAGCCACCTATTCAGGGCTATTCGCAGTCATTGGCACAACGTTTGGCGTTGGTGATGGTAGTACGACTTTCAATCTGCCGGATTTCCGGGGACGGACCCCCGTTGGCGTTGGTACAGGCGATGCTTCCGATGCCACGGCATTTGCCTTGGCCGATAAAGACGGTGCCGAAACACACACGCTGACTATCGCTGAAATGCCCGCTCATACTCATAGTGCCAGGGGTGCGACAGTACATAATGGTTCTGCCAATGCCAATACACAATCCGGCGAAAGCACCACCGGCTCAACAGGTGGCGACGGCGCTCACAACAACCTCCAGCCCTCCCTTGGTATCCACTTCATTATAAAGGCATAGCCATGACTGCAACAAAACCATCCTCAGCGATGCTAATTCTTGATGTGCAAATCATCGAAGTAACCGGCACCACCTATACTATCCCCGGCTCTGCTAACGGCAAGTTGATATTCTTCAATAACGCTTCCGCCGTTACCGTCACAGTGCCCGAGACATTGACGGAAGCAATTGACGCCGGGTTTCAGTGCGGCCTTATTCAAGAGGGCGCAGGACAGGTATCACTTGTTGCCGAAGGTTCTGACATCATCAACTCGAAAGACAGCAAGTTAAATCTCACCGGCCAGCACTCCGGTGCGACGATCCACAAGCGCACGGCGGGAAGCCCAAACACTTGGTATTTGATTGGGGACTTGGCCTAATGCTTAAAACCAATCTGATGAAAGCAACGGTGTTACAAAGCAAATTCTGCAATCTGATGCCGATGATGATTGCTTGCGGGGCGGCTACGGGCGCGGCCCTTTACATCATCGACCAGTCCATCCGCTTCGACGATGACCGCAGTTGCTACATGTACCGCACACCGAGCGTTGCCGGGAATAGGAAGACCTATACTTTATCATTTTGGATGAAGGTAGGGGCCGATGTTTCTCAACAAATCATCGGCGGATCTGACGCAAATAATCGAGTAGTTTGCGGCTTTACAGGTGCCCGTAATTTCTTCATTGGTAGCATTTCAGGCGGCGTTACTGAGATGAATGTCAGCACTTCGCCCCAAGTGTTCCGGGATCATGGCGCTTGGTATCACTTTGTCGTAGCCGTGGACACCACTCAATCAACTGCGACCGACAGAGTTAAAATTTGGGCAAATGGCATTGCCACCCAGATAACCGTCACCACCCAGGTTGCCCAAAACGCCGATTCCATTATGAACTCTACCCATCAACATCAGATTGGGCGCGACAGCACCCCAACCTATATGGATGGCTACCTCGCGGACATCCATATTGTAGACGGAACCGCGCTCACAGCCTCCGACTTTGGCAAGTTTGATGTTAATGGGAACTGGGTGCCAATTGCGTTTGATAGTTCGGCTGTCACTACCTATAGCGGCGACTTAACATTAGGCGGCGCTGCGGGTACTGCATCTACCGACAATCAGGTACATGGCGCGGCATCGAATGCCTTTTCAGATACATCGGAAACTTATAGCGATACGGGAGCCTGGGTATCAAGTTCGACAACCGCCTATCTGCAATTTGCCTTTACTACCGCAACTGTCGTTAACCGCTACATGGTAATGCCCCAAGACCCCGGCACTCGGATGCCGAAGGATTGGACTTTTGAAGGCCGCATTGGTGCCGGTTCATGGGTGACGCTCGATACAGTGGCAGGGGAAACATCGTGGACGGCCTCGACTTGGAACACCTACGACTTTACCAACACCACGGCGTATGACGACTATCGGATTAACATCACGGCCAATAATGGCAGTACCGAATTGTCAATCGCTGAGATGGAGCTAGGGCTAACAGCACAAGGAACACACGGCACCAACGGCTTCCACATCGACGGGGCGCTTAGTGGTGATCTTGGCAACGATGTTTCCGGCATTCTCGGAACCAACCTGACGCAGTACAACGACTATACCGGAACGTCTGATATCAACAGCGGCGACACCGGGTCCGATGGCGTTGGAATTCGGTTTATTCCGGCACGATCCGGGCGCTGCACTCATGTTGATCTACATGTCGATGATACCGCCTTCTCAGGGGTCACGGTAGAAATCCAGACCGACAGCTCCAACGCGCCAAGCGGAACAGCCGTTGACGGGGACAGCACTGTGACCGGGTTAAGTTCCGGCACGGTAGAATGGAAAACCGTCACCTTCCCAAATGATGGCCCCGATCTGGTAGCCGGGACGACTTACTGGGTTGTCGTTAAGGGTGGCTCTTGGGCTTTGTCGTTGTACACAACCGGCAACGGCACCGAAGGCGTTTACAACACTGGCACGAGTTCATGGATGCCCACCCAAGGCATCGGCCATAACTTCTATCAAACAACCGCCAATCACTTCGCCACCTCCGGCCTGACCAGCGCCGACCAGATGCTTGATAGCCCGACCGATGATGCGGCCAATGGGGTGGGGAATTACTGCACATGGAACCCGCTTCACCTCCACGCCAACATGAGCCTTTCTGATGGCAACCTAGACTTTGATATCGACACGGGCGGTACCCATGGGACAACCGTGGGCACCGTTGCCGTTTCGAGTGGAAAATGGTATTGGGAGATCACCGTCACGACTGTCGGCTCCTCCAACTTTATCGGGGTTGCCGAGCCTTCCTTCACGCTGAATACCAAGTATGTCGGCGAGACGACGGATAGTTGGGGGTTCTGGCTGAACCTCGGGCAAAAGATCACCAACGCAGTGAATACCGGGTATGGTTCGGCTGTATCAAATGGCGACGTTGTCATGGTCGCGCTTGATCTCGACAACGGAAAAATTTGGTTCGGTCAAGATGGGACGTGGGAAGCAAGCGGCGATCCAGTAGCGGGAACAAATGCAGCTTATACGACCCTAGCCGGAAAAACGTTGCGTCCAGCCATTGGTGGGCAGGACGCCACCTTTGACACTACGGCGAATTTTGGTCAGTCGGCATTTGCTCACACCCCGCCCACGGACTTCAAAGTCCTCTGCACCGCCAACCTCCCGATCCCGGCGATTGCCGATCCGAGCGCACATTTCCAAACCTCCCTATACACTGGCACAGGCGCGTCGGGTAGCACTGTCATACAGACAGGAAGCTCTACATTCCAGCCTGACATGATATGGCTCAAAAACCGTGATGACGGTGCCAAAAACCACCAAGTTATTGATGACCTTAGAGGCTCAAACTTCAATGAGCAACTTCATCCGAACTTGCCAAATGCTACGAGCGGCAACGCAGTAGTTGATAGCGTTGAGGTTGATGGTTTCACATTGGGTTCATCTGTTGAGGGCAATGATAGCGGCGAGGCTCATGTTGGGTATCAATGGCTAGCAGCTAATAACGATGGGGGTGCGAGTGACAGTAGCGGCAATATCACTGTTATGCGCTCCACCAACGCAACCGCAGGATTTTCCATTATCACCGGCACTGGCAACTCAGGTAGCGGCGCGTACTTCGGTCACGGTTTAAATACAGTCGACTTCGGTATTTTCAAAAACAATACCACCTCACAAACATGGTACGTCTACAGTAAGGTGCGCCGAGCGCAGGTAGGAGAGAGTGTGTTACATTTGGACACCTCCGCTGCAAGTTCGATCCAATCAACTATCTTTGGCGAACCCTCTAGCACTCAATTCTACCTGGATGGTGGCGGCGTTAATTCCGGTACTGATAACTGGCTCGGCCTTTTATGGGAGGCCATCCCCGGCTTCTCGGCGTTTGGTCCCTACACCGGCAACGGCTCGG
>JAAEPW010001332.1 GCA_024232355.1 Chloroflexota bacterium | reverse complement strand
GTAGCCCTGTTGTCATTAGTGTGCGCCAATTGATCAGCCATTTGTAGACCATTGTAACCTCCTCGCGCTAGGTTACTACAGGTTTATGATTTTGTTAAGGTCCCTAGTTCAATTTTGCGAAATTTTGGTGACGGTATCGACCGGACTGCTGCTAAATGCCGGGACAAAGTTGGCATCTTTGACCGTGACGCTAAATACCTGGGTCGCACTACTGATGCTGTCGGTTGTTTGCAAGCTGACGTTATGAACGCCGACTTGGGCGCCGGTTGGGGTGCCGGATAGATTTCCCGTACCGTCACCGTTATCATTAAACGTCAACCAGGCCGGTTTGAGCGTAGCCGTGATGCTCACGCTGTCCCCGTCATCATCGTGGATGGTGATGGTGTAGGTGTAGAAATGGCTCCTGAGGGCATTGACGACCGGGCTGCTGCTGAATAGCGGCGCGTCGTTGGTGTTGGCCACCGTAATTGTAAAGACTTGGGGCGTGGTGCTGATGCCGTCTGTCACTTGCAAGGTGACGTTGTTCGCGCCCACATCGTCATTCAAGGGCGTGCCGGACAAGGTCGCGCTGCCGTCGCCGTTGTCCGCCAGGCTCAGCCAGGTGGGCGAGACCGGGGCGCTAAAGGCCAATACCGCGCCCACGTCGTCGTCTGCAGCGCTGACAGCATAGCTGTAGGGACTGTCTTCGTCTACGGACGTATTTGGGCTGCTGCCAAAGGTGGGCGCGTCGTTGGTGTTGCTCACTGTGACGCTAAATACTTGCGTGCTGCTGCTGATGCCGTCGCTCACCTGCAAGGTGACGTTATTCGCGCCCACGTCGTCGTTCAGCGGCGTGCCGGATAATGTCGCTGTGCCATCGCCGTTGTCCGCCAGGCTCAACCAGGTAGGCGAGACCGGGGCGCTAAAGGCCAATACCGCGCCCGTGTCCACATCGCTGCCACTGATGGCATAGCTGTAGAGGCTGTCTTCTACCGCCGTTGTCAGTGGGCTGCTGTCAAACTCTGGCGCGTCGTTGGTATTGGCCACCGTAATTGTAAAGACCTGGGGCGTGGCGCTGATGCCGTCTGTCACTTGCAAGGTGACGTTATTCGCGCCCACATCGTCGTTCAGCGGCGTGCCGGTCAAGGTCGCTGTGCCGTCGCCATTATCCGCCAGACTCAGCCAGGTGGGCGAGACCGGGACGCTAAAGGCCAACACAGCGCCCACGTCGTCGTCTGTGGCGCTGACAGTGTAGCTGTAGGGACTGTCTTCGTCTACGGACGTATTTGGACTGCTGCTAAAGGCAATACCCGTGAATGAAAAATCAAGCTGGCACCCCTTCCACACGTATTGAGGCAACCGGGGATTCCCAGATGATTTTCAGTTCTTTCTCCAAGTCTCGTTTTTCAGATTTGTGTGTTTTGTTTTTCCGTTTG
>JAAEPW010001331.1 GCA_024232355.1 Chloroflexota bacterium | reverse complement strand
GATTTCATTCTGGAATAAATCTGGGTGCTGATTTGGTTGGAAATTCAAGTTCGAGTGGGAAGATTCCCCCTGATTCTTGAAAAACTGCTCGTTGAAAAGCCAAAAATGGCGTTGAGTTGCACTGCAAAAGTCAAAATGAGAATTGCTGGCATTGTAGAGGGTCACAGCATCACCCATCAATGGGTTGACTTGTGCTTGTGCGGCAAGGTCGGTGGCTTGCTGTGAGATCAGTGTATGGATAATCATTGGACCACTCCCGCTTGTGCAAAATCACCCCATCGTGTAAAATCGGCAAGCCGTTTTTCCAACTCGACAAATTTGCCAGATTGTATATAATTGACCTCGGTCATTTTTGAACCTGGGTCACTAATGGCAAGAGAATGATGAAACGCACGACACTTGTGTGATTTTGGGGAATTGCTTTAGACTTGGCGCGTGCCAAATCGACTGTTCCGAATAAAATGCCTTCTGTTTGCGTTATCTGCATAGAAACTGCCTGCATTTGCGCAAGAACAAGAGGGCATTTTTGAACTTGTACTAATAGCGAGGGAACGATGAAACGCACGATACTTTACGTGATTTTGGGAATCATCACTGTTGCAACGATGGTGGGTGTATCCGCCTGCGGGGCGAGGCAGCCGGAGGAAGAGGAAACTCGTTCAGCTGTCGTGGAACGGGGGACAATGCTCGTGTCCGTCTCGGCCAGCGGCAGCATCAAGGCCGAGGCTCGTGTGGACCTGACTTTTGAGTTACCCGGAGAGGTCTTTGAGGTGCCGGTTAAGGTGGGGGATCGAGTCGTGGCCGGGGATGTGTTGGCACAGTTGGACTCGGGGCAGATGGCGCTGCAAGTGCAGCAGGCTAGGGCCACTCTGGCTATGGTCGAGGCACAACTGATCCAACTTGAGGCTGGCGCCCAACCAGAAGATATCGCTGCCGCAGAAGCCAACCTGCGCGCCGTCGAGTCTCAGGTAGACGCTGCCGCGGCCAACCGTGACGAACTGGTGGCGGGCGCTAGTGAGGCGCAGATCGCCGCCGTCGAGGCCCAAGTTGCTGCGATGGACTTGCAGCACCGGGTCGCTCTGCTGGCGTACGATCGAGTTGTGGCCGAGACCGAGAACAAAGAAAAGCGGGAGCGCGCATATTACGACGTCTGGACCGGCGAGCAGGCGATGGCCGCTGCCCAGCTTCAACTGGACGAATTGTTGGCCGGTGCGGATGCCAACGCGGTTCGAGCGGTTCAGGCCAACGTCGCGGCTGCCGAGGCGCAGCGAGACGCAGCGCAGGCCCAACTCGACTTGGCGTTAGCCGGTGCCACTCGAGAACAACTGACTGATGTCCAAGCACAGGTAGCGCAAACAGAGGCGGCGCTGGCATTGGCCCAACTCTCGTTGGACAAGGTTACGCTTTATGCTCCTTTTGATGGCGTCGTGGCGGCTGTCAACGTGATACCTGGTGAGATGGCCTCTGCCGCTATGCCAACTGTTACGCTGCTGGATATTTCCCAGTTCCGTATGGCCGTCAACGTGGATGAGATAGACGTGGGGCAGTTGGTAGTCGGCCAGGTTGTCCAGGTGACGCTGGACGCCCTCTCGGACGTCGAAATCACCGGTGTCGTCGAGCGCATCGCGCCAGCGGCCACGATTTCAGGGGGCGTCGTCTATTACGCCATTGTCATTGAATTGGACCCCACCGATGAGCCCATTCGGGCCGATATGACGGCCAACGCAACCATCATCGTGGAGGAACTGACTGATGTGTTGTTGATTCCCACCTGGGTGGTGCGCGTGGATGATACCGGTCAGAAATACGTCAATCAACAAGCGGGGGACGAGATCGTGCGGACAGATGTAACATTGGGTATCCGTCACGAGGGGTATGCCCAGGTGCTTGCTGGTCTCTCTGAAGGGGATGAAGCGATCTGGGTACAAGAATCGGGCTTTGGGTTTGGTCATCCGTGACGGGGAGCAGGAGGAAACAATGAAACGTACGATACTTTACGTGATTTTGGCCGTCGTTATTATCGCGGCGGTGGCCGGTTTTGGGTTCTGGCGAACACGGCAGGCGGCGTCACCAGAGGAAGATATCCGTTCCGCCACCGTGAAACGAGGAACGATGCGCGTGGATGTCTCGGCCAGTGGCAACATTGAGCCTGAGGCCCGCGTGGATTTGGTATTCTCAAGCCCAGGACGGGTGTCTGAGGTTCTGGTAGAGGTAGGAGACGCGGTGGCAACAGGCGATGTATTGGCACAGTTGGATGCCGAGCAGTTAGCGCTGCAAGTGACACAAGCTCAAGCTGCACTGACATCGGCCGAGGCCCAATTGGCGCAGATCCAGGCCGGACCACGACAGGAAGAGGTGATAGCGGCGGAGGCGAACTTGCGCGCCGTGGAGGCTCAGATGAACGCCGCGTCCGCCAGCCTCGCACAACTCCAATCTGGGGCAACGGACGCGCAGATCGCTTCTGCTGAAGCCGACCGCGCCTCGGCCATAATCCAGCAAATCCGGGCTGAGGATGCCCACGAAATGACGCTCAAGTGCTTTACGTTTGACATCCCCACCTCGACAGGTATGAAGGAGCACACGATCTGCCCGGCTCTGGGTGATCCAGAAATCCAGACTCGCTACAACCTCTCCGCTGCCGACAGCTCTCTGGCTGCAGCCGATGCTCAATTGGATGAACTGCTGGCCGGTGCGGACATCAACCAGGTTCGCGCGGCACGGGCCAACACCTCGGCTGCCGAGGCTCAACGAGATGCAACGCAGGCACAACTTGACAAATTGTTGGTCGGTGCGACTGAGGGGCAGATCGCTGCTGCCCAAGCGCGGGTCGATCAGGCCCAGGTTTCGTTGGAACTGGCCGAACTCGCACTGGAAAAAACCACGCTGCACGCCCCTTTCGACGGCGTCATCGCGGCGGTCAACGTCATGGCTGACGAGATGGCTGCTGCTGGACCACTGCCCGCCTTTACCCTGCTCGACACATCGCAATTCCATATGACGGTCGGTGTGGACGAGGTGGACGTGGGGCAGTTGGCTGTTGGGCAGACCACTCAAGTGACACTGGACGCACTTTCGGACGTTATTCTAACTGGCCGGGTCAAGCGCATTGCACCGGCGGCCACAATTGACGCGGGAGGGGTCGTCTACTATGACGTTGTGATCGAATTGGACCCTGTCGATGTGCCTATTCGGGCCGATATGACGGCCAACGTTACCATTGTGGTGGAAGAACTCGCCAACGTACTGATGATCCCAACCTGGGTGGTCCGGGTGGGCAAAGTGGGCCAGACCTACGTCAATCAGCAAGCGGGGGACGAGGTCGTGCAGACGGATGTAGCGTTGGGTGTACGTCACAAGGGGTTTATCCAGGTGCTCGATGGTCTCTCTGAAGGGGACGAAGCAATCTGGGTCCAAGAAACCGGCTTTGGCTTTAGGTCAGAGTAAAGGTAGGGGGAACGTTATGGAAAAGCCGGTTATTGAACTACAGAATATCACCAAAGTCTACCAAATGGGCGAGGTGCAAGTACACGCCTTGCGCGGTGTGTCGCTGGCGGTAGAGGAAAAAGAGATGTTGGCGTTGATGGGGCCTTCTGGCTCTGGCAAATCCACAATGATGAACGTTCTCGGCTGTCTCGACCAACCCACGGCGGGCACGTATTTGATAGATGGCAGTGACGTCAGCCACCTTGACGATGACAGCCTGGCACAGATTCGAAATCGCAAGATCGGTTTCGTATTTCAGACTTTTAACTTGCTGGCTCGCACAAGCGCTCTGGAGAATGTTATGCTGCCCTTGGTTTATGCCGGGGTGGCGGGAGCAAAACGACGGCAGCAAGCGGAACAGGCGCTAGAGTCGGTGGGATTGGCTGAGCGAATGTCTCACACGCCAAACGAACTTTCTGGCGGCCAGCAGCAGCGGGTCGCGATTGCGCGGGCGTTGGTAAACGATCCATCCATCATTCTGGCGGACGAGCCGACGGGCAACCTGGACAGCAAGTCGGGGGCAGAGATCATGGCAATCTTGCAATGGTTGAATCAGTACAAGGGGATCACAGTGATGCTGGTGACCCACGACCCGAACATTGCCCGGCACACAGAGCGAATCATCCACCTATACGATGGGCTCATCACCCGCACCGAGATCATAGAGGAACCACTGATCGCCAAGCCGGAAAATGGGAACATGATGACCATCACAAGGGATAAGAGCGTATGAACGTTTTAGAGAGTTTTCGTCTGGCTTTTCGTGCGCTAGCGGCCAACAAACTGCGGGCCGCCCTAACGATGCTGGGCATCATCATTGGCGTCGGCGCGGTCATCACCTTGATGTCGGCGGGTGAGGGCGTGTCAGTTTATATCGAGGGACAATTTCAGGGAATGGGCTCCAATTTGCTCTTTGTTATACCTGGATCAAGGGATGAGAGTATGTCGGGGCCTCCTGGTATGTTGTCGGGAGGAGCCGAGTTGACCAACGGAGACGTGGAGGCCCTGCGCGATCCGGTCCGTGCTCCCGATTTGGCCGCGCTTTCTCCAGAGATGGTACGCACGACTGTAGTGGCTACCGGCAAGCGGGATACAATTCCCCAAATATTAGGGGTTACTCCAGACTTTTTCAGTGTGCGCAACTGGCCTCCAGAGGTAGGAATGGCCATTGATCAAGAACACATGAATGCAAGATCGCGGGTGGCGCTTTTGGGGCACACCGTCGTCGAGGACCTTTTTCCAGACAATCCATACCCGTTGGAACAAACGGTCAAGATCAACGGAATTCCATTCCGCGTCATCGGTGTGTTGGAGGAAAAAGGTGGATCGCAGATGGGGGACGAGGATAACACAGTCGTGATTCCCATGACAACGGCTCAGACCCGTCTGTTCCCATCTCGCAGTCGCACGGGAGAGTACAAGGTTTCCGTTATCATCATCGAGGCGGTGGCCGAGGACCGGATTGACGCGGCCTCGGAGCAGGTTGCCGCCATCCTGCGCGACCGGCACGACATTGACTTTAGTGACGAGGACGATTTCTCCATCATCAGCCAGGCGGACATTATAAACGTCTTTGGTCAAATCACGGGCGTACTGACGACTTTTCTGGGCGCTATCGCGGGCATCAGCTTGTTGGTTGGTGGCATCGGAATTATGAACATTATGCTGGTCTCGGTGACCGAGCGCACGCGAGAGATCGGGCTGCGCAAGGCGGTCGGGGCGCGGCGGCGGGATATTTTGTGGCAGTTTCTGCTCGAAGCGATGACGCTCTCGTTGGTCGGGGGGCTCATCGGTATTGGCCTGGGAACTTTGGGGGCCGAGATTGTGTCCGCGCTGATCGACGACTTTCGCTCCGTCGTCACACCCCAGGCGGTGGTGTTGGCGACGACGTTCTCAGCGGCAGTGGGGTTATTCTTTGGCATCTACCCGGCCCGCCGGGCGTCACTGTTGAACCCGATTGACGCATTGCGGTACGAATAATCCAAGGGTAGGTCAAAGTACTTTCGCATACGAGTGATGCGGAAAAGTCAAAACTTGCCAGCTATTGATGTGACGAGGATAAAAAATAGCCCGAGTTAGCTTGTCAAGAACAGATCACTCAAAGTCAATCACTGATCCTACCATCGGGCATAATCGTAAACTGGATAGATCCAGCTTGGGCGAGTTGCTCATCGGTTACCTTGGCATGTTCCAAGTTGACCCCCACCAAGTTTGCCTCACTCAGGTCGGCGCCGCTTAGATCCGCTCCACTCAGGTCTGCCCCAAACAATTGGGCTTTTTGTAGATTGGCTCCATACAGGTTAGCGTTGATCAAGTTGGCACCGATGAGAAAAGTTCTGGCCAATTTGGCATCGCTCAAGTCAGCACTGGTCAAGTAAACTCCGCTCAAGTTGATTCCGCTCAGATCAGCGTTTCCGAGATCAACCTCCGAAAAATCACGTGTCCCATTTTCGTACAGTTTGACAAGTTCGTGCTCGTTCATTTAATGTTTCCCCATTCCCCGCCACTTTGACCATTGATCAGATATCGATCATGGTAACAATTAAGATTTACTTGGCCATCGCCAAGCCACTCGATTACAATAACATACTTTTGTGCACATGGTGTAACGAGTGTCTAAAAGATTTATTAAAATGTGTGGTCTTTTTGATCATGGTGCTTGACAGAGACCGGGTCGGGGAGTACAATCGGAGCAGATGAAAAAACAACCTGAACTCGATATCTCGCGAATACTAGAGTACGTTCCACCTGGCAAGCGGGGCAACAATGCACGTACGCGCATCGAACGTGCATACGATGTCGCTGAACTAGCCCACGCCGGTCAGAAGCGCAAGTCGGGCGAGTCCTACATTCAACACCCATTGGCCGTGGCACTACTTTTGACCGATATAGGAATGGATACAGATACCATCGTCGCTGGTCTGCTGCACGATGTAGTCGAAGATAACTCGGACATTGACATAGAAGTATTGGGTCGAAGATTTAGCGCAGACGTAGCCAACCTGGTCGATGGTGTAACAAAACTAGAAGAGATCGAGGAGCAAATTGAACAGGACCACATTGAGCGGCTAGTCCACACCCAGAGAAGTGAGAGACGGCCTCGCGGCGAGCAAGAAATTGAAAGCTTGCGCAAAATGTTCATCGCTATGGCCGAGGACATTCGTGTGGTCATCATAAAGTTGGCTGATCGTTTGCACAATATGCGCACGCTTGATGCTCTTTCTCCAGAACGTCGCAAATCGTTTGCCCGTGAGACACAAGAAATCTTTGCACCGTTGGCCAACCGGCTTGGAATATGGCAATGGAAGTGGGAACTGGAAGATTTGAGTCTGCGCTATGTAGCGCCAACTACCTATGCCGAGATTGTGTCCTTTATCAGAGAACGCCGCCCGGATCGTGAGGACAGCATCCAGCGACATATTGAGATTCTCAAGCGGGCAGTGGCGGCAGAGGGTATCAGTGCAGACATTACGGGGCGGCCCAAACACATTTATAGCATTTACCGCAAGATGCAGCGCAAAGGCGTTCCCTTTCAGCAAATTTACGATGTTCGCGCCATTCGTATGATCACCGATACGGAATCTGATTGTTATCGCATCTTGGGTCTCGTACATGGATTATGGAAGCCTATCCCCGGCGAGTTTGACGATTATGTGGCTACCCCCAAAGGTAACGGATACCAGAGTCTGCACACAGCGGTTTTCTGCCAGGACGGCAAGACACTAGAAATACAGATTCGCACGCAGAGTATGCACCGCATCGCGGAATATGGTGTCGCCGCTCATTGGCGCTACAAGGAGGGAGGAGGACAAAACAAAGCACTTGAAACCGATATTCCCGTATTGCGCTCACTGGTAGAATGGCGGCAAGAAACCATCGATGCAAAAGAATTCGTAGACGCGATGAAGACTGACGTCTTTCAGGATCGGGTGTACACTTTTACTCCAAAAGGCAAGCTTATTGACCTGCCAACCGATGCGACCCCCATAGATTTTGCCTACCAGATTCATACCGAAATCGGACACCGCTGCCGGGGAGCACGAGTCAATGGGAAAATGGTCAGCCTGGATTATCGACTAAAGAACGGTGACCAAGTGGAGATACTGACCACCCGTCAAAAGGGTCCTAGCCGTGACTGGTTGAATCCCTCACTGAGATATACGACGACCAGTCGCGCTCGCAGCAAAATCCGCCAGTGGTTCCGGCGTCAGAACAGAGAACAAAACATCAACTTGGGGCGAGAAATTGTTGAGCGTGAATTAAAGCGCCTGGGAGTAGAACACCTAGGCCACGAAGCCGTTGCTCAGCTTTTCGACTATGAAAAATCCACTGACTTTCACGCGGCTGTCGGTTTTGGAGATATCAACAGCCAGCAAATTGCCAGTAAAATTGCCGATACACGTCATCACGAAGAAGTTGGGTTACCCTTGGTACCTACCCCACCTACACCAACCATCGAGGGACTTCAAGTACAAGGCACCGGTGGTCTACTGACCCGACTGGCGCGCTGTTGCAGTCCACTGCCTGGGGACGACGTTGTTGGTTATGTCACCCGAGGGCGAGGTGTCACCATTCATCGCCGCGACTGCCCCAACGTGCTGAGTATGAGAGATAGAGAGCGATTGATAGAGGTTAGTTGGGGAACACGTTCACGAACTGTCCCGGTCGCGATTCGTATAATAGCCTACGATCGTGCCGGGTTGCTCAGCGAAATCTCAAACGTGATCAGTAGTGAGGGCATCAATATTGTAAGCCTCACACAAGACGTCCGGCAAAATATTGCTACATTTTATCTTACTATAGAAATCAGTGACATTACTCAACTCAGCCGCGTATTGACCAAAATCGAACGCCGGACAAATGTGACCGAGGCTCGGCGTTATACGGGGTAGCACAGTTCAATTAAAAACCCAGCTCCTGTCTACTGGAGTATTGACACCAACAGACAAAAGCCGGGCTATTCGGTTCAACAATTTTTTTACTTATGGGTCCGTCGGCACGCGGTCACGATACGTGCCTCGTTCTACTAGGTCTGCTTGACCCTCCAGCCACTCTTGAAACGCTTCTTCTCCCAATTGATCGAGCACATATTGATCCAGTTCGCGCTCACCGCGATCCAGCACCTGGATAATGGTGTATTGCGCACCATCCTGACTCACTATCGGCTGGCTGTGTTCACCTACTGCCAGGCTGAACGCCAGATCGGCTACTTGAGCATCAAAGTTGCTCTCCAATACGTTTTGAGGAGACCAGTCCATTTCACCACCATACGCCGTAATGTTTTCGTCTAGCTGCAACTCGTCAATCAATGTCTGGAAATCTTCCCCTGCGTCCAACCGAGCAGATACTTCATTCGCCCGTCCAGGGTCGTCCAGGAACAAATAAAGCAATTGAACTTGATCATCCGTCGTGGGAAGTTCGGTCTGCATCTCTTCCTGCAACTTTTCAAGAAGCAAGGATGTTCTCAACCAGGATCGGTGTTGCTGCTCAGAAATGCCCAACAATTTCAAGTCTTTGACAAAGTTATCATATTGCAGACGAAATGCATCTTCAGTCACTGGAGTTGGTGTCGGAAGCGGTGTGGATTCTGGTTCAAGATCAAGCGTATTCGTTGATACGACAGTTGGTACAGGTGTTGGGGGATTTCGATCGTATCCAAAAGACTCTTCAACTGTCTCCTGTAATTCTTCTGACGAAACAGTGATGCCCCGACGCTCTGCTTCTTGGCGCACAAACTCTTCTTGGATTAACTGCTCGAGAGTTTGTTCTCCAATGATTAAAGCGTTTGCCACGTCCAATTGACTTTGCAAATCACTGATATTGTTCTGAAGATATTCCAGATAAAATTGTACCTCGGAATCAGTCGGATCAGCAATAGATTGCTGTTGAAAGAACAGGTACTCGAGTTCCCTGACCTTTTGCCTCCGCATATAACGCACACGAGCCTGGAACTCGGCCGTAGTGATAGGAACTTCATTCACAGTCGCAACGGATTGGCGGGCTTTGATGACCTTTTCAACGACAAGCCCATAAGCCAAAATACCCACGACGACAACCGTTACAGCAATCACGCTCCATTTGAGGATCCGCTCCATACGCTTATCCCGTTCCAAGCGAGAAAGTTGCTTGCGCGTTAACTCTTTTGGTGCACGCTTTTTGGTCTTTTTTGCCATTCTATTTTCTCACAATCATTAGCCATCAGCTAAACGCTGATGGCTATCAGTCATTGATTATTGAACGTACTAGCGGTTGGGATGGGGTTCTACCACAAATGGTAATAATGCTAGGTGACGGGCACGCTTGATCGCGGTAGATACTAGCCGCTGATGCTTGGCGCACGTTCCTGTCCGCCTCCGTGGTCGAATCTTTCCCCGATCGGTCAGAAATCTTCGTAACATATCTGCTTGCTTGTAATCGATATGAGTAGTTTTTTCCTCACAGAAAGAGCACTTTTTTCGCCCTCTCTTGAACCAACGCCGACCTCCGCTTCTTCGTTGCGAACTTGATCTTCCTCTTCCTCTTCCTCTTCCTGCCAACGCTCCAACCTCCCTTACTCTGAATTAGTAGACACAGACTTGCCAGCAGCCTACCAACTTGTTAACACTAACTAACGTTGTTTCTAAACGATACCTAAAAGGGAAATTCCTCCGTTCCTTCATCGGCAGATTCAATGATCTCGGAAGCATCGCGCCTTCCCAACACGATCATTTCATTGGCGACCAACTCGGTACGGAAGCGTTTCCTCCCATCTTGATCTTTCCAACTGCGTGTCTGCAAACGCCCTTCTACATACACTTGCTGCCCTTTGCAAAGGTGTTGTTTGCATATTTCGGCTAGATTACCCCATGCCACCACATTGAACCACTCGGTCTCCTCACGACGTTCCCCTTCCGAGTTTGCCCAACTGCGAAAAGTTGCTACACTGAACGATGTCACTGGCTTTCCACTGGGGATGTAACGCATCTCGGGATCACGCCCCACGTTACCAATCACCATCACCTTGTTCAAACCCCTCGCCATCGTTCTCACTCCTCAGAGTTGCAGGCATACCAAGTGGTCTGTAGTATTACTTACTCAACACGCACGATCAAGTGACGAATGATTTGTTCAACTAGTATGACATCACGCTCTAGCCCTAACACACCGTGCGGCTCGAGCTCTAGCTGCATCAACACATACTGGCCTTCCCACTGATCTTGAATGGGATAGGCCAGTCGACGTGAACCCCAGAAATCGGTTTGCGCAACTTTACCACTGTTACGTTCGACCAAGCTTGTGGTCCGTTCAACAACAGCTGTAAAGTCATCGCCATCCACTTCTGGGTGAACGATAAATACTAATTCATAACTGCGCACTAGACGGTTTACCTCCTTTCCTCGGGATTGCCCCCAAATCCAATATTGAGGGCGGAAAGCCCGTTAGCGGGCACGCAACGGGCGGTATCATAACACAAAGCCACAGATTTGACAAGTAAGTTTTTCTGCCAGATTCTTTTTATGCAAAATAGAACGCCAACGAACATTATTTCTCGGTTGTGTACTGGAGCATAGTTTGAAAAACGGAGGGTGAACCAGGGCTATTCAGTTCTAACGATCTTTCGGTACAGATCGCTCACAGCCACCGTTCCAGGGGCGGCCCGTGCAACAAAGCATCAACAGGGACTCAGTCCTACAATTCCAAAATATCATTTTCAAGTTTGCCAGACCCTGGATATGGGATTTTCCATTTGAACGCCAGTAGATATGGGGGTGGATAGAATTGAATATGCATTTTAG
>JAAEPW010001330.1 GCA_024232355.1 Chloroflexota bacterium | reverse complement strand
TCGAGCCTGCCTGGGCCTTGGCACCTGGCCGGTAGGTCGCTGCACTGCTGTTGTCCGTCCGATGATGCTTTGGAACGTGACCGAGCTTGATCAGTGTACTTTGCAGTCCCAACTGCAAAGCTGCCAACGACTCTGATTGGGCAATGCGACCCCATTCCCAGTTCGAGTAGGGCAACGCACTATGGATCAGCAGATGCTTGAACGGTTGACCTTGGATCGTCACACCCAATTCGGTGAGCCAGGTACCATCAGTTTGCAGTACCTCACCTGGTCGGTGAACCTGCGCCAGGATTGCTGTCTGTTCTTGATTCAGTGCCCTCCACGTGGAGACGTGACGTTGAAAGGTGCGTAACTGGCCGGACTGGTAGCGTCCGACATGCTGTTCGCAAAGCCATTCGAACACTGCCTTGGCTTCCAGGGTAGGCGCGTCTTCGAGCATCTTCTCAACCGTAGGCCAGTCCTCCTCGAATGGGTTAGATCGCGTGCGATACTGTCGTGGTCGTTGCCG
>JAAEPW010001329.1 GCA_024232355.1 Chloroflexota bacterium | reverse complement strand
CCCTTCCCTCTTTCTCCGCCATTTGCGTTCCTCTCGCCGCAAGCGCCCCCTGCAACTCGTCGATGCTGCTCGCCGGTTTGCCAAACTTATCCCCGATTTGACTCCCGTCCCTGCCCTTTGTTAAGTTGACGCATATGGGGACCGGCCCTCTGTTTCAGGGGTGGCGAGCAATGGGGCGGGGCGGGTCACCACCCACAAACCATCAATCACCGCGACAAGGCCAACCCGGCAGCAGCGCTCACATCCCCGCTTGTGGTCATAGACAACGCATCTCACCGATCATTCCTTGCCCCTGGCCCAAGGGACACAGGCCAATGTCCCACCTGGGTAGACCAGGGGGAGACGGCGAGGGAGCGGACCACACCATCGTCAGAGGCAATAAGCAGGACGATAGACTCTGTGGCAATCTGTGGGCACACTAACAGCAATCTCGATCTCCATCATCGGGAGAGTGCCGACAACCCCAACTCCCGCCGCATTCCATCGCTCTTTGCTCAAGGTTCATCACCAGGGTTTCTCACGGAGGAAATAATACTGTCCGGATACCAAGGTAAGGTAGGTGATGAGAGCAAAAATCACAGTAATCCAAGTGGACTCTCCGCTCTTCGGACAGCCAAGATATGTGGCGATGCGCATTTGCAGTGCTCAGATGCAAGGTCATAAGAAGAAAGAAACCGAGTACGAAGGGGCATCAGGCGCACAACGAGAACACTACCTGGGCTGACAGGAAGCGATTTTCGTAGATGCGCACACCAATGTTCAAGTTCAGTAGTGTCCAAGAGCAAGCACGACTCGACGGTCGAATGGCTGGTGCAAGAAATTGCGCAGAGCGGTGATCCAATCCCTACTGATCTTCCAGTAGCGTTTGAGCTTTTTGCCCACCGTGGCTAGAAATGTACTACCTCGTGCGCCAGTCAACAGTTCTGGGTCAATCATGAGTCCTGCAATGATCGGTGTGTTGTCCATAGATTCCGAAGAATCGTCAGCAATCTGGTTTGCTTCACAGATAGTAACACACTCTTGCTTGAGCCGCAATTCCAACAAGGCGGTGATCAACAGAGCGTAAAAGTGAATAGTGACCCCTTCTTCGGAGTGGCTGAGCACCTGTCCTGTACGGACAAGTACAGGGCAAGTGCAAACCATTCAGAGAGCGTTTCAAGAACCTGAAAACCAACTCCACCTGCCACCTGTAAGCATACAGCAGGATGATCTGGAAGGTAGTCAGATCGAAGCGATTGGTCAGAATCAGGTATTGCTCCTGAGCAACGAAAAAAGAGACCAAACGGTAGATGGGCTTGTCTTTGGCATTGCTCAACCGCACTCTCTGGTCCGTTACGTGCAGGAAGATGTGGCACACCGTGTTTGGCAGAGTGATGGGTAATCTCTCTACTCGTTTGTACACCAAGTTTGCCTTAACTCGGATGGTGAAGAAGGCATTTGCGGTGGCGATTGCTGCCATCATAGGGAAACTGAGGTAACCACGGTCGGCGATGTAGGTTATACTAGCCTCTAGCATCTCGAGCAACGCTTTCTTCTCATTCGATTTGCCTGTACCTACCAGAAAGTGAGCCGGAATCATGCGGTTTAACTCGAAACAGAGGTGCAAGCGGATCGCCTGATGGGTGCTCGAGTACTTGGCCCATAACATGGTGGCTATCGCAGGAAAGATTGAGCCGTCCACACAATACAACTTGCCCAGTAGAT
>JAAEPW010001328.1 GCA_024232355.1 Chloroflexota bacterium | reverse complement strand
GTCCTTCTATCCGTTTTTCGAAGACCCCGCTCCGGAGCCTTTTTATGAGGTAGAGGTCGCGGCGTTTTTTGTCGGGGACACAGTTGCAGGTGAAGCCAGTTGCCGCTTCGCTGTACACGTGATTGGGGGCTCCGCGCCTGCGTACACCGTGCGGATCGAGAAGATACACGATCAATTACAGTGGCACTATATTGAACTCAGCGTCACGCTGGAATCAATCGACCCGGAGTTCGGACTTGGTGGATTTGATTTGCTGATCACGCACGATCCGGGAATACTGTCTTTCCAGGAGGCTTTCGAAAGAGGGCTTTACAGTGATTGCGGTTGGGAGTATTTCACCTACCGCGTCAATCCCTTTGGCGACTGCCCCGGCTGCCCGCCCGCGATGGTCAGGGTCGTGGGCATTGCCGAAACGAGTAACGGCGATATTCACCCAAACCCTGATTGCCAGAATACGAATCCAGGATATGTCGGTTCGGTACCGGTCAAGCTGTTCGGGTTGAAGTATTTGGTTTCAAACGACCGAACCTACAACTGCGTGTTTTCCCCCGTGCGCTTCTTCTGGTACGACTGTGCCAGCAACGTCCTGACGGATTTCACCGGGTATCACCTCTTTGTCTCTTCGGAAGTGTACGACTACGGAAGCACGGCTCCGTTTGACAGCACAATAGATGTGGAATTCCCCACCTACCTGGGTGCACAGGAAGAATGTCTGCCGCCTAGCGCCGGGACAACGGGGCATGAAGTAGCCCGCAACGTTGTCTTCTACAACGGCGGCGTGGACATTGTATGCAGCGGGATAGATATTGATGTTCCGGGCGATATCAACATCAACGGTATTGCCTACGAGATAGCAGACGCAATGATGTTCGCGCGCTACTTCGTGGAGGGCCCTAGCGCGTTTGGCACGCACGTCGAGGGCTCCATCGAAGCAAGCGACGTGAATCTGGACGGAGTCCCGCTCACGGTAGAGGACTTCGTTTACCTGGCGCAGGTTGTCGTCGGCGACGCCTTGCCCTACGAAAAGCCGGTGCCTTCTCCCAACATCGCTTATTTCCAGACCGATTCCGTTGCGGGAACAGTGACGGTTGAAACTCCCGACTCTCTGGGGGCCATTCAATTTGTGTTCCAGGGGGATATCGAAGACGTCTGCCTGCCGCAATTCGGGATGCAGATCATGTCGCATTTCGACGGTGAGAACACGAAAGTGTTCATCTACACACTGGAGTCCGGCAAGTTTATTTCCGAAGGTATTGTGCTTCACTGCGGCGACGGCTATGAACTGCTTGAGGTTCATACCGCCACGCACGACGGTCGCCCGGTTCAGGTGGCCATCGGCCCGGCGCCT
>JAAEPW010001327.1 GCA_024232355.1 Chloroflexota bacterium | reverse complement strand
TGCTTCGGTTGAGTCCTCTTGAACCCATTCTGTGAGAAATTCGCGTATTATTGTAGTCATGTGGCGACGCTCGTCTAGGGCCTTGTGTTTGACCTTGAGATAGAGTGCCTCATCTAGATCTACTGTAATTCGTACTTTTCCTGGCCGGTCTCGCACTGCCATCCCTCCTCTGTACTGTAATACTGCCTACCATCTTATCACACTTTTTCTTTCCTGTCAAGCACCGTGAAAGTCCGCTAAATGCGTTTGAGATCACCTCCAACGACCCTCTTTTCGGTCAATAGGCGGTGTTTTTTTCGATTAACAGTCTCCTGTGAGATATATTTTTACCTCCGAGACGATTTTTTGACTCACGTTTTGCGACGTCAAAGGGTGATATTTGCCTTTCTCATTTTTTGCGCAATCGAGGCGTTTGGAGGAGCTTGTTAGAGGGGTTCTCGTTTTGGGAAATGGCCCAACGAAAGCGACGAGGTGTCTGGATATGGGTGTTTGAGGTGAAAGGGTAAGGAGTTATGTGGCACAACCTAGCCATAACAGGGGGTTTTGTGCTCTCCAGAGCAAACTGAAGGTCTTGTTGATGCCATTCTGTACCGGTTTGGGGCTGTTTTAGGGCCAAGTTGGTGACAAATGAGATTACCAGGGCAGGAAGGGCAGTTGAGAAAATGCGAAGTCAGGAGAACCGTTTTAGGGTCCCAACTGGACACCCTTGATAGCTAGACTTCTGATAAAGTATGTTTTGCGCAATTGAGCAGATCTTTGACTTGCTAGGCTATTGCCACTGGTGTATACTAGAGTTACAAGATAATGCAGAGGAATGAAAAAGGGACACTTTTCCCCAAGTGCCGCCCGCCATGACTCCTGACTGTACCAGGAGCAAGCATGATAATCATAGCACAAGACAACGACGATAGCAAGGTATTCACAGCCGCAGCTAGGTTAAACTCCGAGTAGGGTAACCCAGTAGCGGCTGTTTCGTTCTATCATTAGGTCCAATCGTTTGCGTGTCGCCTCTTCGACAGATTGGTCGGGTTGCCAGGATTTTTCTATTTATTGCTTTCTCTTGGAGCAAGAATGCTTTAGAAGCGAGTTGCTTCCAGGAGCAGAGGTGACACGGAATGTTTCCACTGAATGAATTGGAGAGTTATTGTGACTGAAAAGCCAGAAAGCAAAAAGATTATTGTAAGAGATAGTCAGTATACTGCCCAGGCCGATCGAGGCGGGAGAGCGATTGTCGGTGACGACAACGTTGTTATTAGTGGGCAGGTCACTGGCGATGTCTATATTCACAAACGCTTGCCGACTGGTACGCTGTTCCAGGCTCCGCCGTTGCCAGGGCATTTTGTGGAGCGGCTGGAGGTGAGCGAAGGGCTCAAGGCACGGCTGTTGGCTGAGGAGGTCACCGCACCTGGCGTGCTCGTCGTCAGCGCCATCCATGGGCTGGGGGGCATTGGCAAGTCGGTCCTTGCAGCGGCGCTGGCGCACGACCCGGAGGTACAAGAACGATTCCCTGATGGTGTGCTATGGGTCACCCTGGGCCAGGAGCCTGACTTGCTCTCCTTGCTGAGTGGCTGGGTACGGGCGCTGGGTGACTATGGCTTTCACCCGACGACGGTCGAGGTGGCCTCGGCACACCTGCGCACGCTGCTACACGATAAAGCGGCCCTGCTGGTGGTGGACGACGTTTGGGACCCTGAGCATGCCCTACCCTTCCAGATTGGCGGCCCACACAGCCAGATGCTTATCACGACGCGCCGTGCCGATGTGGCCGATGAAGTGGGCGCTGATCTATACCAACTGGATGTTATGACGCCAGAGCAGTCGTTGGGCTTGCTCGCCGCCCGGCTGGGACGCGCAATGGAAGAGACAGAACGGGATGAAGCGCTGCGTCTGTCCGAAGCAGTAGGCTACTTGCCACTGGCGCTGGAACTGGCCGCCGCCCGAATTGTACGGGGCGTTGCTTGGGAAGTTTTACAGGAAGCCTTGGAGGAAGAAATCGCCCGATTGGAGGCACTGGAAGGACCGCGCCGCAAGACACATCCCCGGATGGAGGCCTCTTTCCACTTGAGCCTGGATGCTCTGCGCGCTGAGAACGAGGAAGCCTGGCGCGCTTTTGCCTGGCTGGGGGTGCTGCCGGAGGATGTGGCAGTGACTGCGCCAATGGCGGCCACGCTGTGGGAGATGGACCAGGCAGAAGTGGCTGAGATACTGGAACTGCTGTGGAACGACGCTCTGCTTCTGCCTGGACCGCCAGTGAGGATTGGCGAGTACCGTTGGCCATCCTATCGTCTCCACGACTTGCTGCACGACTTAGCCCGCCGTTTGCTGATTGCGGAGCAACCGCTGGGTTTAGGGTTTACATTGCTGGAGGCCCACACATGTTTGTTGGAACGCTACCGACCGCGGACGCGGAATAGTCTCTGGCATACTCTACCGGATGACGGTTACATCCATAGTCACTTGACATGGCATATGCAGCATGCCAACTTGACCAAGGTGCTTCATACTCTTCTTTACGAAGAGACCACTGAGGGACGCAACGCTTGGTATGAGGCCCGCAACAAATTGGCTCAGGCAGCGGGATATCTGCAGGACCTAGCACGGGCTAGGGAGAATGCAGTGGCTGTGGGCGATATTGGACTTCAGATTAAGTATCTTCTTTGTCAAAGCAGTGTGATCACTATGGGCGCCAATCTGCCGGTAGAGTTGATGCTGCAGGCCGTCGAGTGTGGCTTTATATCCTTGGAACAAGCGCTTGCGCGTGTTTTAACAAGACAAAAGGAGGCAGACCGCGCAGAAGCTTTAGTTGCACTCATCCCACTTCTAAAGGATCACAGACCAGAAATGTTAATGGAGGTGCTGGTCGCTGCACGAGAAATCAGAGCAAATTCAGCACGAGCCAATACACTAGCAGAATTGGCGTTCCAATTGACTGAACCGTCTCGCGAGCACATTCTAGAGGAAGCCCTGGCGACAGCGCGGGAGATAAATTCCCCGCTGAAGCAAGCGCAGGCTTTGACCAACTTGCTCTCTCACCTTCCAAAGTCATTGCAAGAGTTAGTATTGACTGAAGCGTTAGCAGCGGTGATGGAGATATGGAACGTTGAACAGCGCGCTAGCGCATTGGCAAAACTGATTGAGAACTCACCAATACCATTAAGTGAGCAGGTGGTGCAGGAAACCTTGGAAAAGGTGCGCGAGACTGGTGGTTCTCTTGAACAAGCACGGGCACTGGGCGCGCTGATTCCACACCTTCCCACACCATTGCAAGAGCAGGTAACAGAAGAAATCGTGGCGTTCGCGCAAGAGGTCAAAGACGATTTTGCATATGCTATGGTATTGGTTGTTCTGGTGCAACATCAGCCGCAAAGGTTTCTAAAAGTTGCATTTTCGATACTACACAACCTAAAGGATGAAATAATACGTTCACAGGTGTTGGACAAACTTATCCCATACCTCTCCCAGGATTATATAGGTGAAGCCCTTTCCATTGCACAGGAAACTAAACACGAGTCTTGGCGCGCTAATTTGTTGGCCAAGCTGGTGAAATACCTACCAACATCATCCCGACAGTCAGTTCTGAAAGAAGCCTTCGAAGCAGCGCGAGCCTTGCTTGAGCAAGCGGGGTGGGGAAGCCCTAGGTACCGCGTGGGAGCTTTGACAGAATTGATCCCATATCTATCAAATCAGCTTCAAGAGCAAGCGATGGTAGAAGTTATGGCGCTAACGCACAGAATCGAGGATGAAGCTGAGCAAACGAAGGCTCTATCCTGTTTGGCCCTACGACTTTCTGAACCACAGCGAACTCGGGTTCTTGATGCAGCCTTGGCCAAAGCGCGAGCGGTCCGGTGGGAAGGTTCTCGTGCCTTTATGCTAGCCGAACTGATACCGCACCTACCCCTGGCTTCACGGGGGCGGGTGATAGAGGAATCACTCAATGCAGCGTGGGAGGCAGGGTTTGCTTGGTGGATCAAGTTACTAGCTGATCTGAACTCTCACTTATTGAAACCGACGCGGGAGCGAGTAATTGAGGAAGCTTTGGCCCAGGCATGGGAGACAAAGGAAATTTGGTGGCGCACCTATATGTTAGGCCAACTAATTCCCTACTTGCCGACAGAATCTCTAGAACAGGTCATAGAAGAGGTAATAGTCAGGGAACGAGAGATATGGAATGATGAGTGGCGTATTGAGGTCTTGTGCAATCTGGTGGCACACTTGCCCCAGCATTCACGAGAGCAGATATTGGCAGAGGCATTATGTTATGCACGTGGGATATGGCACGAAGCCGTACGTTCCCGTGTTTTGTCCACACTTGCACCGCGACTTTCCAAGAAACTAATCCAGGATGCCTTGACAATAACGCAAGATATGCGGGATGAGCGCTGGCGCGCCACAGCGTTAGCTGAGTTGGCACCACACCTTACCAACATATCGCTTAGAGATGCCTTTACGATGGCACTGGCAATAGAGAATGAATGGTACCAAGTCAAGGCATTAATCGGGCTGGTCGCACAATTTCCCCAAGAGTTGAGGGAAGATGTCTTATCGGTGACGAGAGAGATGAGAGATGTTGATGCTCGTGCTATGGTGACGAGCGCTCTTTTTCCACATTTAACTAGGACTTTGCAAGACCAGATATTACCAGAGATCTGGGAAAACGTTCGAACGCTGATTGACAGATCTGAACAAGCTTATGCTCAGTCATTGTTTCATCTAATCCCGTTCTTGTCGCAGGAGATGTTAGGCGAGGCTCTGGTTGTGGCCAGCACGATTCAGCTAAGAAGCGAGCGTGTCGGCGTATTTGCAGCTCTGGGGCAACGCATTTTGGCCCTTTCTCTTGCTGACTTGTCCTCCTTCTGGATCGATGAGTGCAGATGCACGGACCTGCTTCTTACCCTTGCACGTCGTGAACGGGAGGATCTGCTTTCAGATTTGTGTGTTCTTGCCCCAATCATCCACATTCTCGGCGGCGAGGAAGCCATCGCCAAGACCTTCCACGCCATCCAGGATGTGGGACGGTGGTGGCCGTAGGTGAAGGGGAGACTGGGGGACAGGGAGACGGGGAGACAGGAGGCAGCAATTCGGTGTAAGTTTTCCCTGAGATCAACGGAAGTTGGGGAGCTCTGATGAATGAGGAATTGGAAGGCGAACAGGGTTTGCAAGATAGCGATCACGCGGCCCAAGTTGACCAGGGCGGGACAGCGGTTACAGGAGATGACAATGTGGTTGATGTCATTGAGCAGCAGGCGGGTGACCATAGCATCCAGATTGGCAAGGCACGGGATGTTACTATCCATCAATATGGGGAGCATCCGTCTGCTCAAGCTGACTTCCTGACACCAGATGATCTCGCCCATCTCGAGCAACGTTACCTGAAAGCGGTTGCCGAAGAGTGCCGCTGGCTGGAGACTGAGGGGGTGGACCGAGCTCGCGCCGCGCTGACCGACGTCTTTGTGATGCTGGAGGCGGTGGAAAGCCCAAAGCGCAAGGAGCGTGGCGACGTGCCCCCCCCGCCGGAGCAGGCCGAGGAAATGGGGCCGAAAGAACGAGCAACCGTTCCCTCTGGGCGTCGTGGAGCAGAACGGGAGAAGAAAGCCCCGCCCCTGCCTCCACCTCCACCCCCGCCAGTGCCCCTTTCCCAGGCGTTGAGAGCGCACAACCACTTGGTCATCTTGGGCGAGCCGGGCACGGGAAAGACGACGATGCTCCAATTCGTGGCTCTCTGCTTCGCCGCCGACGGCCGGGCGAAGACTAGGCTGGACCTGGAGGAAGCCCGGGTACCGGTGCGGGTGGCGCTGCGGGAGTACGATGGAGTGGAGCGTTTGGACCGCTTCCTCATCCGCTGGTTAGACCGGGCCTATGCCTCGGAGCCGTTGGTCCAGGATTGGCTTACTGAGGGGCGACTGGCGGTGCTGCTGGATGGGCTGGACCAGGTACCGGAAAGGCGCCGTACCGCTGTAGTTGAGGCCATCGAGCGCTTTGCCACGACCCCTGAGGGACGGCACTGCCGAATTATCGTCACCTCGCGCATCGCCGGTTACCGCCAGGGGCGGAGCCTGGGAGCTAACTTTGGTCAATACACCATCCGCCCCTTCGCCGGGTCGGGGGATGCGGGGCCTTACGCAGCCGGTTGGCTGCAGGTGCTTACGCCGATGACGGCAGAGGCGGCCGAGGCTGAGGCGAAAGTGCTCTTCGATGCAATGGAGGGACAGAGCGGGTTGCGCCGGATAATGGGTAACCCGCTGCTCCTGCGCTTGGCGGTGACCGTCTACGTTGATACTGGGGAACTGGCCCACAGCCGAGCCGAACTGTATCGCCGTCACGTGGAGGAGGTGGCCTGGAAGCGAGCCGAAGCGCGGGAAAAGCCCCGCTGGAGCTATAAACAGGTTGAAGCGGCCCTGGAGGCAGTGGCCTGGGCACTGCAGACCCAGGCCGAGCAGACGGCGGCCGCCCTGGGCGAGGTGGTGGAGGAGGCAACGGGCGTGGCCGATGGACGAGAACTGCTCGGGCACCTGCGGGAAAGGCAGGGCTTGCTGGCCGTCTACGGCTATGAGCGGGGGGACCTGGTCGCTTTCCGCCACCTGACCTTTCAAGAGTACTTTGTCGCCCGGTGCCTGGCGCGGGCCTGGTTTGAGGATCAGGAAGGCGACTGGTGCTCTCTACGCCCCCGATTGCATCACCCCGCCTGGCGGGAACCGCTCTTGCTCCTAGGCGGAATGCTGGACGAGGTAGGGGCCACTAACCTGGTGCGCCGGGTTCTCCAGGCCCACAGTCCCTATGAGCGGGAACTGCACCGGGATCTGCTGCTGGCGGCGGCCATCGTGGGGGACGGAGCGCCAGTGCCCCACGATTCAGCGAGCAGGGTGACTGACCGCTTGATACGGCTTTACCTGAACGTAAGAGTAAAGTGGCGGTATCGGTTGATTGTCCCCATAGGCGGATGGCTCTTTGCCATAATGAGCCTTTGGTCCTTGATGCCGTGGCACTTGTCTACGCTCGCTTGGTGGGGTATCTGGTTCGGGCCACGAATCCTAGGAATAATACAGCTCCTAGTGTGGTGGGAATGGAAAAACCCTGGGCTGGAGCAACTCAAGGCCCCGTTGTCTATGTTTCCGCGCCTGCAAGCTGTCTCTACCTTCCCGCACCGTTGGAGTGGTAGGCGTTTTCAAGGAATTCTTGGTGGGCAAATAGTAAATGCATTGGTAAGACTACCCATATCCCAACAGGCGCAAGCCAGGCATACTCTCATTCAGTCACTGAGGAACCCGAAAAGGCACGTGCGTAGTGCGGTGATATGGCCATTGGGGGAAATAGGCGAACCTGAGGATGTAAAGTCTCTCACCCGAATGCTCAAGGATGGGTTTCCAGACATTCGCCGGAGGGCAGTGTATGCGCTAGGGAAGATAGGCGACCCGCGGGCCGTGGAACCGCTCATCCAAGCGTTGTGGGATACAGACTGGTTTGTATGCCTAAATGCAGCGGATGCACTCGGGGAAATAGGTGACCCACGGGCTGTGGAATACCTTATCTGGGCACGGTGGGCGCAGCATCGCGCCACGGATGCGCTAAAGGCAATTGGCGACCGAGCCACAAAGTCTCTCGTTCTGGCATTGGGAGACAAACTTATATCCCAACCGGCGGCGGTAATGCTAGTACAGATCGGCAGGCTGGCTGTGGAACCCCTAGTCCAGGTGATAGAAGACAGAGACGCATTCCTACGTATGGCATCGGCGAAGATGATGGAAGAGATACGCGCTCCTAGACTACCACGGAGCGAATCCCAGACGGCAGGAAAATTACGGGGGAAAATCAATGAGCAACTTGTGAGACGGGCGGTTCTGGCGCTGGGGAACGAGAGCGAATGGCGGTATCGGAGTGCAGCAAAAATACTGAGAACAATTGGCGAACCGGCGGTAGAGTCCCTCATTCAGGTACTGGAGAAAGACAAAAGTGTGCGCTGGGAGGCGGCGATGGTATTGGGAGAGATAGGCGACCCGCGGGCCGTGGAGCCTCTTATCAAGGCACTGGAGGATGAGAAAGTGCGCAGGGTAGTGATCAAGGCGTTGGGGAAGATAGGCGACTTACGGGCAGTAGAACCCATTGTACAAGTGTTGGGGAATGAGTACGGGCAGGTGCGTCTCGCCGCTGCGAGGGTGTTGGGCAAGATAGGTGGCCCACAAGCTGTGGCATCGCTCATCCGGATACTGAAGGATGATGACGAGAATATGCGTATGACGGCAACAGAAGCGTTGGGAAAGTTAGGTGATTCGCGGGCCACGGAAGCTCTCATCCAATCGTTGGGTGATAATGGCAATGGTAAATGCCATCATATAGTGATAGATGCGTTGGGTAGGATTGGCGATCCCCAGGCCGTGGCGACTCTCATCCAGACACTGGAGTATGAGGATGTCAGTGTACGTCAGAGATCTGCAGAGGCGCTGGGGATGATAGGCGATCAGCAGGCCACAGAACACCTCATCCAAGCATTAGAGTGTGACGATGCAACTGTCCGTAGGGCAGCGGCGGAGGCGCTGGGGAAGATAAGCGACGCGCAAGCTGTGGAGTCTCTCATCCAAGTATTGGAGGAAACAGTCCCGGCAGTGCACACGCCCGCTCCGACAGAGGTGCCTGAGGGACTGCGGGAAGACGTACCACCGGAGCACAATGATGCAAATGTGCGTCGGGCAGCGGCAGAGGCGCTGGGGGTGATCGGCGACTTTCGGGCTATCGAGCCTCTCATCCGGGCGTTGGGGGATGAGGATGAAGATGTGCGTCAGACGGCGGCGACGGCACTGGTGACGATGGCTGACCCCAAAGCCGTGGAGCCCCTTATCCAGGTGCTGGAGGATGAGGATGCGGGTATGCGCCAGGTGGGGGTGAAGGCACTGGGGGCGATCGGTGATCCCCCGGCCGTGGCGGCCCTCATCCAGGCGCTAGGGGATAAGGACGGGGATGTGCGCAGGACTGCGGCGGAGGCGCTGAGGGCGATCGGTGAACCGGCTGTGGAGCCCCTTAGCCGGATGTTGGGAGATGAAAATGAAGATGTGCGCGAGGCGGCGGAGAGAGCGCTGGGGAAGATAGATGATTCCCAGGCCGTGACGCGCCTCATCCACGCACTGGGGGATGAGGATAAGTGGAGGCGCTGGAATGCATTGGAGGCGCTGGTGGAGATAGGAGACCCGGTTGTCGAGCCTCTTATCCGCACGCTGGGGGATGAGGACAAGTGGAGGCGCAGGTCGGCATTGGAGGCACTGGTGGAGATAGGCAATCCGGCTGTCGAGCTCCTTATCCGCGCGCTGGGGGATGAAGACGGAGGTGTGCGCTATGTGGCGGCGAAGGGACTGGAGGAGAACGGTGATCCCAAGGCCGTGGTGCCTCTCATCCGCACGCTGGGGGACAAGGACTGGGAGATGCGACAGACAACCGCGAGGGCACTGGGGAAGATAGGTGATCCCCAGGCCGTGACGCCCCTCATCCGGACGCTGGAGGATGAGGATCGAGAGGTTCGCTTAGTGGCGGCGGTGGCGCTGGGAGCGATCGGTGAGAAAATCGAGGATCGTCAGACGGCCCGCAAGGCTGCCCGACAGCTATGGTGGCGGCTGACGGATGTGGAGGATGTCGCCAATGCCGCCTGGGAAGCCATGGCGCAGGTGGTTGCTCGGCTCACGGAGTTGGAAGTGGAGGCGCTGGAAGTGGGGCTGCCGCTGTTCGCTGCGGCCCCGCCAACGAAACGTAGGCGAGGGGAGTAAAGGGGGGCTTTTGGGGGCAAAAGGATTTACAATGACCGACGAACAGCAAGACAAGCAGAGTGTGCAAGGTAGCGATCATGTTGCTCAGGCGAACCAGGGTGGGACGGCGATTGTGGGGGATGGCAACGTGATTGATACCATCGAACAGCGAGCAGGTGATAGTAGCATCCAGTTAGGGAAGGCACGGGATGTGACGATTCATCAGTACGCAGGGCCTGCGTCTGCTGATGAGGAGCGTGAGCTTGGGCAGATGCGGGTTGAGTACTTGGAGTCGCTACAGCGACGGTTTGAGTATCTCGACCTGGGAGGGATCGCGCCGAGGGTGCAGAACCGCACGGTAAAGCTGCGGATGGACGATGTGTTCGTACCGGTACAGACGCGACCCGAATTGGAATCGGATGCCGGGTGGCCTGATTGGGTGAATGAGATATCGGATAGCGCGGAAGAGGCAGATATGACGGCTGATTTGGCCTGGCGGATGATGGCACGGGGTGGGCGCGGGGATGATGGAAAACCAATGGAGATTGCCGATCTGCTGCGCCGCCCACAGGTGGTGGTGTTGGGTGATCCCGGTTGTGGCAAGAGCACGCTACTGCGCTATATCGCGTATGCTATGGCCTGTGGGATGGGTGAGAATGTGGGTGCGGTGATGCTGGAGCGGTTGCCTATCTTTGTGCGGATCGTGCAGTTTTCGCAGGCACAGGCGAATAGTCGCGCTCTGACGCTGGATACGTATATCCGCGAGACGTGTGAGCCCAAGTGGGCGGCGCTCTTTCAGCACGTGCTGGATTCTGGAGAGGCGCTAGTGCTGTTGGATGGGCTGGATGAAGTCGTTGACGCTCACCAGCGCAAGGGCATCGCTGAGGCGATCCAGCGGCTGGTGGCTGACTATCCTGGCAATATGTTCGTCGTCGCCAGCCGCATTGTGGGTTATCAGGCTGCGCGGTTGAGTGGCGATTTTGTTCACTATACCATCCAGCCACTGCCACCGGAGCGGATTACTGAGTTCGTGGAGAAATGGTACCAAGCTATCGAGCGTGAAGCGGGAGCAGAGGAGTTGAGCGAGGACGCACAGGAGCGAGCTCAGGAATTGAGCAAGACGATCCAAGAGCGGCCGGGTATCCACAGGTTGGCGGAGAACCCGCTCCTGCTGACGATCATCGCGCTGGTGAACTGGCGGGGTCGAAAGCTGCCCAACCGGCGGGTAGAGCTTTACGCTCACGCGGCGGAGACGCTCATCGCTAGCTGGCCCTACCGGCGACACGGGGTAGAGTTGGATACGGAGCGCGTGATTCGCTTGCTTAGCCCCGTGGCGTATCGCATCTTTGCCACACGCTCCAGCGGAGATATCTCTGAAGATGAATTGCTATCCATTCTCAGTGATATCATCTGTCATATTGATGGCGTCGAGGAACGGGAAGCGATAGTTTATGCCAAGGAATTTCTGGGCCAGATCAGTGAGCGCAGCGGGATCTTTCGCGAGCGGGGATACGATGAACGTGGACGGCGGGTGTTTGGCTTTTTGCATCTGACATTTGCCGAGTATTTCACGGCGCGCTACCTGGCCGGGTTGTGGGAGGGGTTGGGTGAGGATGCCGACGCACGGCGGGCGTTCCTGCGCAAGTACGCACACGTGTCCCGCTGGCGTGAAGTTGTGCTGTTGATGGCGGGGGATGTGGGGCTGCGGGATAGCGATCGTGCCGAACGGGCCACGCGGCTGGCAGGGGATATTTTGACGCTGAGCAGCGAGTATGAAGAATATCTGCATCGAGATTTGTTGCTGGCGGGTATGTGTTTAGCTGATGATTTGCGGGTGCAACGGAAGGCTGCAAATTATGTACTGAGTGGACTACTTGAGTTCATAGTAAAGTTTGGTGCAGGGACAGCGATCTACAAACTCAACACTATACGCGAAACTACCTACGGACAACTTCTGATAAAGGGTCTATTAACGCGACTAGAGGATGATAACCGGGTTGTGCGGAGAAATGTGATGTGGGCACTAGGAGCTATCGGTGACTCGCGAGTGATAGAAGCACTACTGACACAGTTGGAGGATAAAGAAGAGAGTGTAAAATCAAGAGCGATGTGGGCGTTGGGTCAAATTGGCGATGTGCAAGCAGTGAAGCCACTGTTGACACAATTGCAGAGCAAAGACCGGCGTATGCGAGCAAATGCAGTGTGGGCATTGGGTCGTATTGGTGACATAAGAGTGGTGGAAACGCTACTGACGCAGATGGAAAACGAACACAGAGGTGTACGGCAAAGGATAGTGGATGCCCTCGGAGACCTTGATAGTACGCGAGTAATAGAGGTGCTGTTGGAACAACTGGAGGACAAAGATGATAGTGTGCGAACGAGGGCAACATGGGCGTTGGGTCGCAGTGGTGACGTGCGAGCGGTGGAGCCGCTCTTGGCATTGTTGAAGAGCGAGAATAGAAACATTCGATTGACTGCAATCAGGGCATTAGGACGTATTGGTGATGTAAGAGCGGTGGAGCCACTGCTAGCAAATCTGGAAGACGAGGATGTAGGTGTACGATGGAGAGTTGCTAAAGCATTAGGAATGCTCAACGATACTCGTGCAGTGGAGCCACTGTTGGCGCGGTTGAAGGATGATCATGTGTGGGTACGGTGGAGAGCTGCATCGGCACTAGGGAAGCTGGGCGACGATCGTGCGGTAGAGGCTTTGCTGATGGATTTAGAGGATGAGGATGCCAAGACGCGATGGAGAGCAGCGAAATCACTGGGGGAACTGTCGGACGTGCGAGCGATTGACCCACTATTGACACGATTGAAGGACAAAGATGGAACTGTTCGATGGAGAGCCACTGAGGCTTTGGGAGCATTCGGTGATACTTGCATGGTGAAGCCATTGCTCTCACAACTGAAAGACGAGGAGAGATGGGTAAGGGCAAGTGCAGTGGACGCGCTTGGAATGCTTGGTGATGTCAGTGTGGTGGAGTCGTTACTGGAACGATTGGAGGACGAGGACAAATGGGTACGGAGAAGTGCAACGATAGCACTGGGTAAACTTGGTGATGTACGAGCAGTTAGTTCACTATTAGCGAGGTTGGAAGATGCAGATTGGGAAGTGTGTGAGAAGGCATATAATGTCCTAATTGCTATCCTAGATCGCAATGCCCCTGATCCAGAAGTAGAAGAAATGGCTTGCGAGCCACAAGATGAACCTGGGCCGTGGGATGATTAGTTTTTTGTTTATGCATAGGGAGGTCATTATGTCCAAGCAGTTTATGAATGGTTATGCTTTATTGGTCGGCGTGGATGAGAATTACGTGCCCCGGTGGGCCTTGCCCGATGTGGCTAAGGATGTGAAAGCGCTGGAAGAGGTGCTGTTGCATCCTGCGCGCTGCGCGTACCCTGAGGGCAACGTCAAGATTATCACTGGTCAGGATGCTACCCGGCAGGGTATTATGGATGGGCTGGAGTGGCTGCAAGAGCGTGTTGAAGCTGACACGAGTGGGAACGCCACGGCCGTTGTCTACTATACGGGGCACGGTTGGCGTGACCGGGTCAGTGATCCGACGCAGTTTTATTTCATTCCCTATGATATTCGGGAGGGCAGAATCAAATCTCGCGCGCTGCGGGCCACGGACTTGGCCGAGGCGATTGGGGAATTGGGACCTCAGCGATTGTTGGTGGTGCTCGATTGTTGTCACGCCGGGGGGATGGGCGTGAAGGATCCACTGCTGTTGCCTGAGGGATATGCTGGGGCTGCCGTTCCGTCCAAGCTGCTTATGGAGGAGGAAGGGGAAACTGTCGGGCCGGGGGCGAAGGGGATCGAGGATCTGGCGCAGGGGCAAGGACGAGCGGTGCTGAGTTCTTCGACCGGCGATCAAAGCTCTTATCTGCGTCGAGATGGAAAGATGAGCATCTTTACGTATCACCTGATCGAAGCGCTGACGGGCCACGCCCAGCCGCAGGAAGGGGCGACGGAGGTGCTGGTCTCGGATGTGATGAGCCACGTGTGGCGGCACGTGCCCCAGAGCGCCAAGCGTGAATGGAGCAGGGAGCAGACGCCGGATTATCAGGTGAGCGGCAATTTCCCCATCGCGCTGCTCTTGGGTGGCGAGGGGCTGAGTAAGGGGCAGCCCGCCCCCGATCCGTTGGAGGAACTGATTGAGGGAAGCGGGAGTGAACAGCATATCCAAAAGGTTGTGGGTAGCAGCCACGTTGCGCAGGCGGATCGAGGAGGGACAGCAATCGTCGGTGATAGCAATGTTGTGACCGTGATCAGACAAGAAGCGGGTGATGGGGCTATCCAGATCGGGCAGGCGCGGGATGTGGATGTGAGGCGGGGTAGTGAATAGGAGGCAAGGGGACAAGGAGACGGGGGGCAAGAGATAGAGCGGAGGGGATGTGGGAAAGCGGAGAGAGGTATTGGCATCAGGAGCGCATTGTGGGTGAGGAAACGCAAGGTAAACAGATAGTACAAGACAGTCGGAATGTGGCCATAGCGGGACCAGGTGGGATAGCGATCGTGGGTGACCACAACGTGGTCATTCAGCAGCTTACGACTGGTGTCAGGTCGCTGCCGACGGATTATGCGACGCGCATCCGGAACTTTATCACCGAGTATCTGGGTACGCCAGAGCAACCGGTGCCTTTTGGAGGACGGGAGGCAGACCTGGCGCGGCTGGACGAGTGGCTGGAGGATGCTGAGGTAGCGCCTTATTTACTGCTGGCAGCTCCGGCCGGGCGGGGAAAGTCGGCGTTGTTGGTGCGGTGGAGCCAGCGGCTGTTGGCACGGGAGGACCTGGCGGTGGTATTTGTGCCGGTCAGTGTACGGTTTCGGACCAATCTGGGAAGTGTGGTCTTTGCGGCGCTGACGGCGCGACTGGCAGCATTGCACGGGGACGAGGTACCGGGGAGCGCGAACACGTCCGTGGAGATGTGGCGGGGAATGGCGAGTGATTACCTGGCGCGCCCACTGCCGGATGGTCGACGGCTGGTGGTAATCCTGGACGGTGCGGACGAGGCCGCCGACTGGCAGGCTGGGGCAGACCTTTTCCCATTAACGCCGCTACCGGGGGGGCGGGTGATTCTCTCAACGCGCTTTCTGGCGGGTGATACGGATGCTGTTCCTTGGTTACAGCGGCTGGGGTGGGAGCGGCCTGGTTTGGCCTCTGTCCCGGAGCTGGTGCCGTTGACGCGCGAGGGAGTGGGCGACGTGCCCCTCTGTGCCAATATAGGTAAGACAATCTTTCACAGGAAATTAGTGTATAATGGAGGGCGAAGAAAGGACTGA
>JAAEPW010001326.1 GCA_024232355.1 Chloroflexota bacterium | reverse complement strand
GAGTTTGCCATCATTGGTCCGGGACGTGAGAGGAAGACGCCTGGCTCGCTGGCAGCCCAGATGTGGAGAGCGTGGGCCTCGGTAACTCCTTTTAGCACACCTTCTCCCACTAGGGTTGCCCCACCACTCGCTTTGAGGGGGTTTTCCTCGGCACGCTGGAAGACGAAGCGCAGGTTATGAGTGACTGGGATATCGTTTTCCAGCAAAGCCTTGAGGGCACCCAAAAGCATAGCGGCGTGGGCGTCGTGGCCGCAGGCGTGCATAATGCCAGCGTTTTGAGAAGAGAACGAAAGTCCGGTCTGTTCTTGAATGGGGATTGCGTCTACGTCTGCCCGCAAGAGAACTCGGTCCAGGTCTTGGTCAAAGGTGACGTCGACCCAGATACCGCCTTTGGCCTGGTGGACATTGACTAGGGGCCTCTGTGAACGCTGCGCATTTGCCTTGATTCCATCGATCTGCTGGCGTATGAGTGCTAGCGTTTCCTCTTCTTCCCAACATAGCTCGGGAATTTGATGCAAGTGATGGCGAATATCTACTACCCAAGGCTGCATAT
>JAAEPW010001325.1 GCA_024232355.1 Chloroflexota bacterium | reverse complement strand
CGCAGCGTGCCTCCCCGCGCGTAATCCATCACCAGGTAAAGCTGTCCATCATCGGTCTCGCCATAATCATAGACGGTCAAGATGTTGGGGTGGCGCATGTTTGCGCTGGCTTGAGCCTCGCGCTCAAATCGCTCTCGAAAGGCGGCGTCGTCTGCCAGCGAGGGCAATATCACCTTGAGCGCCACGTCGCGCTTGAGGCGGGGTTGGCGCGCCTGGTAGACGGTCGCCATGCCCCCCTCGCCGATCAAGCCGGTGATTTCATACTGGCCCAGGGTTTGTCCCGTCGAGTTTTTCATAGTCTCATCACTTTTGGCACGAGTCGCATACAAGAAAGCGGTAGCCTGGGCCGCGCAGCGCGCCACGTGTGGCGTTTATCTGATCAGAGGCCCTTTGTTGGTGTGGGGAGGGGATGTTGTCTGGTGCAATTATAGCATATCTGTCTTGTGATGCCAACTGGATTGCTTGCGGGGTTTCGTAGCAGTCGTCAAGTCACCACCAAGAACGAAAATCGGAGTCCCGAACTTGTTCGGGCCAGCCTCAACAAGACTTTGGTGAACTCAGTCGAACCGTTGAGGACTCCGCCGCTGGGCCT
>JAAEPW010001324.1 GCA_024232355.1 Chloroflexota bacterium | reverse complement strand
TGCAACGCTCACCCGACAAACCACCCCCCTTGCTAGGCGAGTCCACTGACATCCCGCCTCCCTAACAGGTGATAATATCTGGAAATGTCATTCGCACCCAGTGTTGCTCGCCCGGCGTTCTCGTGGACGCTAAATAAGTACGGTTGACTTCCTGATTATACCACACACACACAACGAGCAAAAGTCAAAGCCTTGCAAAAACAACAAGTGAGTGATCGACAAAAGACCGCCCACTTTTATGAGAGATCTGGTTTTTGGGGATTGAGGTGCTTATTCCAACTGAATCAAACCCTTGCGTAATGCGTATTTCACCAAGTCGGTGCGACTGTGCAGGTTCAACCGTTCCATAATGTTTTCCCGATGCCGTTCTACTGTGCGAACACTGATCTTGAGTTGCGTGGCAATGTCTCGGTTAGAAATACCTTCGGCAATCAAAGTGAGCACTTGTCGCTGGCGACGGGTTAATCCATCATAGCTCTCGTGTTCCACGCCGGAACGTACTCGCCGCAAATAGTCCTGGACCAGGGCGCCCGCCACTAAGGGATGAAGGAATACGTCTCCGGCAGCTGCCACACGAATCGCCGCTAGCAGATCATCAGGAGAAGCTCTCTTGGGGACGTAACCGCTGGCCCCGGCGTTCAGCATCTCGAAAAAGTAAGCTTCCTCTTCGTGAATTGTCAGAGCCAGAACGTTCACCTCTGGGGCAACCTCTTTGATTCGACGCGTCGCCTCGGCCCCGCTCACATCCGGCATGTTTAGGTCCATCAACACCACATCGGGCTGAAGCTGGGCTGCCAAGGCCACAGCTTCCTCTCCTCCTCTAGCTTCACCGATTACCTCCATTTCCGGGTATCCTTCTAGCAAGGAACAGAGTCCAGCCCGAACAATGTCTTGATCATCTACTAACAGCAACCGGATTGATTTCATATATGTTCCTCTCCTTGGTGGGTGGTATAGGCGGGATAGGCACCCACACGCTAAGAACAGCACCTTTACCTGGTGCCGAGTGGATATCTAGGTTTCCCTCGACCAATTGCACACGCTCGTTGATACCGGCTAATCCCCAGCCCTTCCCTTGAGCAGCGGCACGCTGAGCATTCTCTACTTCCATCCCCACTCCGTTGTCACTGATACTGAGCGCAACCTCTTGCTTATCAAAATAAAGTTGAATAGAGACGTTGGTAGCCTGAGCGTGCTTGGCCACGTTGGTGAGTGCCTCCTGTGCAATCCGGTACAAAGTAGTCTCGATCTCGGAGGATAACCGTTGTCTCTTGCCAGTTACCTCCACATTGACCAGGAAAGAAAAATTATCAGAGCAATCATCAGCGTGGGCGATGAGGGCAGGCACCAATCCCAATTCATCTAGCACGGCAGGTCGCAGGCGGGAGGTTAACTGGCGGAGGTCGCCCATCACCTGCTTGATCAACTGTCGTAGATCATCGATGCGGTTGGAGATTTCTGCATGCCCCTTGCCATGGCTGTTGGGCAACACCTGCTCCAGGGCTGCCAACTTCCAAGAAATGGCCGTCATTGCCTGGGATGCTTCGTCGTGCAGTTCTCGCGCAATGTGTCGTCGTTCTTCCTCTTGAGCCAACACTGTCTGATGGAGTAGTTCTCTCCGCAGCTTTTCCTGCTCTGCCATCTCCTCGGCGAGTCGTTGCTGTGCCTCTATGCGAGCTTGGTCGAGCTTGTTTACCTGACGCTGTCGCTCTGTTTCAAAGAGCCTCAGCGTTCGCACGGTAAAGACAGCAGCCAGGCTTGCCATCACAGCGCGCAAAAGTTGTATCGGAAAGTGGAATGTTTCCATAAACCGGACGCTGTTTAGTACAGTGGATGGAGGGAGAGGGCTGAGATTGACAAATATCTGTCCAGGGACACCGTACAACAAAAAGGCTATTCCAATGACTGCTATGTCGCGGGAAACATTTCTCTGTTGACGAGTCAGGCGTTTGCTTTGTCTAAATAACCCCATTGCTGCCAGCACTGCGCCGGGCACAGACAGGCTGTAGCGACACCAAGCATCAGCGGCAGCCCACACATCTTTTCTTGCTCCCCACACTGCCCATACCAGAATCATCCCTCCAAGAAAAATGATCAAAATTATCCAACGAACAATTTGCCAGATGCGCCGATCATTGTCCATCACCAACAACCGGACCCCAAACTCGATTAGTAGAACAAAAGAGACGGCGAGTGCGACCAGTCGAAAAATATGTGAGAACAAGGTTGGTGGGTTGGTGGTCATCAATTGGAACATCTCGACCCATTCGTGACCACCATGGATCACGCCAAAAGTTGCAAGAAAGGCCAAAGCCCGAACGGGAGGAAAAGTGGGTGAACGACTGGCCTCTAGCCATACGGCTATACCCATGACAAAGAATGCCAAGCCATAGAGAAAGAATATCTCTTTCATGTGGGACATAAAAAAAGCACAAACTGCATCCATTGGTATCTGTCTCTTGGCCTTGCCTAACTTGAGGCCAAATTCGTTAGCCAATTCTGATCATTTCTAACAGAGTGGGGAGCGGGTCAGTATTGACCCGCTCCCCATTTATTTACACAAGCTATAACTCTTCCCAAAACGAGTTGGGACTATTCGCTTACAACTTCAGGGCGGGTCAGATTGGTCGCGTCCCCACCAACATCAGCCAGGCTGTCATACAGGACCTGGAGGATGTACTTGGCATTGTGGGCAAATGCTCCCGGATCCTTGGCGCCGTACTGATAGTTGTAGGCAGCCCGGAGCAAACGCGGCGTCCATGTGCCGTACCGCTCGCCGTCTGCGTCAAACCAATAGGGATATCTGTGCGAGTTGTACTCGATCGGGGTTCCGACCGTGTTCGCGGCATAATCCTGGATTGCTGTGTAGAGAGTCTCGTGGATAGTTTCGACTTCACCAGCGATTCCCTCATCTACGCCATCCCCATCATAGTCTGTGGGATCCATACGGATTGCGTGGACGTCCTCGATACCAGGGTGGCACGTGCTGCAAGTATCCACATTGACCTCTAGCTCGTGAGCGTCGTGGCAGTTGGTGCAGCTTTCAAAGCCTCCCACGTGAGCAAAGCGACCATTATAGCTCTGTCCTTCGTACTCGTAGGCTCCCTTGGCTTCTGTGCCAAAGAGCGTCGCGCCCGCGGCAAAGTAGTGGACGTTCGCAAAGCTTAGCCCCTCGGTAACCGCATCAGCCTCTGCGTCGCCGATCCTGGAATCGACACTGTTCTTGGACTGACGTCCCTGGTGGCAGTTTATGCACAGGTTGCTATCAGGGTTGCCGGTGTCCAACTCGGCGCCACTGGGGAACTCGACGGCTCCCACCTCGTAACGGGCAGGCTCGCCGGTCGAGAAATCATGGCAGGTCACGCAAAGCATACCGTTAGCCAAAGGCTCGGCTACATTGACACCTTCGCTCAGGTAAGTGGGTAGACCAGTAGCCGAGTGACACTTGGCGCAAGAGTTGCGTACTTCACCATCCTCATCCCAGTGCCGCCATGCCTCTGTCGACCCGTCAAAGTGACCTGCGTCACCTCGATGCAGACCTGCTGCAAGATCAGCGTCCAGGTCCTCAATCGAGTCATACAGCAATTCGATCATGTACTTGCCGCCGTGAGCAAATGCGCCGGGGTCCTTCTTGGAAGTCTGATAGTTGTAGGCTGCCTTGAGCAAACGCGGTGTCCAGGCGTTGTATTTGTTGCCGTAATTGGCCTCGTCCTCATCAGGCTCGCCGTTGGTGTTGGTGTCTATGAAAAAGTAGGGGTAGGCGTGCGAGTCGTATACGACAGCGACGCCAGCATCGCCGGCATAGGCCTGAATGGCCCCGTAGAGAACTCCCTGAAGACCCTCGATCTCATAGTAGACACCTTCATCGGTGTCACCATCGCCATCATAGTCCATCGTGGAGCCTTCTAGTCGCTCATTCTTCAAGTCGTCTACACTGGACACACCGTCATGGCAATGAGCACAGGATTCTACCTTGACTTCCAGAGAGTGGGGATCGTGACAGTCGATGCAGGAATCATATCCTCCAGCATGGGCGAAATTGGCATCATACATTTTGCCTTCATACTGGTATCCACCCATCGCTCGACCACCATACAGTGTGGCCCCAGCGGCATAGTAGTGGATATTGATAAAGCCCAGTTCTTCACTGGCGTCATCGTCACCCAGACCGGCTTCTTCAATAGCACCGTTAACCGACACGGTGGAGGAACGTCCCTGGTGACACTGCATACACCGTGCTTCGTCGCCGAGACCGGTGATTTCTACGCCTGAGGGGAAGACTACGCTGTCCATCGCGGCAGTCGCCTCGTTGTGACAAGCAATGCAATTGACCGTCGAATCTATTCCTGCATCGTTATCTACTACACCGGCTTCGGTCCCGTCTACCCCCAAAAAGTCTAGGTACCCATAGGAACTGTGGCACTTGGCGCAGTTAGCAGACACTACTTGTGGTTCATCCTCGTCCCAATGTCGGAATGCTTCGGCATCCGCATCATTGTGACCGGAGGAAGCCCAGAGTTCCTCGTAAGGAACGTCTTTGACAGTTGGTGCCGGACATTCTGGAGCTTCTGGGCACTCGGGCGCTTCCGGGCACGTCGCTTCTGGACAGTCCGGACACTCAACTTCTGGACAAGGTGTAGGTTCGGGCGCACTGCACCCTGTCAAAAGTACTGCTGCTCCGAGCAAGAGGGCCATTGTGAACCACAGTACCCACTTGCCGGAAAATTTTTGAGCATTCATTTGATTCTCCTTTTTTTGATCAACTAGAGTAAACTTTTAACTTTGCTCAGAACTGACCATGAACACTTTTCGATAGATACCTCCTTTTCTCAGATGTAGCAATCGCACAAGATATATGGGGTTCCCCCATGCGTCATGGGGGTTACTACCCATATTATACTGAGAAATCATATACAGACAAGTACTACATCCCATCAAAAAAGAATGCATCTTTTCAATCCAAAGCGGAGAGTGTGGCAGAATACCAAGGAAAGATCATCGACTTGGCCAGAGCCTGCAATAATCTTCTTCCGTGCGACAATTGCCAACATGACTCGCAAAATCACTATGAACGGAGAATTCGCATGTCGGCTATACCGCAACTTGTCATAGCAATGGTCAACAAGTATTTCAAGCCGTTGTTGGTCTGGTTCAGTGAGAAAGTGTACGCCGAGCTAGTTGCGCGTGCCAGAGACCACATCTTGGTTAAATTGCACGACAAATTAAACTCTGCTGGTGAAATATTTGTTCGATTGGTCATCAAGTGGTTCGTGGGTTACAATATCCTCGACATGGGGCAGATTATAGCGCATTACAGTGTTTCGAGGATTGGGTGTGCGAACAGCAACATTGGGTCTTTTTCGATCAAGTATTACAGCAGATAGACGAGGAATGTCCCAAAGAACGTCGCAGGAGGTTTTGGTCACTATTCAACATCAGCAAATGCTACATCCAGTGCATACATGGTCACTCTATCGTACACTCGTTCCATCTGTCCCCAAAAGCTCCGCGCCTCAATGCCCTGAAAATCGGGCACGCCTATCCGCTTGAGCAGAGCCATATCCACCTTGGGCATGTCAATTCTCACAGTTACGGTCTCTGCTTCAGTGCCTATTGTCCAGTAACGGGCTAGACATTCTTCCAATGCGACTACTTTGACCGCTTCGATCGTGTCAGGCACATAGGGTGTTTCTTCCGCTATCTCAATTCCTTGAACTCGTCGTTCGCGTAGAGCGGCGATGATCTCATCCTTGCTCTGCCCGCGCAACTCGAACAGTAAGAATGGATCTTGGTCAAAACGCTCCCCCATCAAATAGTAGACGGCGGCGATGTGTTTGCACGGATTGGCCCAGTCGGGGCAAGAGCAGTTGGTCTTGAGGTCACCCCGCGAGGCAGGAAAAAGGGGAACTTGGATCGTGTCAAAGACTTGCTCGATCTCAGATGGCATCTCGCCGTTGAGCAGTTGGGCCACAAAGATCGCTTGTTCGGCCAGCGCGTCGAACACCTTGTTCCACCGGCGGTTGCTCAACGGTTTCAATACGATACTGACTTGGTAGGGGCTGCGGCGAGATCCTTGCACCCATGCCGAAACGAAACCTGGCTCGACGTTGATCTCGATCACTTGCCCACGCCGGGCATATCTGCGCCCACGACTCAGCCGCCCGGAATCCATCAGATTTTTCAGTGCATTGATCCAGCGGTCGGCCCACCAGTTTTCGACAAATTTTCCCCGCTTGCTCTTGGCCTTGATACCATCCTCCACCTCGATAGGGCGCGTGTGCGTGTAGCTTGGCCAATAACTATCATAGTAACTTGAGCGTCGTTTTGCCATCGTTCTATTCTCTCCGCAGGGTCATAATGTCGCGTAGTTCGTCGGTGCTCAACTCGGTCAGCCAGGCATCTCCCGCACCGACGACGCTTTCGGCCAAAGCCTTTTTGCTTTCGATCAGTTCGTCAATTCGCTCTTCTAGCGTACCGGCGCAGATATATTTGTATACCTGCACATCGCGGGTCTGCCCAATGCGAAAGGCACGGTCGGTGGCCTGATTTTCTACGGCCGGGTTCCACCAGCGGTCAAAGTGAAAGACGTGGTTGGCGGCAGTTAGGTTCAGCCCCGTGCCACCGGCCTTGAGCGAGAGGAGAAAGATCGGCGTGTCGCGTTTTTGCTGAAAACGGGCCACCATTCGATCGCGCCGCTTTTGTGGCGTGCCGCCGTGTAAAAACAACACATCAACGCCAAACAGTGATCTCAGATACGCTTGCAGCATATGGCCCATCTGAGCAAACTGAGTGAACACTAGCGCTTGATCGCCGACAGAGAGGGCCTCTTCCAACATTTCGCCCAACCGGTCGAGCTTGCCCGAGCGTCCTGCCAGTGCCGAACCATCGCCCAGGAATTGTGCCGGGTGGTTGCAAACTTGTTTCAACCGCATCAGTGCGCCCAGCACAACACCACGCCGCTGAATTCCCTCCTCGTCCGCCGAGTTGACTCGCTCCAATGATTCGTTGACTACTGCCTCGTACAGCGTGGTTTGTTCAGTGGTCAGGTTGCAATAGACCTTGCTCTCGCGTTTATCTGGCAGGTCTTGGATAATGGTGGGATCGGTCTTGAGGCGGCGCAGGACAAATGGGCCTACCAGTCCTTTCAATCGCTCGATGGCACTCTCGTCTTGATAACGTTCGATGGGCAGCGCAAAAGTCTTGCGGAACTTGGCTTGCGACCCTAAAAAGCCGGGATTGAGAAATTGCATAATGGACCAGAGTTCAGATAGCCGATTCTCGACCGGTGTGCCTGTCAGTGCAACACGGTTGGCGGCCGGCAGGCTGCGGATGGCTTGTGTCTGTTTGGCATGGGGGTTTTTAATGTTCTGTGCTTCGTCGAGGAACACGTCGCTCCATGTTATTTGGTGCAGATCGTCCACGTCGCGCCGTGCAAGGCCATAGGTACTGATGACCACGTCGTGCGCATGTGCTGCGGTGATGAATTCTTCTCCTCTGGCACGATCACTCCCGTGGTGCACCATCACGCGCAATTTTGGGCCAAAGCGCGCGATCTCGCGTTTCCAGTTCCCGACGACCGAGGTTGGACAGATCACCAGCGATGGCGGAATGGAATCCTCAGCGCGTTCGCGTTCTCGTAGCAGGAGGACAATCGCTTGGATCGTCTTGCCCAATCCCATATCATCGGCCAGGCAAGCACCCAGACCCCACTTGCGCAAAAAGGTCAGCCAAGAATAACCGCGCGTCTGGTAGGGACGCAACTGACCTACGAAACCACGCGGAGGGGACAACTCGCATAGTTGGTCACCGTTCTGCAATTGCCGTAGCAGATCGTCTAGCCAGCCAGATGTTTCGACGCCGTGCAGCGGCAACCCTTCGGCTTCCTGAGTCGCTCCCAGTACCATCCCCAACGCATCACGCAGGGCCATTTGGTCTTGTTGACGTTTCTTTTCCCAAAAGACGATGGCGGCTTCAATTTCGTCGGCCTGCAACATCACCCATTGTCCCCGCACCCGCACCAATGGCATTTTGAGTGCAGCCAGCCGATCGAACTCTTGGCGAGATAATGGCTGATCACCCAAGGCCAGTTCCCACTCGAACTGTACCAACGAATCCAAACTGAGGATGCCCTGACCGACAATATTGGCGTCGGCTTTGAGCTTGGCACGCACGCCCAGCCGAGCACCAGGCTTGTCCCACCAGGGCGGCACCAACACGCCGAACCCACTTCCTTCCAGCAAGGGGCCGATCTCGCGCAGAAAGGCGTAAGCTTCATCCACTGTCAGATGACAAGACTGAGGGCGAGCCGTGCGCAAGCTGCCCATAATTGGCGGAAAAATTCGCGCCGCCATGCCCAACCCGGTCAATAATCGTTCCTGAGCGCCTTCGAACTTGCGGTTAAAGTAACGCAGAGTGCCGCCTTGCGCACTCCATACGTTTTCGGCTGACACCAATAAACTAGGATCGTCGTTGGCTTGGAGCATATAGTGCAAAGCCCAATCGGGCGAGGTTACCTGTCCACTGTCCTGGTCCACCTTGGGTGGTTCCAGCCGGAAACAAAGCCGGAATGCTTCATCGGCCGCACTACGCAGTTGTTGCATCCATCCCCGCCAGGCGTCAAACAGACCCACTAACTCGCGCCGTTGAGCCAATTCTACTTTGATGTGCCCGTCATCTACATCCCACAAAGCTGTCCACCACGCACTGGCGATGCCCTGGGGTGCTTTGCGTCGCCGGTCCAGTCGCGCACGTCCCCAGTCGCGCACGGCTTGATTCACCAGTCGTTTGATAAAGTCATCCAACAGGGCGTGGGGCGGAATTGCCTGCTCGGGCTTGGGGGTGCTATTTTCAGCGAATATCGCTCGGCAGATTGGCGGCATGGCCTGGGCCAGGGCGTGCAGGCGTGCACGGTCATTGAGGACGTTCATTACTGGCAACCAGACAGCTTTGTATTGTCCCTCGTGTTCTATCAGGCCGGGTAGGTACTTGTGATGCGCCAGGAATTCGAGTCCCAATTTGGCGACGAGGCCCCAGTAGCGCAGGTCAGTGCCCCACCACCGCTCTCCCGCTTTTCCCAGCGGCAGTGTGACCAACAGGTCCAGATCGGTGACAATGTCCAACGCCAGGCCAGTCACTTTCCAGGGAGTCAAGCGCGGTTTGGACTCTTTTTCAGTTTCGTTATCTATCACGCCGATGTCTGCTTTGGGAACCAGCCAAGGGGGCAGGTGTGGCCCATCGGCGCTTGACGGCAGTAGGATCACGCGCGTCGTGGTGGGGGCATCGGCCCACGCGCCGAGCGGGGCCAACGTCTCCAGGGCCTCGCGAAGCCGGTCTGGTGATGCGGCGTAGGGGTGCGGGCGCACGCGCGGTTGGCGTCCGCGTGGTTTGGGCACAGTCTCTGCTGATTCGCCCCAGACAAAAAAAACACCGTCTGACCAACTGCCATGTAAGACTAGGGCCAAGTTGATTTGTTTATCTTGGTCTTTCATTCGAATCATTTGACCACAGGTGGTCTCTGTTTCCAGAATTCGGTAGCCTGTTCGAAAGCATAAGCCAACTGGAGTACACCCCAATCATCCTGGTGTCGTCCCACAATCTGAACACCGATAGGCAGGCCATCCGACGTAAAGCCACAAGGAACCGAGATGGCCGGAAGCCCCGTGACAGAAATATAGTAACAAGATCTCATCCAGTCTATGTACGTTTCCATTTTTGTCCCGTCGATCTCGGTCACATAGCGTTGATTCACGTCAAAGGGTGGAACCTGGCTTACAGGTAAGATTAAGAACTCGTACGTTTCCATAAACTCTCGCACTCGATGGTAAAGTTCTGTTCGTTTGACTTCGGCCTGTCCGATCTGTGGGCCAGTCAACTTGGCTCCCTCTTCAATGTTCCAGATTACGGTCTCTTTGATCTGATGCCGGTGTGTTTTCAGCAATTCGCCAAGGTCAAGTTCAAAGTTCCAGGCCCGCCACACTTTGAAAGCCTCATCTGCACCCGCAAAATCTGGCTCTCCATCCTCGACCATACAACCCAAAGATTCGAACACGTATCGCTGCCCGTCGATGGCAGTCGTCACGTGTGGATCTATTGGCAGTCCACCCAAGTCACGGCTCCAGGCGATGCGCACTTTATTGAAATCACGTTCCAACGGGCGGCGGAACAGGCTGCCTGGTTCGGCGATGGCGATGGGGGAGCGTGGATCGGGTCCGGCCATTGTGCTTAACATAAGAGCGGCATCCTCCACTGTGCGAGTCATAGGGCCCGCTACCGAGAGTGGAGACCACCCGCTTAGAGCTGGCCACTTGGGCACTCGACCGGGAGAAGTGCGGAATCCTACTATATTACAGAAACTAGCCGGATTGCGCAATGAACCACCCATATCATTGCCATCGGCAATGGGCAACATCCCACAGGCCAATGCCACCGCTGCGCCACCACTACTGCCTCCGCAGGTCTTGCTCATATCATAAGGGTTGAGGGTTTCTCCAAACACCTCGTTGTAGGTCTGTGAGCCTGCTCCAAACTCGGGTGTGTTGGTCTTGCCGATGGTGATGGCTCCGGCTTTTTTCAATCGCTCTACGATCAGATCGTCTTGATCCGGCACAAAATCTTTGAAAATAGGAGAACCTTGGGTGGTGCGGATACCCTTGGTCGGCACCAGATCCTTGTACGCGATGGGAAGTCCATGCAGAGGTCCAATCTCCTCACCTCGGGCAAGCATCTCATCAGCCATATCGGCTTGTTCCATAGCTCGCTCGGACAGTAGCGTGACGATACCATTTACGCTTGAATTGATCCGTTCAATTTGGGTCAGGTGAGCCTCCATCACCTCCCTGGCAGACAACTCTCCAGTGCGTATACGACGAGCTAACTCTGTGGCTTGCATAAAACAAATCTCTGAGCTGGGCATAGTTTCTCCTTTGACACTGGTTAAGCAGGATACCCCCTGCATGCTTGATGATGCTTGTGTTAAACATCAAGCCTTTTGTGCCTGCATTCGGTGACCAATGGGATCTCGGGTGGGGTGGCGACAGAGTGGATGTGAATCCGTAAAGATGGTATGTGATTTCTTGTAGCTACTATGGGCAACTGCTTGCTGGGAGCCAAACTTTGTGCCACACGATCTCGTATCCTTCCGGACTTTTATACTGCCCATAGTCGCCAGGACAGCAATTATCTGGCACCGGGAATTCGAATGTGCCAGACGTGGTAAAGTAGGTGTCTACATGCGGGAATCCTGTGAACTCGTTAAAAGATCCCGCCAGTTCGTTCTCAGGGGATACCCAGCTATGAAAGTAGTGATATTCGTCGCTTGGTCCTTCTCCTCTGCCCCATTCGATCCGTCCTTCTGTTCTACCTTCGTTGCACCGGGCTACTCCTGGTATTGACATCCATAGCGCTTCTCTGGGTATTGGTGTGAATTCCGGTGTAGGGGTGGCGGTAGGCGCGGATGTTGGTCTCGGCTGCGGGGTTGGCGTCAGGTCTACACGGTAAGTGATTTCTAGTCTTTCTCCAATCGGGTTTTCCTCGCCATGTTGCAACTGCCACACGGTGGTGTAGCGGGCCAAGTTTGTCGGGGCTCGCAGGATGAGTTGAATTTCTGTGGTGCTGTCGGGTGAGAGTGTGTCGATCTCTGGCCTTGCCAAAATATCTACATCTTCACCAGACACAAAAACCAACTGAATATCCTCTGGCCAGGCGCAGGTGCCCGTGTTCTGGATCGTCCATTGTTTAACAAACTGTTGTCTTGGCACAAGTATGTCTGGTTCGATCTCTGGATCATCGATAATCTCTACGTCGAACGAACAAGCGGCCAGGGCAGTAGCGGTGCGGTCAGGGGTGGGTGTAGGGGTAGCGGTAGGTGTAGGGGTAGCGGTGGGAGCGTTCAAAGTGGCTTCATAGATTGCCAGTGCATCACGGGTCGACAACGCAGCGTCAACGCCAGCGGCAACTTGAGTTGAAAGAAAATCGTATGTGGCAGCTAGATCAGGCGTGGAGGGAGGAGTTGGCGTGCTAGTCGCGCTGGGTGGAGGTGTTGACGTCTGTGGAAACAACGCCGTGAGTAAGCGACTCGATAGCCCGGTGCGAAAGAAAAAGTAGCTACCGAGTAGAGTAATGATCAATATGGTAGCCCACATCAGTCCCCGGCCTCTTTTTGAACTAGGTGTGGGGTCTGACGTGGCTCGAGTGGCTCGTTGGCCCGCTGGGCTTTGTGTGCTGGAACCAGCAATTGTTTTTGTAATCCCCGATGCCATAGCTAGTTCGTGTGAAATTCGTTCAACGGGTTCACCGGCCAAAGTTTTTTCCAGATCCGTGACAAATTCTCCGGCGCTTTGATAACGATTGTCGGGATCTTTGGCCAAGGCGCGCATAATCACTGCCTCAATATTTAGCGGCAGTTCGGGAACGAGATCAGTCGGTGGAGTCAAAGGAGAGTTGATGTGTTTGAGAACAGTACCCAAGGGTGTGTCGGCGTCAAATGGGAGATTCCCCGTAATCAACTGATACAGAACAGCCCCCAATGAGTAGATGTCGGCTCGTTCGTCACCAACTTGGCCCATTCCTTGCTCTGGAGCCATGTAGGCGGGCGTCCCAACCATCGCGCCGCTGGCTGTAAGGGTGGAGGTGTTGATCATTCGGGCTATGCCAAAATCTGTGAGGATGACCTGTCCTTCCTGTGTAAATATGATGTTGGCAGGCTTGACATCACGATGCACCATTCCGCGCTGGTGAGCATATTCCAGTGAACTGGCGATTGCAATGGTAATACGGATTGCTTCTTCCGCAGGTAACTTTTCGCCTTCTCGTATTATCTTTTGAAGTCGTGTTTTTAGGGTGGGACCATCTACAAACTCCATCACCATGAAATAAGATTCGGTCTCGGGGTCGAAATCAAAGTCATAGACCTGGACAATGTTGGGATGGCGAAACGTGGCGACGATCTTGGCCTCGCGTTGAAAACGGGTCAAAAAATCTTCCTCGTCGGCCAGGAATGAATGGAGCACTTTGATGGCAACGTAGCGGTCGAGATTTGGATGGTGGGCCTTGTAGACTTCGGCCATCCCTCCACGTCCCAGATGCTCGACGATGTGATACTTGCTCAGTGTCTTGCCGATCAGTGTCTTATCCCTCTTGTGTAATGTGGCAATATAGGCATATCATTCTTACCATAGGTAGTTTGTTTGGTGAATTTGGAATTAATAACTGCTGTTCAATTGCCATTGTTCTGTTTTCTTCATTTTACCATAAAACCCGTTTTAAGGATCAAGAAATCATTGCTGTTTCGTTAAGGGGAAGTTACGGCTCAAATAATCAGAACATTCAATCACGTTTCAATATTTTGCAACAAGATAAATTCACCATTGGCGCTATTTCACACTAATAGTTATTTTACCGCGATTGCTTGTAAAGTCAATTGACATTTTCGTTGGTACCTAGATCACTTGAGCAACATGTATGAGAATTCCAGAGAAATAAATCTCCAAACAGATTTTGTGATGCAGTCAACGACACCTTGAAAAGGCAGATTGTGACGGAATTCCTCGAGCTTTTCCGGTCATTTTGTAACTTTGCGATCTATGAGATTCTCCGCCGTAAATTTTGGGACGAATTAAAAACTGGAAAAGCCCATCTACTTGATCCAAGAGCCATTTATTTAGAAGACTGTAGTCTTGTTGCCTCTTTTACCCGATAGTTGTATACTACATGCAATCGTCAAATCACGTAGGAGGACAGTGTGGATACCAATACGCTCATTGATATCAGGCATCGTAGCAAGGCTATCGCAGTATTTGCCGTTTGCCTGATTATTCTGGTTGGCGCGGTTGTGGTCGCGTCACTAACCCAGAGAGATTTCGGAAAGGTCGAGGTCACAAATGTGACGTATCCCAATTTTAATGCCATTCTCATCCGGGCCAAACTCTTTAGGCCAGTTGAGGCGGCTCAGGATAACATGATGCCAGGGATCGTATACATCCACGGTTATCAAAACAATCGTGAAACAGGAGATGGTTACTGTATCGAGTTGGCGCGACGGGGCTTTGTTGTTCTCAATATTGATGCTATCGGACGGGGAAACTCAGGCATCCCCAATGATATCAGTGATCCCGATTTTGACGAGACGTATGGTGGACAGACATCTCTGGTATATCTGAGAAATCTGCCTTTTGTGGATGCTGACCGAACTGGTATGATGGGTCACAGTCTAGGGGCTGAGATGGCTTATAATGTCTCTCTAAATGACCCGACAGTCAACGCTCTTGTCATTTCTGGTTTTGCCTACACGATGGATGCTTCCGCAACGAATCCCAAGAATATGTTGATGATTATTGGCAAGTGGGACGAGTACCGCAAGCGGATGACGGGAACTGACGATATTGAAAAAGATTGGATGGGCACGCCTCGAACCCAAAAAGCGATTCCCGTTGAAAACCCACAATTGGGAGTGACGTATGGGGATTTCTCCCAAGGGACAGCTCGGCGGGTTTTTATACCCAGAGCGATTCATATTCAGGTCTCTCATAGCTATGATGCGATCTCTCAAGCACTATTGTGGATGAAAAGTGCGCTTCACCCAGCGGAGCAATACTGGGTTGATCCACATAGCCAGATTTGGCAGATCAAGGAATGGGCCACGTTGGCCTCAATGCTGGCAGGTTTTGCTTCTCTTCTGCCGTTGGGACTTTTACTACTTCAAACCGAGTTCTTTAGTTCGCTTCAAGGATCGATAGGTGCGTATTCTTGCTCGGGAAAATCGTACTTAAAATTTTTAGCAATCAATGGTATACTGATGTGGCTCTATTTGCCGTTGATCTTTGCACTCTTTGGCTTGCACGTCTATGTGGTTCAGATTGACAAGCTGTTCCCTATGATGATGGTCAACGCTACTATTTGGTGGTTTGTATGCATCAATGTGATCGGTTTTTTGATCTTTCGACGTTGGTTCAAAAAACAGGAAGGATTATCATTGTTGGATTTGGGCATTTCGTATCAAGATGATAGATTTGCTCTGGATAGAGCAAAGGTTGGAAAGACAATTCTTCTGGCTGCAATTTTGTTCATTTTTGTTTATTCGAGTGAATACTTGCTAGAGCGCATCTTTATTGTAGACTTTCGCTTTGTCTTTCCCTTTGCCAGTGATCTAACGCTCTACCGCGTACGAATGTTCTTGCTATATTTTCCATTTATCCTGGTCGGTTTTGTATTGATGGGGATTTTCTTACACGGACAACTGCGCAGACCCAAGAAAGAAAACTGGTTCAAGACTTTTATCTCCTGGTCGTTTTCCAATACCTTTGCCTTGATTGCACCACTGATTTTATTCATGTTGTTCCAGTACGTGCCATTGTTTGCGACCGGGATCGTTCCCTTTGTCGGCCCTGGGGGGATGCTTGCTTCGTTTGTGATGAACCTTTTTCACATCATTGGTGTTTTAATAATGACTACTCCAATTTCAACCTGGTTCTATCAACTCACGGGCAAGATCTATCTGGGCGCATTGGTCAACGCAGCGCTTGTGACGTGGATGTTTACTTCGTCTCAAGTGATTGCACCGATACCTGTGTAGCCTTTGGACGGATTTTATGAAGATAAGAATTTGGGGAGCACGAGGTTCTATCCCCGCTTCCCTCAAATCTGAGCAAGTGGAAGAGAAAATCTGCCAGGCTATTCTGGGCATGCCGGCAGGTATAGATACCAAAGATGAGGCAGCGGTTCGGGCTTATGTTGGGGGGTTGCCCCCTTTGTTGCGCGGCACTGCTGGGACCGATACGCCCTGTGTCGAAATCCGGGCCGGAGAGGATATCCTCATTGTGGATGCTGGTTCTGGCTTTTCGGCGTTAGGAGAAGAATTGTCCAAAGGGCCCTTTGGACGCGGCGAGGGCACACTTCATCTTCTCATGAGTCATCTTCACTGGGATCACATTCAAGGGTTTCCCATGTTTATGCCAGCTTTTATACCCGGCAACCGTATCTTGATCTATGGCATCCACGATGTACGACCCATTCTTGAGCGTCAGCAAAGCTCGCCTACTTGGCCTCCTTCCGCCGCTTTTGCTAGAATGAACGCTGATATAGAATTCATCTCTCTGCAAGAAGGGCAACCTTTTGCTATTGGTAAGGTCCTCATCAATACGATTCGGAACACTCATCCCAATCGCTCCTATAGTTATCGCTTTGAAGATCAGCACAGTGTGTTTGTTTATGCCAGTGATGCCGAGTACAAAGAGCTGGACGATGCCAGTGTTCAACCTCATATCGAGTTTTTCAAAGGTGCTGATGCACTCATCTTTGATGCCCAGTATACCCTGACACAAGCTTGGAGAAACGTGGATTGGGGTCACAGTTCTGCTATGATTGGAGTGGACTTGGCCCGAGCTGCCGAGGTTAAGCGTTTGATTCTTTTTCACCACCACAACACGCATTCTGATGCGGACTTGCAAGAGATTCAGGAAACAGCCATTGCTTATCAGGCAGAAGATACAACTCGTCCCACTTGTGAGATTATGGTGGCATATGAGGGCCTGACCCTTGATTTGGCTCCACCGGATGCTGTAGACTTGCAATTTACGCTCGGTGGAGAAGCCGCTATCCTAACGCCTAGCACTGTCTTTGATGAACGGGGAGTTGATCAATTGGCACAACAGCTGATTCGCCTGGCCGAACAAGACGCTCAAGCCAGATCAATCATTGACCTATCCCACGTCGAAACGTTGACTACGGCCAGCCTTAAATCGCTCGTTGCGTTACGACAAGAGCAGCGAGGCGATCCTATTGTTTTGGTTGGGCCTTCGAGCAGTGTTCGGCAGGTAATCAAATTGGCTGGATGTTTGGATTACTTTGCGGTTTATCCTTCTGTAGAAACAGCTTTGGAGGCTGTGCAGACCCGCGAAGCCTTGAATCTGCCTGGTCATATAATAAAAGACCGTTATCAGATTCAGAACAAGGTGGGCGACGGTCAGATGGGTACTGTTCTCAAGGCCATTGATATCCATATGGATCGCACTGTAGCTGTCAATATTCTTTTTCCTTATTTTAGCGACGAGACCATCGATCGGCTGATGCGCCAGTCCAAGCAAATTACAAGTTTGGACCATCGCAACATTGTTCAAGTTTTCGATTGGGATCAAGAAGTAGGTTACTCCTTTAGGGTGGAAGAATTCATAGTTGAGCCAACACTTCAGGATATCTTGTCAGAGAGAGATGCTCCTCTTCCTATAGAACAAGCTGTAGATATCGCTCTGGACATTATTGCTGCTTTGGAATGTGCCCATAGTTGGGGAGTCATCCATGGCGATTTAAAACCGCAGAATATTTTCATGACTGGTGATGGGAGCAGACTAACGGGCTTTGGTTTGGGACTGTTGGAAGAGGGGCGCAATCTCTTGGACGCACCATTGATTCTCTTGACAACTTTCCACCTAGCCCCCGAACAGATTCTGGGCCAGTCACTTGACGTCCGTACTGATTTGTATGCTTTGGGCGTGATCTTGTATCAATTACTCACAAGTCGTTTGCCCTTTGAGGGATCTGACCGAAAAGTAATGCAAGCTCATCTTGAATCTCCGCCCATTCCTCCCTCTGAATTGAACCCTCATATCTCTTTTATCATGGAACATCTGATCCTCAGATTGTTGGCCAAAGATCCTGATGACCGTTACGCTAGCGCACGTCAGGTGGCCCGTATTTTGCGCAATCTGATTGCTAGCGGGAAGCAGACAACGCGTCAACGCCAAAAGATCGTGGTTGGACGTGAAAAATCGTTGCAAACTTTGCAAACCTGTTGGGAGCAAGCCCTCGTTGGACGAGGGCAACTGGCTTTTATCGCCGGCAAACCAGGTATTGGTAAGACGAGTCTCGCCTGGCAGCTTGCTGCCGCCCAAGGCGATCCGCCGATGTTGCTCGTGGGGCGCTGTCAAGCATTAAAGGAAAATCCACCGTATTATCTCTTCAGTGAGGTGTTGCGAGCCTATCTTGACGCAGTTTCTCCTGAATCTCTCGATCAAGAAAGCCAACAGCTTTTCAGCAATTTTATTTATCTTATTCCCGAGATTCGCCAGATGTTGCCTAACCTACCCGAGGCAACTCGATTGAAACCCAGACAGGAACAATTACGCCTTGTGGCTAGCCTGACTCGGTTCATTGAGCGAGCTACCCAAGAGCGCCCTTGGTTGCTCATTCTTGACGACTTGCAGTGGGCCGACCATAGTAGCTTGGAATTACTAAGCAGCTTGGGGCGTCATATCCCTTCGATGGCATTGTTTGTTATTGGAACCTATTGTGATATTGGGCTAGATCATAGTCATCCGTTGTTGGAATCGTTGCGTGATTTGAGCATTCGTCCCACTTATCATCGCATCTCTCTGGATGGTTTGGATCAAAAGAATGTGGAGCAGATATTACTCACCACGTGGAGTCAACCTGCGCCGCAATCTCTGATTGAAAAGATACATCAACATACAGAAGGCAATCCTCTCTACGTTGGAGAAATTGCTCGGGGGCTGGTTGATGATGGTTTGGTGGTCTTGAAGGATGGTAAGCAACGTTTTCCGGCGATGGGCGAGATGCGTTTGCAACCCAATATGCGTACCACGATCTGGCGTCGCGTTCGCCATCTGAGCCCAGATGAGCAGACCCTATTACGTCAGGCTTCGGTGCTGGGACAGGTTTTCAGGTTTGATGATTTGCAAGCGATGAGCGGTTTGTCTGAGGCGGAAGTATTAAAGTACCTGGACGTGGCTCTCGAACGACAACTAGTGTGGGAAGCGCCTGGGAGAGAACTGTTCCATTTTTGCCATCCCGAAATTCAGGATGTCCTTTACGTGGACCTGGGAGGGCGGCAGCGTCGTCTGTTGCACCGACAGGCTGGTGAAGCAATAGAGTTGCGCGCCGAGCGTGAATCTGAGCGCGTTGTTGAGGAACTGGCCCGTCACTTTAGCGAGGCGGGTGAGATAGAGAGAGCTGTCACTTGTAGCATCCAGGCGGCTCGCTGGGCAAAAGTTGTCTATGCGAACGGCGCTGCTCTGTTGTGGTACACCCAAGCACTAGAAATGCTGGATCAGCTTGACACAGAAGAAGCCTCACAGTTTCAGGCCCTTCGGCTTTCGGCCCACAAATCCTTGAGTGAGGTACTGACCCAGATTGGCCGGTACGATGATGCGTTAGAGCATTATGCCTCGATTCTGTTTAGATGGTTGGGAAAGGGAGCTAGGTACGTCGCACAAGTTGAGCAAACCATCGAGATCGTGCGTATTTATCTCTTTGGCGCAGAACTGTATTATCGGCAAGGTAAATATGATGAAGCCGTTTCCTGGTGTCAACAAAGCCTGGATATCGTTTCGCAAATCGAAACGCGTGAGAGCCAACAGATTAGGGGCGGAGCTTGTAATCTATTGGGTGATATCTGTATTCGAAGCGGCGTTCTGTCTTATGCGGTACAATTTTGCAACGAAAGTGTGCTGGTCTATCAGGGGATAAATGATGTTGCGGGGCAAGCAAATGCCTACAACAATTTGGGCCTTGCCTATTACTATTTGGGGGATTGGTCTCAGGCTCGGGATGCGTATCACAAGAGTCTAGCAATGAGGGAAAAAATCGATGATTTTAGCGGTTGGGGACAGGCGAGTAATAACTTGGCGCTTGTTCATCTCGATTGTGGAGACTGGGACCGTGCGTTGAGTCTACTTGAGCAGAGCCTCGATATCTGGAAGCAAACCAGTGCGATGGAAGAGGAGGCGCGTACACTAAGCCACTTGGGACAGATGTACATTTTTTACCAGGAAAATTGGGACGAGGCGCTTGCGTGTTTAAATCGTAGTCAAGACACTTTTATCCTGGCTGGCTCTGATGATTATCTGCCCGAGTTGGAGCGTCGTTGGGGGGAGTTTTATCTAGGGACTGGCGAGTTGGATCAGGCTCTGGATCATGCGCTTCGTTCAGTCGAGTTGGCTGTTGAGCAAAGTCATTCATTGAAAGAAGGTCTTTCATGCCGTATACTGGGACGGGTACATTTGGCACGAAGAGAAGATGAACCTGCGGAAGCAGCCTTGCGTCAAAGTCTGCAAATTTTTAATGATCTTGATAGCAAATACGAAATCGCCAAGACCCAATTGTTTCTAGTCCGATTGGCAGTGGAGACTGGCATAATTCCGGAAGACGAGGCTCGGACATATTTGGCACAGGCGATTCCACTCTTTGAAGAACTAGGCGCTCGGGTAGATCTGGACAAAGCACGAGACCTGGAGCAGCAGTTGGGGTAATGATCTCGGGAGAATTGATTCAAACCATCCTCGACCAATACACGTTGAGATGGAATGGAACTCACGGTATATCGCACTGGGCGCGCGTTCTCGAAAATGGCCTGTGCCTGGCAAAAGAGACAGGAGCCCTAGTCCGAGTTGTGGAACTATTTGCTATCTTTCACGACTCGCGGCGCACCAACGAAAGATTGGACACCGGACATGGTTTGCGTGGTGCAGAATATGCAACAAAGCTGAGAGGGCGTTTGTTCGATTTGCCGGATGAGCACTTTGACCTGCTGTACACGGCGTGCGCTCATCACACGGATGGTTTGACTTGGGGAAATGTAACGGTACAAACGTGTTGGGATTCCGACCGATTGGACCTGAGTCGAGCTGGCATTGCGCCAGACCCAAAGTTGCTTTGCACCGGCGCAGCAAAAACACCAGACGTCATCGCGTGGGCAAATCGACGAAGCCAGAGGCGTCTAGTTCCAGATTTCGTTCGAACAGAGTGGTTGATTAGAATGGAGTAAGTACAAAGACCTGCCAGGTTTTAGAAACCTGGCAGGTCTTGCGCAGACCGCTGATTAAACAACCACCTGCGAAAGCAACTCGGTAACTATTCGCGAGCGGCCGTTGCCGTTCGCTTCTACTTTGACATCTTTGGATTCCACTTTTGGTGTCATAGCCGCTTCCAACACCTCATCCAGATGCTCAACCAACACAAACGTCATTTCGTCCCGCACTTTTTGGGGTATGTCGTCCAGGTCTACCTCGTTGGTCTGGGGCAGGATGACGATTTTTAGCCCGTGCCGGTGGGCGGCCAATACCTTTTGCTTGACGCCGCCGATAGGCAGCACCTGTCCTTGCAGGGTAACTTCGCCCGTCATCCCCACATCGCCGCGCACGGGCCGCTGGGTTAGTTCCGAGATTAATGCCGTCACCAATGCCACGCCTGCCGAGGGGCCATCCTTGGGGATTGCGCCCGCCGGTACGTGGAGGTGGATTGTCTTGCCGTCCAGGTATCCATTGTGCTCATCTTTGCCCTGGGAGACATCCAACTGCTCCAGTTCTCCCTGTGCGTAACTGAGTGCAATGCGGGCTGATTCTTTCATCACGTCACCAAGTTTACCGGTGAGGATCAGGCCACCCTTTCCCTCCATAATCTTGGCCTCGATAAAGAGGACTTGACCACCAGTGGGTGTCCAGGCCAGGCCCGTTGCCACGCCGGGAAGTTCTGTGCGCAACTGTGCTTCGTTGCGGAAGCGGGGTTTACCTAGGAACGCGCGTGCGCGTTCCTCATCCACGGTGATGTTTTCCTTGACTTTGCCTGCCGCGATTTGCATGGCAACCTTGCGAAGCGCTCGGCCAATCTCCCGTTCCAGATTTCGCACGCCAGCCTCGCGCGTATAGTCGTGGATAATGCCCTTTAGTCCGCTGTTGGTGAACTCGGCCTCGTCCGATTGCAGGCCGTTAACCTTGATCTGACGCGGCACCAGATAGCCCTGAGCGATCTGTACTTTGTCATACTCGGTGTAGCCGTCGATCTCAATTACTTCCATACGATCTCGCAGCGCGGGCGGAATCGTGCTCAGCGTGTTGGCCGTGCAGATAAAGAGCACCTGGCTCAGGTCAAAGTCCACGTCCAGGTAGTGATCGCGAAAGGTGTGGTTCTGTTGTGGGTCGAGCACTTCCAACAGCGCACTGGCTGGGTCGCCTTGCCAACTCGTGCCGATCTTGTCCACCTCATCCAACATAAAGACCGGGTTGCGAGTGCCCACGCGCTTGAGCGCCTGGATGATACGACCCGGCATCGCGCCGATATAGGTGCGACGGTGCCCCCGGATCTCTGCCTCGTCTCGCATACCGCCCAGGCTCATTCGGGTGAACTCGCGTTCCAGCGCCCGCGAAATGGAGCGGCCCAGGCTGGTCTTGCCCACACCTGGCGGCCCCACAAAGCAGAGAATGGCCGTCGCCCGATCATCTCCCTGATCTTCCACACCGCGCTCCAGTCGCAGCTTGCGCACTGCTAGGAATTCCAGGATGCGTTCCTTGACTTTTTCCAACCCGTAATGATCCTCGTCCAGCACTTCCTCGGCGTGGATCAGGTCCAGGTTATCTTTTGAGAGGTTGTCCCACGGCAAATCGGTCAGCCAATCCAGGTAGGTCTTGATCACCCCAGATTCGGCCGATTGGGGGTTCATCTGGGCCAGCCGTCCCAACTCCCGCTCGGCCTCCTTTCGTGCTTCTTCTGGCAGATTGACCTCTTTAATCTTTTTCTTGTAATCTTTGGTGTTTGTGCCCTCACCATCCTCGCCCAATTCTTTTTGTATTGCTTTGAGTTGCTGCCGCAAATAGTATTCCCGTTGTGTTTTTTCCATCTCGGACTTGGCTTCATCACGGATCTGTTGCCCCAGTTCTAGCACTTCCAACTCGCGCTGTATAACACTCAATAGCACGCGCATCTGTGTTGCCAGGTCGTCACTGGCCAATATCTCTTGCGCTTGTTCCATCTCTAGCCGGATGTTGGACGCAATAGTATAAAGCAGCACGCTTGGGTCGTCGATTTGTTCCAGCATATCCACGATCCCTTCGGGCACCTGAGGTAAAAATGCCACCAGCCGCCGTGCAATGGACATCATCTCGCGCCGTAATGCCTCCATCTTGGTTTCGTCTGACATTTGCTCTGGCAATGCGTCCACCCGCGCCATCAGGTAGGGCTCCTCGGTCAGCCACTCGACGACGTGCACACGCGATATCCCGCGCACCACGATTTGATAACTTCCGTCATCGAGACGCAGCGCCCGCTCGATCTGGGCCAGCGTGCCCACCTGGTAGACACCGCTAGAATCTGGCTCTTCGACCGAAGGATCGGTCATTGCCATCAACACCAACAGCCGGTCTTTTTCGAGCACGTCTTCCATCAAGTGTATGGAGCGTGGCAGTCCGACTGACAGTGGGAGCAGGGTGTGCGGAAAGGCCACCACGTTGCGCAGCGGCAGCACTGCTAATTCGGGGGAACGATCGCTGTCCCAATCTCGTTCTTGTTTGTTCTTTCCTTGGATCAATGGTAGTAACATATTTCACCTCTTTTCTTTTCGCCTCTTCAACCTGTTACAATATATCAGGGACTCGGTCCTACAATCCCAAAATGTCATTTTTAAGTTTTCCAGACCCTGGTTATGGGATTTCTCATTTGAACGCCAGCAGACATGGGGATGGATAGACTTGAATATGTATTTTAGCAAATTAAGGATTGACTCCCTGTATATACTGCTGGATTGTGTCATTATCCTATCAAAGTGTTGGAAACATGTTTTCGTTCCATTAGAGTTACATTAGAATTGGACAGTGTTCGATCAGAGTGGCTACAAGGCACTGGGGAAACAGAGATGAAAGACATTGGCAAGTTCATAGTCGAGAGAAAGATTCTAGACGACTCGACTCGATTCGAGGGGTAAGCATCAGGTGCCACCACATTCCACCAAGACTTGCAAGCGGAAATGCTCAAAGAACTTGGTCAGAAAATAGGTGGAACTTTTATGAAGGGTTTGGTAGTGGTTAAATGGCAAGCGATGAGCGCAGGACGTCAATGTTCAAGTAGAGCCCCTTGAAAAATATATCTCGACACAGCCAGTGCCCTACTTTGGCGGCCAAAAGTACCTCAAAAATGGTACGATATCTCAAAACCGACGTAAATAACGTAATTTTGCCCAAGTGTCTCATTCGATGGCACGAATCTGTTTGTTGGCAAACTGGCTGTCCAACAGCCATCACTTGCCTCTATACCACTACCCCGGAGTTTTCGCTCCTTGAGGGGTGAAAATGAACCATGCCGAATTTTCCCTACTTGCTCTCTATATTACGATGCATTCGCCACATCAAGTTCATGCCATCCAGCAACTTGGGGCAAAGCCAGGGAAAAAGTGCTTCCCTGGTCTGGACCAGGGCTCTCCGCGCTTGCCCAGCCACCATGCACCTCGGCAACATAACGGACAAAAGCCCAACCGACTCCCAGTCCCTCCCGTCCCCGTCGCAGAGTCTCGGCAGCTTGCTCAAAAGGTTGTCCCAGCAATTTCAATCGCTCCGGTGTCAGTCCCACACCAGTGTCCATCACCTCGATCACAACCCATCCATTGGATTCCAGAGCCCGCACATGGGCTTGCCCTCCAGGCACATTGAACTTGACCGAATTATGAGCCATCTGAAAAATTGCCTCACCCAACAGTTCGGGATCAGCATATACTTTGGCAATGTTGGGAGATACAACGACCTGGAAATCTATTCCCCTTGCCTGAGCCATTATGGCTGCCGTCTGTATGGCTGTTGAGGTCACTTGATCCAAAGAAATATATTCCGGACATGGCTCTCGACGTTTATTCACCAATTCAGCAAACTTGACTACACCGTTCACCATGCGGTGCAACGCCTCAATCTCGGACGACAGATCATTCAGAACATCTCTCTGCTCGGGTTGGAGACTATCGCCCTGTCGCTGTAAAACTTGAATTGCCACGCCGATAGAACCAAAAGGAGTCATTAACTCGTGTGTCACCGAACTAAGGAATGCCGCTTTCAAACGATCCAACTCGCCCAGATGCTGATTGGCCTTTTCCAGTGCTCGTCGTTCCATTCGTTCTCGCTCGAACAGATCCTTCCACTCTTGAGCAAAAACCACCAATTGATCAGCTGGCAAATCCGATAAATCCGACTGGCGGGAGCGCGGCTCGACATGTTGTCCGGTGAGCACTTTTTTGACCAAATCCATAAGTTGGGTAGGGCTGAACGGTTTGGTCAAATACTCATCGGCCCCTGCCGCAATCCCCACCATACGATCAGCATCCTCAGCTCTCGCCGTAATAAAGATTACGGGGATAGAAGCAGTTGTAGGATCTGTTTTTAGTGTTGCACATACTTCAATACCAGATCTACCCGGCATCATTATATCCAAGAGGATCAAATCCGGATGTAACGCACGGGCTAACACCAATGCCTGCTCCCCATTATGCGTCACAACAGCCTGTAATCCTTCCAGATCCAGTGTTGCTGCAATGGCGCTCGCTAGCGCCTCCTCATCATCTGCAATCAACACCGTCCGTTTTAGGTCTCGAGTATCAGAAGCTTGCTCAATCATATTTGCCCCATTCTTTCACAATGATTTTGGTGATATATACTATACCACCAGTTTAATCACTTTTATCCCAGTTGAAGTTACAACTTTGTTACAATGGAGTTTCATTGGTGGCAACAGTTCATACACAATGATATGGAGGGTGTCATACATCGCGCTCACCAAGCCAATTTTTCATGGCAACATCTCTACAACGTTTGTCAGTGTGTCAATGTCAGGAGCCTGCACAAAACCGACGTAGCGTGCGACCCGGAGAACGCAAACCGCTCCCGTGTCAGTTTCCCACCATTGCCCCCCCAAACCCTTGGGAGGATGCACAGGCAATGCGGGCAAATACTGCTGAGTAACTAGGGAAGACAGAGCGTCTTCAAACTCGATCGCTTGATCTGTAGTATCCCAAATGGTGCGCCAGACAAGCAATCGCTCCCCATTCTCGTGCTCCCACACGACAAAAGCATCACCATCCCAACCATCCGCAGCTTGCCAGGCCATCTCTTTTGGCAACAATGCTTCCAGGTATAGACCAGTAACAAACTCTCCTATTGTATCCTCAAGTCGCACATCCCAATCTTCACCGAGGACAGCTCCGAGGTTCGGCACAACCACTTGGGTGGGCTCATCCCCTTCTAAATAGCGCTCTGGATGGAGCACATGTTCTGTCGAGCGAGGTGGGTTGACATAGGTACTATTGATCGTTCCCCACCCACCAGACTGGAAAAGCATGTCCGCAAAAAGTCGTCCTTGCCAATATGGAAAACGTTGCAACCGCTCCCAGACCGCAACGTCATCCAGATTTTCTCCATAACTTGGTTGCTCCACTTGTGTAACCAATTCCAACAAATACTCCCAATCGGCTGCTTCCAAGTCTTGATAACGATAGAAAGCCGTCAAAAGCATCGCATCCCCTTCCACAAACGCTCTGATAGCCAACGAGGCATCCGTAGTTGCAGCTCGATCATCCATCGCTTGCAGATCAAAATGCTGGTCCTGCAAAGCATGCACGTAAGCGTGCGCCAACAACGATTGGTCGTCAGGACCGCTCCCCTGCCGACCCGTAACTACATAGAGTTGCTCTTGCTCAGACACATAGATACCCGATGCCTGGCGCGGACGGATATAGATGGGAACGTCAGGCAGCAATCCCAACTCGGCATAGGACAAAAGAGGGGTTTCCAGGTCATGCCCAGCGTAAAAGCGGCGAAGCAATGTAAGCATCTCGTCTTTATCAAGAAAGCTAAGTGGCACCTCGGCGCGTGGTGAGAGATCACGCATAGTCTCCACCTGATGAGCGATCTGATCAAAAAGACGAGCAGCCTGGACTTGGGACCAAATGCCCTCTTCCTCAGGTGCAGATGTTGGAGCAGGAATAGACGATGGGGAAAGAGTCGGAAGAAAAGTGGAAGGCACAGATGTCGGGAAAGGGGATGGAGTTTCAACGGGTGATAAATTTTCCCAACCTTGGAGGGATGTGACGACAAACCCAGCCAGCATAGCCAAGACAATAATGACGGCTATGCCCATCAAAATGATCACACGGCGCTGCACGGGCGTGAAACCAGTCAACTCGACACCAACGCCTCACGTTGCTGCTGGATGAGAGATACGATACCCTGCTCTGCCAGATCCAACATACGGTCGAGTGCACTTCGCGAGAATGGTGCCCCCTCGGCCGTACCTTGTACTTCGATCAGGCGATTGTCGGCTGTCATCACAACATTCAAGTCTACCTCAGCGTTATGATCCTCGGCATAGCACAAATCAAGCTGCTCCCCACCGTTCACCACGCCAACGCTGACCGCTGCCACCGGTATCCTCAGTGCCTCTGGGGGAACAAGCCCTTGTTTGGCCAAGCGACGCAGGGCGAGAGCAATCGCAACATAGCCGCCCGTAATGGCGGCTGTACGGGTACCACCGTCAGCCTGAAGCACATCACAATCCACGATCAAAGTGCGTTCCCCCAACAGCTCGAGATCTACGGCTGCGCGCAAAGAACGCCCGATGAGACGCCGAATCTCCTGGGTTCGCCCACGCAACCCAAGGTTCTCACGACGTGTGCGGGTATGGGTAGAGCGAGGAAGTAAGGCATATTCAGCCGTTAGCCAACCGCCCCCCTGCCCAATCATCCAGGCAGGGGCTCTTTCCTCAACACTGACGTTACACAACACCCAAGTCCGTCCCACTTTAATCAACACCGAACCTTCGGGGTATTCGACATAGTCCAAGACAAAATTGACGGGACGCAGATTGCTCGAAAGGCGACCGTCAGGACGCAGTGAGTTTTTAGTCACGTTCATTTTTTCCATTGCCCCCACCCTAGCCATCTGAACCAGCGTAATGACCAGTTCAACCGAGCCCATGCCTCTCGCGCCGTTCCCTCGTCCATCATCTCGGCCCCCCGCCCGCCATAGGTGCGCATAGTATACATTTCTGCCAAGTGCTCCAGTGCCATCCCATCCCGTTCCGCGAATCTCATCCAGCGATCTCGTCCCCGACGCGACCGCTCCGCTCGGGCGTGCAATTCTTCCGCCAAGGCGGCAGCATACTCTTGTGGCGTTAGAGCCATATCTGGGATTACTCCTAGACGCGCACCGCCACGCCCTACCCATTCCCATACCAATGGCAAAGTGATCACCCGTGCAGTCCGCCTCCGGCGATAATACTGCCACGTCATCACCACTAACCAGACTCCGACCAGCACTGCCAACCATGTTCCGACTTTTTGCCAGCGGGCGCGTATCACCCGGGCTGGTAGTCCCGTGGGTTCTAGCACCTCGATTTCAGACAAGACGACTTCTTCTTGCAACTCGGTCACCGACCGAGACGCCGTCGGCTCAAAGCGAATCCATCCCCAGTCGGAAAAATAGACTTCGGCCCAAGAGTGAGCATCATTTTCTCGCACCAAGTAGGCACTGCTAGCAGCGTCATACTGCCCCTCCACGTATCCCGAGGCCAACCGGGCTGGGATACCCGCTGCCCGGGCCATCACCACAAAAGCGGTAGCATAATAATCACAATACCCCTCGCGTATACCAAACAGGAAATAGTCGGCCACGTCCCAGCCCTCTGGCGGACGCTCTACCTCCAATGTATAGGGATAACCACGCAGGTAGCGCTCCAGCAGCCGCGCTTGATCGTAAACCGTTTCCCCCTCCACAACCACATCTTGAGCCAGGTCGATAACGCGCGTGGGGACAGTTTCTGGCAACTGCAAATAACGCTCGCGAATCTCATTGGAATAGATCGCAGGAACAGCTCGCAAATCGTTCGCCGTAGGTATGGGTAAACGAGAGACAACCGTGTAACTACTCACCTCGGAAGCCAATCTCGCCAGGTCGTCTGGGCTATGCCATACCGCCTCCACTGGCTCTCCCACCCACATTGGTGCGTTCAGTGTATAGAGCGTATCGCCATGATAAGAGGTCAACTCGAAACCCTGCACCACCTCACGATAGTCTGGTGGTATAGGCACTGCCAACTCTCCCACCACATCCTCACGAGAAGCCACTATTGTCGACCAACCCCGCCCAGAGTACTTGCCCAAGGTGATGCCGCGCCAATAATGAACCGGGACGTTGCGTTCTGGAATATGGGTTTCGGCCATAGGGGCAAATGGGGCTGGTTCATCCGTCCGAACCGCCATTACTACATCGTCGAACAACTCGGGGCGACCGCCAAGAAGGTGACTCTGTGGCATATAACTGCTGGCCGATCTCCCATCAACGCCAATGGGGCCTTCAGAAGATAGAGAAACTCCTCCAAAGAGCCGATCCATCGCCTCCTCCACCCGCGCAGAGGGTCCCTCAAAGGTACTCCAGAACCAATTATATATCCGACGCACACTGAATTGGGGACCAAATAGGCTGAACAGAGTAATGACAAACGCAATCCCCCCCGTCACGATCGAAACATCAAGATTTAGACCGGGAGCATAATCGATTCCCGCTGCATCCCAGGTGCGACGTGCGCGGGCTAGGTTGCCAAGCCCTAACAACAAAATTCCACACCCCAGTTCTGCAATTAGCCACCCGATATTTTGGCGAGAGTAAAAGACAACCAACGCCGTGAGTATGATCGTTAATGCCCACGCCAGCAATAGGCGCTGACGGCGGTAAAAAGCCCATGCAATAAAGAGAACCACCATCCAACACAAAAGCACCAAATAGAATAAAAAGATGTCGGGGTCCTCGTTCGTGCCACCGCTGACTGCTGCTTCCAACCAAATCAGCCAACGCATCGCAAAATTAGAAACAGCCCGATTCCCCCACGGCGGCAAAGGCAAGACGCGTGCCGCGACACCCAGTGCCCCTAACAGCCCATAAGGCGCACTGAGCAACAGCCACACACCCAAACCCCAGTTTTCCTGTAATGCCAACCAGCGCCCCATTAGCAAAGCAAAAAAAGCAATTGGCAGCAATCCTTCAGAACCGGGAATCCACTCTGTATCAATAATGGCAGCAGGCAAGCACAACACTGTTATTAACAGGGGAAGGAACGTGTACCAACCTTCCTTAGGTTTGAGCCGCTCGGCAAGCCAGCCTATCATTACCTCACACCCCAAGGCGTGCTGACAGGTATCACTCGCCCAGTCCCCAACACTTTGAATTCCCAACGCCGCACTTGACCAGTCGGCGGCTGAAGCGACAACGGTGTATCAGCCTGGATAATCTCGGACTCTAAACGTGCATCGGCCAACAACCCACGCAGCGCCTCAACCTGGGGAGAGAACTTGTCCAGGTTCCAATCATCGCTAAAAGATACCGCATCCAGCAACACCGCTGCAGCCCCGATACCACGTCCTTGCAACCGCACCAACTCGGAAACCCAGGTGGATTCAGAGGATGGAGTCACCACCAGTGCGGTTGCGCCCACAGGCAAGACGCGAGCCTCTTCTTCCAGTACGTGATTCAGCGGCCGAGTCTCTGTAGCCTGCACGTGGGCCAACACGTGTAGCAACTCCCACAGGTGACCTCGTCCTTGAACCGGCATCACCGTTTGTCGCTGCGGGCCATAAACGATCAATCCGACCGCCCGTCCTGCATTCAACAACAATGCGGCGACAGAGGCAGTCACGATGACACCCATCTCTTCCGTCGAGCGCTTTCCTTGTCCTACCTGTACGTCCCGATCCAAATCGAGTATCAACCAGATATCCCCACCGGTCTCTTGATCGAATTCCTTCGTATGGAGTTGGTCTTGACGAGCCGTGGTGCGCCAATGAATGTGCTGGCGCGGGTCGCCGGGAACGTAGGCTCGCACGCTGCCTACGCTGACCGTTGGATCCCAAGAACGATGGCTGCTAAGTGCTCGCCCATACGCCATACCACGCGGCAGACCAAAAGGCAAACGTCGAGCAATGGGGGGATAGACTAATATTGTTTTATTATCGAGAGCACGTTGCACTACAGTAAAAAGACCAAAAGGATCACCAACGGTTGCTTCCCACGGCCCCAATTGATACTCGCCACGTAGTTGGCACTCGCCCTGCGCACTCCAGCGATACATATTGTGCGCACCGACAGCACGTACTGTACTAACCTTGTACCCTGGCACGTTGCTACGGTCGCTCACTTCGATCCATATTACGGGCAGCAGCGAATCATTGGTCAGTGTGAAATGCTCCTCCAACAAATCTCCCACCTGAATCCAGGAAACTTTTGTCTCTCGCCGCACCCGGACAGATCGCGCCATATGCCAAGCCCACCAGGCCGCGATAGCCATCATACTGGTGAACGCGAACAAAAGCGTTTTCCACACCCGTGCGTGGAAAATCAACTCGAGTGTCAATAACAACGGAAAAATGAGCAGGGGAAACCGGTTATGCCAAATCAACGATATCTCGGCATTACCGTCACGAAAACGCCACAATATCCACGGGCGGATCAAACGTCGCAACATCAAATATCCTCATAAATGAAATAACACACAGAAAAGCAAAGGAGCGAGTCCAGACCCGCTCCTCCCACTCATCACCTGAGAGTTGATCTTTGTGTGCGGACAAACAAGCGACGTGGGCCCCTTGGGCTGACACACTATAATCGGGCCTATAATATATCGCCCAGTAAAAAACCCAAGAATCCCACAATCAAGCCGATATGCAGCAAGAGATTCGTCTGAGCCAACCAACCCACGACAGGCCAGGCTGGCAAGAATTGAAGCACAAGGTTAAGTATCACCAAGCTGACAGCGATGAGAACAGGAAGTCCAGGCAGACGAGCCAAGAAATTACTGATGCGCTGTAGTAATCTGAGCATCAAACCTCCCACTAGGATATCTTTTACACAATATTCTGGCAAACCTACCAAAAGGTTCAAGTCAAACCCACTACGCTGTGGGTCATGTGGTGTGCATTCAAGCCCAGATATTCTGTACCACGCAACCGCCCACCCTACCAAGTTCGAGGTGGATCGCAAAGACCCTCCCTCGAAAACCTAGTATATCTCTCACAGATTGATCTGATTAGAGGGCTTGGTGAGTGTGTGTTCTCTCCAGTCACCATGAACAACTTGAACTTGTCCGGGTACCAATGGCACCTATCGTTTCCCCGGCTCAACTTTCACCTTACCCACCTTGACTCTCTTTCGCCATTATCGTCAAGGCGTACATCTAGCAATGGCGACTCGAGAGTTGTCAAGTTTTAGGTTCGCTCATGACAATGCATGTGGTTGTTTCCAGAACCTCTGAAATACCCTGAATCCGCCGGGTTACAAGGTGGCTGAGTGCATCCATATCTGCAGCTTCTACTAGAGCAATGATGTCATATGGTCCAAACGTACTATAGGCCGAGACGACTTCACTAATTCGGCGCAAGATACCAAGTGCTGGATATATGTCACCTACGTGAGTTTTGATCAGAACATATGCTTGCATCAGATTTCTCCTTATTTACATCTAGTGTAGCATTCTTCGTATACGTCTTTGACATCGCCAATTATTTGCTTCAACACAAGATAACAACCCTGGAAAACAGTCTACAACTTGAAATATTGTAGCACGGACTGCGCCGCCCGTCAATCGCCTCGGGCAATCACCTCTAATTCGTGGAAGCGTCCCTCGAACACACTCGGAATGCGCCCCTTGATGCGTGTTCCTGTCTCGACGTATTCTTCCAGTTCTATCAGTCCGCACCGATGGAACAGGTCCACTAATTCACCCAGATTATAAGGAACGAGTACATCGATCCAAACCATCTGATCTTCCAACACATGCTCGATGTGGGCCAGCAATGACTCTATCCCCGCGCCAGTGATGGCCGAGATTGGGACGCTATCAGAAAATTCATGTACCGGCAAGGATGCAAGCTCAGATTGAGACAAACTATCAATCTTGTTCAGAGCACTGATGACGGGCATCCCAGAGGCGCCAATCTCTTCCAGTGTTCCACGCACGGCCTCAACCTGACGCATCATTTGCGGATGGGTCACGTCCACCACGTGCAACAGCAAATCAGCCTCAATCACCTCCTCCAGTGTGGCGCGGAAGGCAGCCACCAACTGGGTCGGCAATTTTTGGATAAAACCGACAGTATCAGTGAAAAGCGCCACCCCTTTGCCAGGCAAAGGAACGCGGCGCGTAGTCGGGTCGAGCGTGGCAAAGAGTTTATCTTCCACCAATACATCGGCGTCGGCCAGTCGGTTGAGCAGTGTGGACTTGCCAGCGTTGGTATAGCCAACGATAGCGATAGTGGGCACACCGGTCTTGCGCCGCCGCTCGCGGTGACGCCCCCGGTGGGCGCGCACCTCTTCCAAATCACGTTTAAGCTGGGCGATGCGCTTGCCGATCACTCGCCGATCAGTCTCCAACTGAGTCTCACCCGGCCCACGCACACCTACGCCGCCGGTGCTCCCACCAGCCCGCCCACCCGACTGCCGCGCCAGGTGGGTCCAGGCCCGCGTAAGACGCGGCAACCGGTATTCATACTGGGCCAATTCTACCTGCAACGCCCCCTCGCGGGTACTGGCATGTTGGGCAAAGATATCGAGGATCAAAGACGTGCGATCGAGCAGTTTGATGTCCTCGCCCAACTCTTTTTCCAACTCTCGCTGGTGACGCGGCGAGAGCTCGTCGTCAAAAATGACGGCATCAGCGGCGGTCTCTGCCACCTGCCGGACCACCTGCTTGACCTTGCCCGAACCGATAAAGGTAGCCGCGTTCGGACGTTCGAGCCGCTGTACGGCCTCTCCCACTACCACGAGGCCAGCCGTGCGGACCAGCTGTGCCAATTCGTTCAAGGATTCATCCACCGGCCAATGCCCCTCAGACACTGCCACACGCGTCCCAGGCCCTTTCAATTCAACCCCCACAAGGAAAGCTCGTTCCTGTGCGGGACCTGTTGGTTCTGGTATTTTCGTAATTGCTCGCCTCCCCTCTAATACCGGTCTTTGAAAACCCCTTTGCTACCCATCAAAACAACCGGCACATCACCTACTGCTGCAAGTATCCGTTAAGCAATGGGTCTTGTTGCGCACGCAGTTCCCACTCTGGTCCCAGTTGTAGAGCCCTCTCAAGATACTTGGCAGCTCGATTACCATCGTTCAATCTGGCATACACTGTGGCCCCATAGTACCACGCCCGGTCAACACGATCATCAATCGCAAGGCAACGATCAAAAGCCTGTGCGGCTTTTTCATCACATCCCAATAACATCAAACTCTCACCAAGACGAAACCACGCTTCATCGTGCATTGGAATCGCTTTGACCGTCTCCCGAAATGCCTGGACAGCCTCTTCATAGCGTTGCATTTCGGCCAGCATGTCACCAATCATAAAGTGATATGCCGTATAGACGGGAGAATTGGGTATCAATGCAATCGCCTGCCGATAAGTGGCAATCGCCTGTTCATACTTTTCCTCTCTATGGAATGCGTTCGCCAGTTTGATCAATTCATTGGCTGTCGTCTGATCGAGATCCATATCTCTGTCATCAACCGGATAACGATTATACGGCTTTTCTCTTATTCCACAACCCACCCACTACTGGTAATATTCCAACTCCCACTGGTCGAGCTGCGCGGTAGTGGCGCTCGCCAGCCGCCAGCCAGTATCTGTCCACACGACCGTCCACACTACATCCCACAACGTGGCGACGACGCGTCCGTCCACATTGTCGTACGCCAGCATCTGAGCGGCAACGGTAGCTGTGTTCCCGTCGCGGGCGCGTTCGTACACCACGCCCACCTCGGCTGCAACAGTGGTGACGAACCCAAAGGCCCACGCATCGTAGGATTGAGCGGCCTGAGCAGTACCGTCCAACAGGCCATAAGCACCGGGGATGTCGCGGTCATCTATTGCCAAATAGAAGGAAATGACGGCATGCTCTGGTGTGTCGGTCAGGTAGGGATGCGGGCGGTCCAGATAGAACCAGTCATACCGCTCCCAGGTCCAGCCATAGTTGGCTCCATCCCAGGTATGAACCGCTTCCCACACCAGATCACTGTTGGCATCGTAGCGGACGGAAATTTCGTCGGCCAAGTCACCGTCGGCGTTATCCAAACGGACGCCAGCATCGCCCTCAAAGGCCCCCAACAACCTATAGTCTGTCCCATCCCAGGCAAAAATGTGAAGCAGGCCAATGCTGGCCTCTGCGTGCCCCCAAACGAGGATTTCAATTCGCCCATCGGCGTTGGTGTCGCGCACCTCGATCTCACAAGTGGGATATTCGCCCAGGCCATAGTCCTTTTTACCAGGCTCTTTTGCTGGTGCGTGCAAGTCATACCAGGTCCCGGCATCATCCAGGTCAACATCCAAGACAAAAGCCGCCAACCGAGGTGGTTCGCTGGGACGCACGTAAAGTCCAACCCACTCCCGCGCTCCATCGCCGTCGCTATCTTCCCAGCGCAGGCACAGCGGCTCGATATCTACCTCAGCCAGTCGAGCCTGCACCTTGCCAACGGCAACAGTAACGGTGTCAGGATCAAGAGTCGGCGCGGGGGTCGGTGTGGGAGTCAAAGTGGGGACAGGTGTAAAAGTAGGAGGGGGAGGAGGCGTGGGAGAGAATGTGGACGCAGGCGTGAACGCAGGTGTCAGTGTGGGAACACGGGTATAAGTGGAGATAGATGTAGGAACAGAACTACAAGACGCAAGAGGCAGAGAGAAAAAAACAAAAAACAGGCAATAGAAAAACAGAAAACCTTGCCGATGGTTTAGTCTATTCCCCGACCATCTTGTCATCCTGGCAATCCTAGCAACCGCATCTCTCGTGGATGCTCAACCGTAAAGTCAAAGCGCACGCTCTGTTTAGTACCTGGTTCCAGAGTGAGTGTCCATTCCAACAAATTCAGTTCTGTCCGCTCTGCCGGTTTGGGCTCGGCAAACTCTAATTTTACCTTGATGTCCTCGTGACGCGGCACAGGAATCTGATCTTGGAGCAAAACCTGTGTCTCGTTGGGCAGCAAGTTTTCCAACACGATCTCGTATCCATAGCGGAGACGCCGTCGGTCACCGAGTAATTTCTTGTCCACTTCACGCCGCTTTAGTTCCCGCTCAACCCGCACCCGGTCGTCCGTGCCCAGGTAGAGTTCCAGTTCACCGTTGGGGGCCGTCAGTTCAAGTTCGGTAGTGCCGATAAACTCGTCGCCGTCAAATAAATTAGCCGGGCCAGGCAGGAGCGTATAGGCGCTTTCATTCGCGACCTTGGCCCGCCGGTAGGTGGCCTCGACCAGTTTGGGCGCGGTCACGTAATCCAGTTCGGGATCCAACTCGAAACTAGCCACCGCGACCTTGTGGGGCGCGCCGTCGGCGGGAATGATGGTAGTGCCAGGCACTTGATAAGTCACGGCGGTGCCGGATGTCTCTACCGTCGCCAACACAATCTCAGCTGGAGCATCTGTCTTTTCAGCTTCCGACTCGGCGAGACCAAACGACGCACCTGTATCTGCAATCGTCAGAGCAGGCGCAGGGGCCGCCATCTTGGCCATACGTCGCGCACGCTGCTGAGGCTTGGGGGCAACGACCGGTCTGACGTACCAGGGATCGAGTTCGGGCAGCGTCTCGGCCAAAGCAGGCCGCGCAGTAGAAAGGGTGAGCGCCACGTCGGACCAATTCTCTCCGGTTCGCTGGGTCACCTGGGCCAGGTAGCCGACTTCTAACGTCTCGGTTGGCCGGTCGGCTGCTTTGATGAGGCGTATGTCGTAAAGCGGGTGCCAGCCAGCGCCGGACACTACATAGGTCAGTTCAATGGTCAGATCACCCGCCTGGGTCACCTCTACCTCGACGACGGCGGTGTATCTTTCGCGTCCTCTGGCCCCGCGCAGTTGGCCGAGTTCGTTCTTTAATTTTTTCAGGCGGCGTTCCAGATCACGTCGACAAATAGCAAAGCCCAGCAAGGCTGCGTCGAGTTCCTCGGTACGAGCGCGCAGGCCATCGAGAAGCGCCATCTGAGCCTCGACGTCGATCTTGCCATAGGCTAACCCCCGCGCGTAAATCTCGGTCTGGCCGGTCAGATCACCCAAGGTAGCATGCTCTTTCTGAAAAAGCTCGGTCTGTGAGTCAAGACCACGCCGTTCGTCCTCCAACGATTCGATCTGTTTCTCCAATTCGCGTACGCGTTCAGCCGGCGTCTCGACGTAAAAGTCGCGCCGTACATCCACGCCGAAAAGTCGCGCGCGGGCGGTACCGCGGGCAGAGGCCCGCACCGAGGCCACGTCGAGTTTGAGGGGCAACTCGGACACCTCCAACCGGTGGTTGCCCGGTTCCAGCGTCATTATACCGCTACGGGTAATCCGCGCACGGTCAGCATAAACGGCGACGGCGGTGATGCCAGTTTGCAATTCTGTCATTTTTTCGCTCCTCACTCAGTCCTCATCCAAAGCTCGGTGAATAGCTCCTGCCAGGACATCCATAGTAAAAGGCTTGGAAACAACAGCCAAAAAGCCCTCATCTCTTAACTCTTGCAGTGTTACCGGCGACACGTAACCCGTAATGGCCAAAGACTTGAGATCGGGCGTTGTCTTTTTTAGTTCCCGCAACAATTCTTTCCCCCCTATCTCGGGCATCACCAAATCTGTGATTAACAAGTCTATTCCTTCCGAGGCGCGGTATATTTGTAAGGCTTCCTGACCATCCGTCGCTGTCAGCACTTTATAGCCCAACGATTTCAAGATCCTCTCCGCCGCTACACGGATATTGTTCTCGTCCTCTACCAACAGGATGATTTCTCCTCCCCCCTGTTGAGTGGATACAGTATCCTCTTCCACCTCTTCCACCACCTGACCCATTTGCTCCGCTTCACGAGCAGGCAAGTAGATTTGGAACGTAGTCCCCCGTTCCTCCGCCGTCTTGACGTCAATATGTCCGTCGTGCTGTATCACGATACCATACACCTGTGCCAGACTGTACCCCGTTTTCCTTCCCAAGATTTTGGCTGCGGAAAAAGGCTCAAAGATATAAGGCAGATCCTGCGGCGGGATGCTGAACCCGGTATCAGAGACAGTGATGCACACCCACTCGCCAGGAATCATATCAGTCACCGGACGGCCTATTCCGTCTAGGGGAATTTCATCAGCCTCTACCTCCATCCGGGATAACCTAACACGAATCTCTCCCCCCTCCGGCATTGCGTCACGAGCGTTGACCACCAAGTTCATCACAGCCCGGCGGATTCGGGCAGAGTCAGCATCTACCATATACGCCTTTTGCCCTACCTCGACGAGAAAATGAATGCTCTCCGGCAGCGTTCGTTGTAGGGTCTCGGCAACCTCGTTGATAAGTGGTTTCAGATCAACCGGTTGGGCCTTGATGTATGAGCGATGGCTAAAGTCCAATATCTGTACCACCAGGTCTGATGCCCGTTGAGCCTCGCTCAGGATGATGTCTAAACTTGGTGACAGATTAGATTCAGCATCCAATTGATCCTTGAGCATCTGGGTGGTAAGTGTGATAGACGTCATGATGTTATTAAAGTCGAGAGCAACGTTGGTAGCCAACTGTCCCACTGCCGCTAGCCGCTCCTGTTGCCGCATCAACTCTTCTGCCCGTTTTCTCTCTGTGATGTCCACCGCAATAACCAACACACAATCTGGGGTATTTTCGCGAATCAGGGGCATTTTAGTAACCTGGAACCACTTGGTCGTGCCATCCCACAACACAAAAGGCTCCTCGGGAGTAAATTTGGATTGTTTACTCTCGATCACTTCCAGATCGTCCATCATAGATCTCTCAGCCGCCTCTACACTGCTCTTGGACATCTCGGCTAGGTCACGTTCAGTCCGCCCGACAATTTCATCGGCGGGTATGTCATAGAGTTCTACCACTGCCTCATTGACCAGAATGAATCTACCTTGGCGATCCTTGACAAAAACACAATTAGGGCTAGTGTCCAATATCTGACGGAGCAATTCTTCACTCGCACGCAGCGCTGCCTCTGCCCGGTCGCGGGCCTCGGATCGTTCGCGAAAAGCCAGACTATGAATCATCAATAGTTCCATCAGCGGCGTCCAGGCATTCGGGATCGTATCCTGCAAAGCCAGGTTAGGCTGTTCTTGTGCTAGTCGTCCAAGTGCACGCTCGTGCAGTTCGACGATATCCTCAGGCGGGGCATCGAGTACCACCAACTCACGACCCAATTCGGCCACCAAGGCCAGGAATTTCTCCTCCGGGCTTGCAACGTAGGCTTTGAGAAGTTCAAAGTATCTATTCTGAATAGATTGTTCTGTCATCATGCCCCTCCGTATCTAAATACCAAGACAGCCACATCGTCTCTTTCTCGCCCCCAATCCTGGACGATCCTCTGCGCCAATTGTTGTACATCAGTATGCAAGGCACTCTCATAGCCCCTTAAATCCAACTCGCTGGGCACACCATCCGTAAAAAGAATTACCACATCACCTGACCTTAGCGAGATCGTTTCGGGCAACACCCGGCCACAGCCTCCACCCACAACGCCCGGTCTGTTGGACAAACGAGAAACCTCTGTCAAACTTGCGGCACGATGATGTGCCCGAGCAATGATTATGCGTGGATTGCCAATTCCGGCATACGTCAGTGTACCCACATTCTCGTCCACGACGGCGATACCCATTACGCCCCCCCGCGTGTGTCTGATTGCCCGATCGCAACCAGCAAAAATATCAGGGAGAGGCTCCGAGATATGTTTGGCGACGTAATCTACCGCCGCCTTGGCCGCCTTTTCTGCATCCCAGCCATGACCCAGGCCATCCACAATACAGAGTGTTATCTTTTCATCACTTTGCCAATAAGCACATTCGTCTCCACAATGTGGGTCATTCGGGAAAGAGCGCTTTACAATCGCTATCTGCATTTTTATTCCTCATGATAAACGTACAGTTTGCCGCACCATCGCAATTGTGATCTTTGTATATCCAGGTTTGGATTCAATATCAAACTCGTGAACCAACCGCTTGGAGCCCGGCAACCCAACCCCCAAACTTCCCCCCGTACTAAAACCATCCTTCATTGCTTGTTCAATATCAGGGATACCAGGACCATGATCCTCAACCACAACCTGCACCTTTGTTAGACACTGATTTGATTGATTCGTGACAATGCAAACTCCGCCACCAGCGTACCGTATGGCATTACTCGTCAGTTCCGAGATCGCAGTGGCTAGACGGGTCTGATCTGCCGAGCCGAAACCGAGTCTATACGCCATCTGACGCCCCGCCTGACGCGCAGACACGATATCGCTATGACACTTGATTTCAATTCGTCTCTCGTTCACAGTCATCTGTTCCAAACAAAGCAATGATGATTCGCTACACCTAGTTAGTATACCCTCATCCTGCGCGTAAGTCAAAATTGATGGACGAGTGAAAATAAAAAATTGCAAAATTCGAGAAACCGGGTAAACTTACGGCCTGGCAATATGGAGACAAGTTAAGGCGTTGTTCAGAAACAACGTCGCGCTTTCCAAGCATTTTTACCTGAAACGAGTTACCAAGTGCCAAGTTATTTTTGAACAAGCCACAAGGAGCTGTGTGCCTCAGACGTTCAAACATTCAAGACATGTATCACATCTGTGGATTGTCTTGTCCACAATCCTGGCATTAAGTATATTATATCCCATCGAAAACTCGATCCACCGATCATCTAGAGAGGTAGAATCTACATTCGCACCTATCTTTTCCCTTCCTGGCGGTTACTATGACCGGGACGTTCGGCTCAAAATCAGTGGACGGTACGACGTGGTTTTTACAATTGATGGCAGTGTGCCCACGCACACTGCAGGCACACCCTACACACAACCTATCCTGATGAATGCAGACACACCAACCGTCACTACCGTTCGCGCTCGCGCTATTCTGCCAGACGGCACATTGGGGCCAGTTGCCAGTGCGTCATATTTTGTTGGCGTACCGGCAACTTTGCCATTGCTCTCATTGATCGTAGACCCTGATGATTTTTGGGAGTACGAACGTGGTATCTATATCAACCACAACGAACGAGGTATGGAATGGGAACGCCCAGTAGACATCACTTATATAGATCAAGACCGTCACTCGGGGTTTCACATCTCGGCCGGAATACGCATCCATGGTGGAGGAAGCCGCAGTTATGAGAAAAAAGCACTGCGCCTCTACTTTCGTCAAGAGTATGGCGTTAACCGGCTCGAATATCCGCTGTTCGATGATGACAAAGGCGACAACTTGAACGTGCAGTCGTTCAAGCGATTGATCCTACACAACGGCGGCCAAGATTGCACCAATTGGTATCGCGGGGACTGGGGAAACTGGACACTCGTGCGCAATCACTTGACCGATAACTTGGCATTGCAGATCGATGGATACGCTGCACGCGCGCAACCTGTCGTGCTGTTCATCAATGGCGAGTCTTGGGGAGTGTATCAAATCCGAGAGCGTCTGGATGACTATTTCCTGGCTGACCACTATGGCATCAAAACAGCCGACTCTTTGAACGCCTCGGGAATGTTCGGTGAACAAAGCATCCTGGCAGGAGACGACCAACACTGGCAACATCTCTTGAAATTTGTCGAGTCCCACGATTTGACAGATCCAAACAACTATGCCTACGTTCAGAGCCAGGTGAACATGGCGGACTTGATCGACTATAACATCCTTCAAATCTACATCGCCAATGCGGATTGGCCCCATCACAACGTGCGCCAATTTCGCCCGCGCGTTCAGGGAGGGCGTTGGCATTGGCTGTTCTGGGACAGCGATAATGGTTTTGCAGCGTTTCCCGGATACCTACACAGCCGTGTGGACTCGAATCTGATACAACACGTCCTGGAATTCAATCACGAAAGGACAGGCGGGCGCGACTTGCTCTTGTTGCGCAAGCTATTGGACACCCCAGTGTTTTTCAACCAGTTCCTCTCTCGCACCGCCGACCTGCTCAACACCACGCTCTCGCCCGCCTCTGTCATTGCCCACATCGACGCCCTTGCCGCCGAACTTGAACCAGACATTGCCTACGAAACGATTCGTTGGCCCAACTCGGTCAGTTGGACGTCTAATGTCGAAGAGCTGCGTGATTTTGCCCGCCGCCGGCCGGATTTTGTCCGGCAGCACATTATCAAAGGCTTTTACCTGAGTGGTACGGTACAACTCACCCTTAATTCGCCTGCCAGCGGCTCGGGCCACGTCGCTATCAACGGATTGCTCGTGCCAGAATTGCCATGGCAAGGCATCTACTTTCATAACGTACCAATCCAGCTCACAGCCGCACCCGCGTCAGGCTACCGTTTTGCTGGTTGGGATCCACCCAGTTTGCCCCAAACTCCCGTCATAACCCTGACGGCCAGCACCACGCAGACCATCACTCCCCGTTTTGAGCAAGCCGACACAAACGCACCTCGGCCGGGCGACGTGATCTTGAGCTCCATCGAAAAAGACGAGTTCGAGCTACAAGTAATGCGCCCTGGCGGCGTTGACCTGCGCGGTTGGCGCATCACCGACAATGACACCAAGACCGCAACCGATGAAGGTTCATTGATTTTTGGTGACAGTCCAGCTTTTACCCATATCCCCCAGGGCACAACGATTCGCATCATCCTGTCATCCTTCACAGAAGGAACCAAGGGGAGCGGGCCAGACGACCTTAACATTTGGAATCAGCAGATGATTTTGCGCACCAGAAATCCCAACCTGGATACCGAAACCGATCCCGGCTTTAACCTGGGGCCAAACGACAATCTCGTACTCTTGGCCCCCGGCCCTAGCAGTGCATTCAGCGATGATCAAGGCATAGCCTTTGTTTCAAAGAACACAGTTGTCACACCTGCATCCTTTGGCGTGCTGTCCGACGGCGTGCGATTTTCAAATCAAATCGCCAAGCAGTTCAACGGAACTGCCGTGCGATTTTCAAGTCAAATCGCCGCTACCCATTCACTAGGAGGTTTCTAATGGATAACTTGCTCGGTCTTACCAATCCCGCTCCACTCTCACTCACCACACTGACCATCAACCTACTGTTGAGCATCCTGCTCTCCACCCTGCTGGCGTGGTTCTACACGCAGTACGGACGGTCGCTGTCCAACCGCGATCGGTTCGCGCAGACGCTGCCGGTTTTGGCCTTGACGACGGCGCTCGTCATATCTATCGTCAAATCCTCGCTGGCGCTGTCGCTGGGCCTGGTCGGCGCACTCTCGATCGTCCGCTTTCGAACAGCCATCAAAGAGCCGGAGGAACTCGTTTATCTCTTTCTGTCCATCGCCATTGGGCTTGGGCTGGGGGCAGACCAACGCCTGCCCACCATCCTGGCGATACTCGTGATCCTGGGATACCTGTTTGCCCGCACGTTCGTTACACCCCGTTCGATGAAAAACAACCTGTACCTGAACGTGCAGTCCGCACCCACAGACGATGCCTTTACCCAGATCAACGAACTATTGCTCAAACACGTTCAGGTGGCCGATTTGCGCCGATTGGATCGCGGCACGTCTTCTCTCCAGATGACGTACCTGATCGCGTGCCCCAACGACACGGTGCTGACCGCCTTGATGGACGATATGAGCGCCCAACTCCCCAATTGCGAATTCAGCTTTGTCGAACAGAATAATACGCTAGGCGGGTGACAGATGAAGATTGGTAAACAACAGCCTACACAGGCTCCATCCTTCCTCAAACAGAATCTGGGGTGGTTGATCACGCTGGCCCTTGTGCTCGTCCTCGGCGTGTTCGTGGGCGGCCAGGAATGGCAGAGTGCGATTCATGATTTGCGATCGGTACCAGCACGGATTGCCCATCTGGTGTCCCCGGCAAAAGAGACAGACCTGCCCACACTAATCGTAGACATGGACTTTGACACTTACAACGACCTCTTGGGCCATAGAGAGCGTGCGCTACAAGATAGTGTCTACATCCCCATGGGGCAGGATTTTGTGACCGCCACCATCAGGCTAAACGGATCCACGGTCCCTGTCAGAATGCGCCTGCTGGAAGGCCCCGCCGATCACCTGGGCGACAACGAAAAGTGGGGGTTGGAAGTTCGCACACGTCAGAACCAACAACTGCTCGACATGCAGCGTTTCTACCTCCAGGACCCGGCGGCCAACAATTGGCTCAACGAGTGGGCCTTTGCCCGCGCGCTCGAACGTGAAGACGTCTTGGTGTCCCGCTACCAGTTTGTCCGTATGATCTTTAACGGTGACGACTGGGGCCTCTATGCGCTACAAGAAGGCTTTGCCAACGAATTGCTGGCGGCACAGGGGCGACCGGAAGGCGTCATCGCCCGGTTCGACGCCGATCTGTTGTGGGAATCTATCGTCCACTTTGGAGGAGACACACAGGCTGCCTACCACGATCCCGTTGCCAACCTCTCAGCCACCGATTTCCAATACTTTGAGGTGGACACCTTTCGCGATACAGATATCGCCCGCGACCCGGTCCTGTCGGCGCAAAAAGACACCGCCATCGGCTTACTGCGCGCACTCCAGACCAACCAGCTGAAAGCATCCGACGTGTTCGACGTCGAACAATACGGGCGCTTTTTGGCCCTGGTCGATCTATGGGGCGCAACGGAGGGCGCATCACTGGTCAACCTGCACTATTACTACAACCCTACCTCCGCCCGGCTAGAGCCCATCGGTTTTAACGCTAATGCATTAGGCTCCGACGCGCGTCTCTCCCTGACTGCCACCTACGACGACCCAGCTCTCCAAGCGGCCTACGTCCGAGAAGCCCTGCGCGTCAGCCAGCCCGAATACTTGGACCAACTACAGACAGAATTAGAGTCGGAATACCAAAGCATACGTCAAACAGTCAGGGCCGAGCACCAATCAACCGAGCCTCCCTGGGACAAACTACGCCAGCGTCAGAAACAGATGCGCCGCTCCCTCAACCCCGTGCAACCGGTCTTTGCCTACCTGGGATCGCCCTCGTTGGCGATGAGCGGTACGCTGCGCATCGAAGTGGCGAACGTTCTGAACCTGCCCGTAGAGATCGTCGGTTTTGACATCCACGGAGCAACCGTCCTGCCAGCGAACCGTCAATGGTTGCAAGCCGAATCGAACGAACTTTTTACCGATCACACAGATATAACTGTACTACGCGCGTTCGACACAGCCCAAGCGCCAGTAATTCGCTACGCCCGTTTCGATGTCCCCTTGGTCGAAATCCATCGTGTGGACAACGAACTCGATTTTATGCAGGAATTGGACATCCAGGTCATCACCCGCATTCTGGGCCTCTCAAGCACACAGATGACCTTGGCCCGTCAAGGCTATCCGGACATTCTCGTCAAATGAAAACTCAACATATTGTACCAAATCTAGCATCCACAGACCTAAAACCAGACGATTTGCGCTACGAAGTCAAAATGGTCTGCGACCAGTCCCTGCTGGCCCAGGCCCGGTCGTGGGTACGAATGCACCCGGCAGGATTCAGTGTCGCGTATCCGCCGCGCCGCGTCAACAGTTTGTACATAGACACGCCGCATTTGACCGGCCTGAACGACAATCTCAGAGGGCTCAGTTTGCGTCAAAAACTGCGTTTGCGCTGGTATGGGGATGAGGTGGTGGGTATCCGGCCCTACCTGGAACTCAAACAGAAACAAAACCTGTTGGGGAGAAAAGAACGACATCTGCTGCCGAACCCGCTAGACCTGACATTGCCGTGGACAGAAACCCTGCAAGTGATTCGGGCCAATGCCGGACCCAACTGGCAATTCCTACTGCAAACGGTGCACCAGCCCACCCTGCTCAACCGCTACCAACGCGAATACTATGTCACCGCAGACGGCACGATACGGGTCACATTAGATTTTGATCAGGTCGCCTACGATCAGCGGCTTTTCCTACGCCCCAATCTGCGCGTCCGGCTTCCTATAGAAGACACCGTCGTGATCGAGATCAAGGCCGATCAGGAACACACAGAACGATTGCAGGAAATCGCTGGACGGTTCCCCCTGCGTCGCAGCCGCAACTCCAAATACGTGGGAGGATTGCTGACCGCTATGGGGTAACTCTTTCTATCCGCCACAGCGACCACCTTGGCTCCACCAGCCTCACCACCGATGGCAGCGGCGACTTGGTAGCCCGGCAGCTAACCATCCCTACGGCACCTTAGCAACCAACTTTGAGTTCACTGGTCAACGTAAAGACAGTTACGCCAACACAGGCTCCCTGACTGAGTGATAGATTGGAGGGGCAAAATGGTATTGAAAACATTGCGTAATCTTTGGTTTCTCGTGACTGTGTTGATCGTTCTGGCATCTTGCCAAGGGAAAGGTGAAAAACAACTGATCGTTTATGTGAGCGATTTTCAGACTTGGGTTATGAACCCTGATGGAACAGAAACCCAACTGGCGCTGGATATAAGTTTTCCCACTCGAGGAATCATGTGGTCGCCCGATGGCACACGAATGATTTTTACAGCAAACGCGACACCGAATCGAGCCAGCCTCTGGATCGCTAATGCGGATGGTTCTGAACCTCATCAACTTAGCGACGAATTCAGTGGTGCAATATGGCTGACCAACGAGATTCTGATAGCCAGAAAGTTTGAAGAAGATCAGAATGTGTCCAGCGTTGCTAATTACGTTTTTGATCTGCGAGACCAAACAATGCAGTTGTACTCGTATGGATATGAAGACATCATTCCTTTTCCGTCGAGTGCTCGTTGGTTAACACTGAATGGATTCTCAGGGTTCCTTCTCCATAACATAGATGGAAACACACGGATACCTTTTCCAAGGCTTTTTCCAACAAGTGCTCAGGCTTTCGATGTAGCGCCGTCGGAACAAGCTATCATAATTTGCCATAACACTACGAGTGAGACATCACGAGGAGGCTTATATCGAGCTATACTTGATCAAGGCGAATTAGGCAAGCCGAACCTTGTCTACCCGCTAGACGGTTGCTTGTGTGTCAGGTGGTCACCCGATGGTCGATATATCGCTTTACTAGATAATCAGAATGTTCTATATATCCTGGACGCGACTACATTTTCGTTACTCAGAAGTTTCTACATAGGACCTTTGATTACTGATTCCTTCATCTGGTCACCGGACAGTAAGTTTGTAGCTGTGAGGCGGCATTATGGTGAACCAGGCCCTGGACCAAAAGAGATTGCTCGTGTGAACGTTGAAACTAAAGAGATTGTTCGACTCACAGAGAACGAAAGTGTCGAATACTTAACAGACTGGGTCAGTCTTCCACTGCGCTAGTGTACTGTTCCCCTCTCTGTCTAAGCAGTGTCAAGGGGTAGTGTATCGAGGCGCAGGGTGATTGCATTTATACTTTGACACCTCGAATCCAGCATGTAGTATAGCCCCTCGTGGGCGTAAAACGGGCACAAGGCCCCAAGTTACGACCTTCGTGGACGCGCGTCCGCTGAGAACGATAACAATTGTCGACAGCGGTTAGAAAAACCGACCTACTATTCGACAGCAAGCGATTGCAATACAATAACACGCTCTACCTGCTCCAGGCCCTGGCTATCCCAAACAGGGAAACGCTCCATATCAGGCCACCGGTACATACCCACTCGCAACCAGTACGTCCCTGCAGGCGCACTGGGATCGAGCACTAGATGATGGACGTCAGGCACCACCTCTCCCGGAAGCCACGCCCCGGTCGCGTATCGCCCATCCATCGGCGGCCCATCATGGCTGGCAACCACCTGCCCCTCGACATCCACCAAATGAACGAACACGACGTAATCATCATCCGGTGGTCGCAACGCATCCCAATACAGGATCACTTTAAACTCAGAGCCGGGCGACAGACTATCTTGCGCCTCAAAACTCAATAGGCGAATCTGATCGCCAAAACTGGCCCCTACCGGCTGTGCTCTCTCCAACGCCACATCGTCGTGCCAGGGGACAACCATACTCCCTAGCGTGATTCGGTCCAGAGGAGCAGCATCATTGTCCTGATAAACGGGCAAACGAATTCTCGAGCCCGATTGCACCACATGTGCATCCAAGTGATACGCACCCACAGAAATATCGGGCGTTGTGGTCATCACGATGCGCTCGGCCACCGTCCCACCCGTTTGCCACCAGCCCATCAGTACCTCACTCGGCGTGATCGTTTGACGCGCCCACGCTGTGCCATCGCTGGGTGACACGACTTCTACGACTGTTTGATATGGTTGGGTAAAGGGCTGTGTAGCTTGCAAGAAAAAGGTCACGCGCACATCTTCACCCGGCTGAATGCGACCCGGTGAAAAGCTATACCCGACCCAGTTCACTCCTTCTGGGAATTGCACGTTCAGCGGTTGGCGCTCTCCCCAATCCACCCCTCTGAACCGATAGCCCCAAACCGTGAAGGACGATGCAGCATAGTGCGGCGATTCGAACGTCTGTAGCGGCACGTAATTATCTAAAAACCAATCCGCTCGCGTCAAATGATCCCAACCGATGCTCTTGAAAGAAACACAATACCCGGGTGGGTTTTCGTTTAAAGATTTCAGCCGAGCTGCCACCGAATCTTGATCGCTATCGCTTCCACCCCACGGAATCGTGAGACGATCCGCCACGTACCCAACCCACTTGGAGCCAAAGATAATCGCCGTGGGATCACTGTGCGCGCGGAGCCAGTCTCCCGCCTGCTGCTCAACCTGCTGGCGAACGACCGGCCTGAATTGATGCCATTGCCAAAACACAGACACCTGGGCCACACCCAACGGCAGCCCGACGACAAGCCCCAGGCTCACCGTCAGCGCCAAGCTGTTCAAACGCACCAGCCTCTTGGCTTCCACCTGCGTGATGATCCAGTCGATACCCAAACCAGCAAGGAACAAGCCTAGAGTAGCCAACGTGGCCCCGGCTACTGCGCCATCGTCCAAGACCGCCACTACAGCCCACAGCACCCCACCCCACAAAACCTTTCTCGTCTTGAGGAACAACTCTATCCCGCCGCACAAAATCAGGGGCAGAAATAGCCAATAGAACTCGCTCTCTGCCACAAGCTGTCGAATAATCAACACCCAATGCCCAATATCAAGTGACCAGCGAGGAATGACTGGCACGCGGTAAACGACGGTTATCACTCCCCAGCCAAGCACAGAGACTATCAAAACCAGGCCGATCCAGAATGGAAAACGCCGTCTCTCGATCCATTGGGCGACCAGCAACAATATTGCCAACGCCACTGTGCTCGGACCAAGATGCACGCACAACGCCAGAGCTAACAAACCAGCCTGGACATTCCACCGTTTTTTAAAGGACGCCGCAATAGCCGCCCACGCCAGCGCCATCGCCCACAACGCCTCGGTCCCCAACGTAGAGACCACAATCGGACAGAATGCCATCAACGCCGCCGACACCACCGCCGTCACTGGGCGATCCATCACCTGGCCCGCGCAGTACATGGCGATAGCCGCCGCCCCCCACCCTAACGCGCTCAACACCAGAGCAGCCCACAACAGCGGAACGCCCAACTGTGCCAGCAGCGACAACGCCAATACGTAGAGAGGAGCTCCGGGCAGCGTCTGTTCTTCAACCGTCAAGTTGTGAATCAGTTCGCGCCCGGCTGCCAGATTGCGGGCGTAACGGAGAGTGATGTACGCGCTGTCGTCAAAGACCGTACCCCACCCCAATCCAATGACCAACGGCACGATCAGCAATACAATCCACAACGCGATTTCCAGGTGTGATCTAGTCCCGAGCATTCCATATCTCCTGGATCACGTCCCGGCCCGGCTCTATGAACTCTGTCTGTAACTCGAAACTGAACCCGCCGCCATACCCGACTGCCCGCAGCTCGCGCAGAATGGTAGCAAAGTCCACGCTGCCCTCACCGATGGGCAAATGCAAATCGTCCTTGACCTCTGTGCCACCGTGATTGTCGTGCAGGTGAACATGACGAATGCGGTCGGGGAAATGGGCGATAAAGTCGAACGCGGCGTTGGGCCGGGACAGAATTTGTCCGTGGCCCAGATCGAGCGTCATACACAACGCGGGCAGACGCCGAAAAGCCGGGGCAAAGTGATTGGCATGCTCGCTCAGATTCTCGATGCACAACGTGACACCGGCGCGGGCAGCATGTTCCACCCACATCTCTAGCACCTCCAGCTTGCGGGTGATAGCCTCCGTGCTCATAAACCTCGGGTCGAGCCAGAGATGCTGCGTATAGAGGGTGATGTCCAATTCAGGGGCCAGGCTCAAAAGCTGGCACACCGTTGGCCCCATCACCTCGACGATCTCGTCCACGTCAAAGGGGTTGCCCTCGTTGGGGCCGTGGGCCAGGTAGACGATACCATATCTGTCCTGTAACACTGCCAGGTCTGCCAACGTTGCGCTTACAATCTGAGGGTCTTTCCAATCGATCTCTGCAAACTCGAAACCGGCCTTGGCCAGGAACTTGATCGCGTCCAGCGAGTATGCACGAGCGCCAAAGCCATCAGTCTTGCCCATTCGTGTGTCCCCGCCCCTTACGCACAGTTTGGTATATTAGCGATATGATCCTGCTCCGGCTTACGGCTGTGAGCAAGCGATTTCTGATCCCCGGAATAAAGATAACGTTTCCTCGCTCCAATGCCTTGAGAGACCCGGTCACCACCCGGTCTGCCGACATCCACAGCATCCGGGGAATTCGAGCGCGGTCAAAGTCGTCGATCAATTCGGGGGTGTCGTGAAAGCCGGTATACGTAAAGCCCGGACAAAGCGCTTGCACCCGGACGTTGACACCGGCCAACTCGGCTTGCAGTGCTTCTGAGAATGCGACCAGGTACGCCTTGGTAGACGTATACGTGACATTTCCCACTGGGGTAAACGCGCTGATCGAAGAAACGTTGATAATCCCTCCACGGTCACGAGCGATCATGCCCGGCAGAACCGCCCGGCACAGGCGCACACTGGCAACGACGTGGACGTGGATCATGTCTAGATGCCTGCCCAGATCCCCCTCAGCAAACTTGCCGACGATGCCAAAACCAGCATTGTTAACCAGGATGTCCAAGGTATCCAGCTCGGCAATCTGACCTTCAACTTGTTCAATGCCGTCCCTAGTAGCCAAATCAGCGACGAGGACTTGGGCAGAAATCGCGTGCTGTTCTTCTAGCTCGGTGGACAATTCTGCCAACCGTTCCCTGCGTCGGGCGACGAGAATGAGGTTGTGCCCTTGAGCGGCCAATTGTCGTGCAAAAGCCGCGCCGATTCCGCTTGAGGCACCAGTGATTAAGGCTGTGTTGTTAGTTGTCATAATTCGTTTCCAGTGATACCATTCATTGGGGATTGCTTTATCGTTGGCAATCCCCCGCCTTGAGATACAACGGACACCCTCCCCCACAAATCGCCAGTTCCGGACATTCTTGGCATTTTTCCGGCACATAGCGCCGTTCTCGTAGGGTTAGGGCCAGGTCGTGATTCCAGATCTTTTCCCAAGGATCACGCAATATGTGGCCCAGCGGCTCGTAGTAACTCTGGCAGGGGATGACGGCTCCATCCGGCTCGATGCACATGTTGTACAAAGCCGCCGTGCACGCCTTGACACCTAATTCCAACTGCAACGGGGAGAGCGCGCAATATTGAGTGGGCGTGTACCAGATGAGGCGCAAACCGTGTCGGTCTGCCTCATCCCGCACCCGCTCAAGAATGGGGACCAATTCCCCCTCCCGGAACCCTGTCCCCACGGTGGAGCCGCGACCTGAATAGATGAGGCTGTTGCAAGCAAAGGTGGGCACACCGAACGATCCGATAAAGGCGACCGTTTCCTCAACCCCATCCACGTTCTCCCGGGTTAGGGTGGTGTTGGTCGTGGTGTAAAGACCCGCCGCCACAGCATTGCGTATCCCCTGCACCGTCTCTTGCCAGGCACCGGGGGTCGCCACCATGCCGTCGTGCACAGCCTCCGCGTGGGATTCCAACGTGATCTGGACGTGATCCAACCCAGCCGTGATCAAATCCTGTACATAGGCCGCATCGGACAGACGGCGGCCATTTGTGAGCAGGCCCGTCACCAAACCCAATCCCTCGGCGTGGGCCACCAACTCGACCAAGTCATCCCGCAGCGTCGCATCTCCCCCGGTGAAACAAACATGCGGAATGCCCACCTCCCATACGCGCGCCAGGATCGCCTTCCAGGTTTCCGAGTCCATTTCTGGATGATCGGTGGAGCGGGCCACGTAGCAATGAGGGCAGACGTTGTTACAGCGATAGGTCAGTGCCAGGTCCATTCGATAGGGGGCCGTGAGGGGTTGCGAAAAAGGGTCCACACGTTCCAAGTCTAGTCCAATGATGGGGCAAACGGTCCCATCGGCGCGGATGAGGGTCTCGAGTTGTGCCTGCATACGACGGAAATCATCACGGGCGGTATGAGCGTCCACGTGGTAACGGCGGCCAATCTCCCGCACGGCCAGGTTTTCTGAGACGTCCTCCAGAACAAAGCGGGCGTACTCAGCCGCCGTCTGGTTCAGGTGAAGCACCCGTGAGGCGTTGATGACGAGCAAGCCGTGCCCGTCTGGCTCCAAGCGCAGGTGTACGCGCACCCGCCCGCCGGCTCCGTCGCGCCGCTCGTAGGCGTGTAGACCAAGTGATATGGGCTGTAAATGTGTCAGGCGGCCACGCAGACGGTCCAGAAAAGACATCTAAATCTATCGCCCGCCCCCGGCACAGGCACACGCACATCCCGCACAGGCACAAGCGCAGGCACAAGCACAACTGCTGCCCCCACCGGAACTGCGTCGGCCAGAGGAGGAAGAAGTAGTCTTTGGCGCCGGGTTGGTCACCTTGGTCACACCACCGGTGAAATCGGTCACGCTGCGGACGATTCGGCCAGACGTGTTCTCAACCCCACGCACGATCGAAGCCGCAAAGGCCGCTCCGGGCAAAGTAGGCAGGCGGGACGTCGAAGTGGGTGACGAGGAGGAAGATGATCGCGGCGTCCCTTTGGGAACGGAGCCACCAGCACTGGCTGTGGCGCTCGCCCAGGGCCGATAGTGTCCCCACCACATCGGTGTATAGACCGGCCCCCTGTGGAACACACGCCGCGTGCGACCATCGAAATCTTTGTCCAACATGGCCCACTCTAGCCCCTCGTCGAACCGCTTGCTGCGTACCTCGGGCGTATCCGCCCCCTCTACCTGTTGCCAGGCCCGACTGACGATATCGCCATAATAAGTCACCGACTCTTTACGGCTGAACCCCTTCATCTTGCTGTTGACGGCCTTGATCAAAGCAGTCATCATCGAGCGAAGGCCCTTTTCGCTGAGGGCATGATCCTTTTTCACCGCCTTGATAAATTTGTTCTCATACGGACGTAGACCACTTGGCAAAGGCTGATTGACCTCGATTTTTAAGGGATTATCGTCCAACACCGTCACGGCTCCCTTTTTCAACAGGCCAAAAAGAATCATCGTCAGTACTTTGTTCAAGGGGGTTTCCAAGAGAATGGCCGACTCTACCGCCGTTAATCCACGCTTGATCCCCACCCCTTCGACCTTTATCAATGGCGGCAAGTACTGCATCTTGCGCTTGCGATTTGACCAAACGGAAAGCGCCATAAATCCCCCGAAAATCACAAAAAACAGGGTGGGAACGTTGCAACAACAACTAAAGGCACCTGCGATCGTAGCAAACATCTGCTCCAGAACCGAGGGGCCTTTCTGGATCGCCGCTTCGTCCACGTACTGGCGGGGAAACGAAGCCCCAAAAATATACTGCCGATCCGGTTTGGCCTCAGCATTATGCCACGTGTAGAGCACTCGCCCCTCGTCATCCAGGGCAGTGTCCGGCTCATCATAGGGCCAGCCCGATGGGCTG
>JAAEPW010001323.1 GCA_024232355.1 Chloroflexota bacterium | reverse complement strand
ATCTCTTGCTTTTCTCGCCAATGCTTTTTCCGCTCTTTGCGCTTGCGCTTTTGACTTTCGTCTTTTCGTCGTGTATGATTCGGTACAGACCCTGTTTGCATAACCCTGGACATCTTATCCTCCTTCTGAGTTTTTGTAATTTCTCCAAGGATGCCACACTTGTCCTATCTTGCCAACTCGACAGGGTCCTCTATGTTATGTCAATGGGAAAGTCCTGTCATGATATTCTCCTTTTTAGGTATTTGAGGTTCTTTGTTATATGCTTCCGTTTCGGTTGATAAATCGTTCACAAGGGAACTTTTGCACCTGTACTTGAGGACATTGTACGAAAGGCCAATTGCGTCACTGTACCCTTTCATGGTACAATTGATCAAAGGATGACCAACTGAGAGGTCTGTTGATGACACGGAAATCTGTTTTCAATGCAGAGCATTCACACAATGATGATCTGACTGCGAGATTGCCTTTTTTTATGATCCTATATCTGGTGATAATCGCAGCCTATGCGTTCATACTGGTCAATAACGAGTCTCTGCGAGAACCAGCGCGTTTGATACCTTTTACTGTGCTGCTGCTTATGCACAGCGGCTTGCACCTGCTCTGTCTGCGTCTACCTGCTGGCAAACGCTGGGTGCCATTCTATATCGTCGTGCAGGGGGCATTGGTCTTTGCCATCAGTTGGCTAACAAGTTCACAATGGTTCATAATCGGGCTCTCAATGACGTTGGTAAGCGAGGCTGGTGGACTCTTGTGGCCTGACCGGCGCGCAGTAGCACTGGTCGCTTTGTTTTTCTTTGTGCTCATACTGCTCCACGTCACGATGATGTGGGGATTTCAAGCGTTCGTGCAAAGTGCAGTCGCCGTCAGTGGTGCCTTTTTATTAGTGCTTACTTATGTACTGCTCTTTACCCGCCAGACACAGGCTCGCGAGCAGGCACAGTCATTACTGCGCGAATTGGAGATCGCGCACCGTCAGTTGCAAGCGTATGCCGATCAAGTTGAGGAACTGACGATTACTCAAGAGAGGGAACGGATGGCGTGTGAGTTGCACGACACGTTGGCGCAAGGCGTAGCTGGACTGATCCTGCAACTGGAAGCGGTCGACAGTCACCTGGAAAATGATAACGCTGATCGGGCACAAGTTGTGGTACAGCAAGCAATGCAGCGAGCCAGAACGACACTGGACGAGGCCCGCCGCGCGATCCGGGCGTTGCGCCCGTCGGCATTGGAAAAGGGTCACTTGATTGATGCCCTACGACAGGAGGTGGACCAACTTGCGGTCACCGCCGATGTGCATACCACTTTTGAGGCCGATGTAGATTTGTCAGACGTATCACCACAAGTGGCCCAGAACATATTGCGCATTGTCCAAGAGTGCTTGAGCAACATTGACCGCCACGCCATCGCCAGCCGCGTTCTTGTCCAGCTGACAGAGAACGACAATGGTGAATTGCGGGTCGTGGTGCGGGACGACGGTATAGGATTCGATCTGACCGGAGCACTGGATCAGCCCGACTGTTTTGGATTGATCGGAATGCAAGAACGAGCCACACGTCTTGGAGGCGCAGTGCGGGTGGAGAGTGTGTTGGACCAAGGGACAAAGGTCACGCTGAAAATAGGGAGAGAGTGAATGATTCGTATTCTCATCGTAGACGACCACCTGGTAGTGCGCGAAGGGCTGCGTACCATCTTGGAGGTCATCCAAGACCTGGTCCCGGTGGGCGAAGCGACCGACGGTGCGGAAGCGGTCAAGTTGGTAGGAGAGCTTTTGCCCGACGTGGTGCTGATGGATCTATGAATGCCTAACGTGGACGGCATACAGGCGATCCAGCAGATCAAGGCCCGCCATCCAACGGTGGAAGTCGTCATCCTGACGACCTACGACGATGACACGTACATCGTGCGGGGCTTGCGCGCCGGTGCGCGGGGGTATCTGCTCAAGGACGCCAGTCGCCAGGTGCTGTTTGAGACCATTCGGGCAACCGCGCGCGGCGAGTCGTTGCTGCCGTCGGCGGTGGTGGACAGGGTCGTCGCCCACCTGTCCGAACCCAAATCGATCAAGGCAGGGGTGCTTTCAGAACGCGAGATGCAAGTGATGGAGTTTTTGGCCCAAGGTGCGGCCAACAAAGAGATCGCCGCGCGCTTGTACATCACCGAGCGGACCGTCAAGGCCCACATGACCAGCATCTTTAACAAACTGGGCGTGAACTCTCGCGCTGAGGCTGTTGCCGTTGCCCTGCGCAATGGGATTTTGCCCGCAGAGTTCTAGCCCAATGTGACTTTCACTCTCCAAGATTATGGTCCCGTACCAGAAAAGCCGAGGTCTCAATTTGCACAAAAGTCACATCTCGGATCCAGTGCGTCTTACTCGCTTGCTTATTGCTGCTTGCTTGGCTTACATCTGGATCATCTATCTGGGGGCGATTGCCAAGCAAGATGACTAGGTCAAGATCATTCATCGCCCTGATCGTTGTGATTTGAGCCTCTTCCAACTTGGATTGAGTTTGCTCGATCATTTCATTGATGAGCATATTCCTGTTGCTTTTCAGATGCCTTTAGCAAAAAGTGTCCGGTAGTGAATCGCTGAACCAAGTTCAGCAATGAAGAACACGCAATTTTTCGCACAAAATCTTCCCCGCATGTTATGACTTGGTGCAAACGGACATCGTCTTGTCTCCCCCACCCCATATCTAGCGAAGCAATGATTGCTCACCCCAATATGTAGTAGCGATGACTCGACTTTGTTACAGAACAATTGTAGCCTTGTCATAATCACTGATTCTTAAAAATAGCCATAGACTTTTTTCGCACAAAACCTTCTCTGGGGATCGAGTCTCGGGAACTGCTCCAAATGCACAAGAACACCATCTCGCAGTTCCACTCCCACATCTTGGGGATGATGATAGTTGAACCCGTATATGTGGGATGGAGGTGTCTCGGTTTCAACTGCGAGACGCCTCAGGTTTTCACAGAGACATCAACCCTCGGATATCGCAATAAATTTTTTCGCACTAATCAAATGGCAAATTTGCGGTATACTTAAGATGGAGCCCGCCAGAAGCCATTTGAAGGAGAATGAACTCGTGTCAAATTCGAGCACAGCTACAAGCGAACGGAACCGAGTACTGGATCAAGACGAGCAGGAACAATTAGCGATACTCGATGCATTTCTGGGCACAGTTTACCATTTCTTTGGTGATTTTGCCGATCTCTTTAGTGATGTCGACGATCCTCGTGTTCAAGAACTCATCACTTATCCCCTGGAAGTCTTGATGTTTGCTGGTATATTGATGTTTCTGTGTCGTCTGGGAGCACGACGGCAAATTGCCCACATGTTTCGTGGCAACGGACCATCTGCAGCCAAGTTTGAGGCGTCACAAGATGTGGAAACTTGTCCACACGGCGATACTCTCAACGAGGCATTTCGTCGACTAAACCCAGACCAAGTGCAGGATGTCATCATTGACATGGTCAAAATCCTGATTCGAAAAAAGGTACTGTACCCTTTCCGTTTGCTCGACCGGTACTTTGTGATCGCCATGGATGGAACCGGAAGACTCACTTTCCCCAAACGACACTGCCCCCACTGTATGACGGTCACGCACAACGGCAAGACGACCTATTATCATCCGGTGTTGGAAGCAAAATTGGTGTTCACTAGTGGTTTTGCTTTCTCAATTATGACCGAATTCATCGAGAATTCAGACGAACATTCAACAAAGCAGGATTGCGCACCTGTCCTGTACCGGACAGGTACAGGGAGCTCAAAGCTTTCTATTGTCTGTCCAAACGGCTGAAAGAGGCATTCCCACGTTTGCCTATATGCTTGAGCTTGGATTCTCTGTTCGATGGCGGCCCAACTATGACCATCTGCGAGAATTACGGTTGGAAGTTTATGATCGTGAACAAGAAAGACGACATCCCCTACATCAGTAACGAGTTCGAGTCTCTGTTGCCACTGGCTCCCGAGAATCGTCTCCGATTCTACACTGGTGTGCAGAACGAAATCCAACAAAACTACTGCTGGATCAATGATATCTCTTACATGGATTCCAAGAACGATGAACACACTGTTGGAGTCCTCGAATGTTTGGAAACCAAGCCAAATTCGGACGGAGAACTTGAGACTAGACGTTTCAGGTGGGTAACCAATTTTGACCTCAAGAGTAACAGGGTCATTACCTTGGCACATAAAGGAGGGCGTATACGTTGGAAAATTGAGAATGAAGGGTTCAATGTGCAAAAGAACGGGGGGTTCGCTCTGGAACACGCTTACACCAGAAATTTCACTGCCAGTAAGATTTTTTATTTTCTCTTGCAAATTGCTCACATGCTCACCCAGTTGATCGAGAAGGGGAGTTTGTTTCGAAAGGCGTTTCCGGCAGGCGTAGGGTCTGTCAAAAATATTACCTTCCGTCTGCTAGAAACGTGGCGCAACCTACGCGTGGGCGCCGACCAAATCCATAAAATGCTGACTGTCCGTCGCCAGATTCGCTTTGCACCTCCCTAGCACAAATTCTCGTTCCAGTTTGCCCCCCAATTTAGTCCATCCCCTACTTTGCGCTGATCAGCCTCGCTGACCAGCGGTTTTCCCCTGTCTCGTGCTTGAACCCTCGCTCTGGATGGTCATTTGACCAATCGACGCCATGCTCAAACCTTCGCGTATTCTTCATTGCTGAACCAAGTTCCGGGTTCTTGACAAATAACAAGTGATACGGTATGATATCCTCCGTTTGGGCGGATTTGATAGTTTTGGATCAAAATCTCAAATTCGCTAGGTTCGCAAGTTCGTCACAGAGAATCACAGTGGCGTACCATTCTGAAACGACCAGATCGCCTGTTTGTTTCCGCAAACAGGCGATTCGTTACGTAATCAGCAAAACAATAAAATATTAGCGGGCTGAGATTGCGACTTGGCTCATACAGTCAAGGAGTATACTCGGTGAATTTCGAACAATTTTCTCTCGATCGGCGCATTGGCGCCGCTATCAAAACAGTCGGTTATACCAGACCTACCCCGATCCAGCAGCAAGCCATCCCCGTCGTGCTTCAAGGGCGCGACGTGTTGGGGCTGGCACAGACCGGTACCGGCAAAACAGCTGCCTTTCTCTTACCCATCTTGCAACGATTAACGCAAGGTCCTTTGCGCCGGGTGCGTGCCCTTATTGTCGCCCCCACGCGCGAATTGGCTGAACAGATTCACCAGATGAGCATAGATCTGGGGCAAAACACCCGGGTGCGCAGCGTGTCTATCTATGGTGGTGTGGGCAAAACCCCGCAGGTTGAGGCATTGCGGCGTGGTGCCGAGATCGTCGTCGCTTGTCCGGGCCGTTTGCTCGATCTGCTTGGCGATCGCAATATTGATCTATCTCACGTTGAGGTGTTGGTGCTGGATGAGGCTGATCGCATGTGCGATATGGGGTTCCTGCCGGATATTCGGCGCATTATTAAACGGTTACCCGTTAAACGGCAGACACTCTTTTTTTCGGCGACCATGCCAAACGATATTCGCGCGCTGGCAGATAAAATCCTCAATAACCCAATCACTGTACAGATCGGAATGATCGCACCGGCCAAGACAGTTTCCCACACGCTCTACCCTGTACCTCACAATCTCAAGAAAAAACTTTTACTGTCTTTATTGGGACAGACAAGGACGGGGCGCGTGCTGATCTTTACCCGCACAAAGTACCGGGCCCGTAACCTGGCACGCGATTTGACGAAACGCAAATACCGTGCATCCGCGTTACAGGGCAACATGTCGCAGAACCAACGCCGACGAGCGATCAACGGCTTTCGCGACGGCAAATATGATATTCTGGTTGCCACTGATATTGCGGCGCGTGGTATCGATGTGACGCAAATCACGCACGTGATCAACTTTGACATCCCCAACACGGTGGACGCCTACACTCACCGCATTGGCCGCACCGGTCGCGTGGACCAAACCGGAGAAGCCTATACCTTTGTCACAGAAGATGATAGCCAGATGGTACGTGCAATTGAAAAGGTATTGGACGCGCAAATCGAGCGGCGGCAAGTGCCTGGTTTCGACTATGGTGATTTTAAACCAGAAAACTATTCCTCGCAGCGCCGTTCAAACCAGCCGCGACAGGCGCAATCAAACCGCCGACGTGGACAGGGCCGCAACACCTCTGCCCGTTCCAAGTCGTCATCACGATCTGGACGCAAAGCGGCACGGTCGCAGTCAAATAAATAGAGGATCGAAAATTTTTATGCTGACTGAACGAGCTGACCTACGTAATATCGCCATCATCGCTCACGTGGATCATGGCAAAACCACACTCGTAGATGGGTTGCTGAAACAAGCCCAAGTGTTTCGCGAAAATCAACAAGTTGCCGAACGAGTGATGGACTCGAACGATCTCGAACGTGAGCGTGGTATCACTATCCTGGCCAAAAATACGGCCATCACAATTTTGGACCCTGACACAAAAGAACACGTCAAAATCAATATTGTGGACACGCCCGGTCATGCCGATTTTGGCGGCGAAGTCGAACGGGTGATGAATATGGTGGACGGTGTTTTGCTGTTGGTGGACGCCGCCGAAGGCCCAATGCCACAGACTCGCTTTGTGCTCAAAAAAGCGCTCGAGATGAATCATCGTGCTATCGTCGTCATCAACAAAGTGGATCGCCGAAATGCTGACCCTGACCGGGCGTTGAATCAGACCTTTGATTTGTTCATAGAGTTGGGTGCCAGTGACGAACAGGCGGACTTTGCGGTAGTATATACAAACGCCGTCACGGGTCAGTCTGGATCGACATCAGATTTGGGGCCAGACCTGCAACCTCTTTTCCAAACAATCCTACGTCACATTCCACCCCCACAGGTAGACGCAGATGCCCCGTTCCAAATGCTGGTCACTACTCTTGGATACGACGAGTATCGGGGCGTGAGTGCTGTGGGGCGTATCTTTGCTGGTAGCCTGCATATGGGCCACCCAATCGTTCGGATAACGACTAGCGGAAAAGTGCAACCCGAACAGGTCCGATATCTGTACGTCCATCAGGGACTGAAACGCATAGCCGTAGATCAAGCTCATGCTGGAGAAATTGTCGTGCTTGCTGGACTGGAGGATATCTCTATAGGAGAGACGCTGGCAGACTCGGAGAATCCGGTCGCGCTGCCCTCTATCCACATTGAAGAACCCACAGTGAGAATGACCTTTGGCGTGAATACTTCTCCTTTGACAGGACGCGAGGGGCGCTGGGGAACATCACGCAAATTACGCGCGCGACTGTTTGATGAATTGCGCCACAATGTAGCCTTGCGGGTTGCCGAAACTGGCAACGCTGACACGTTCACCGTCTCTGGGCGGGGAGAATTACACCTCGCGATCCTGATCGAAACGATGCGCCGGGAAGGATACGAGTTTCAGGTCTCGCGCCCAGAAGTGCTGTTGCGCCACGGGGAACAGGGAGAATCGTTGGAACCGTATGAAAAAGTCTACATTGAGACCAGTTCGGATACACTGGGAGCAGTGGTAGAGATGCTGGGTAGTCGCCACGGGCAGATGCTGGACATGGTGGACACGCAGGAAAACAGCGTGCGCATGACCTATCTCGCGCCGACCCGTGGCCTGTTGGGTTTTCGATACCGGTTTTTGACTGCTACGCGTGGCATGGGCGTGCTACATACTTTGTTCCACCGATACCTGCCCTTGGCAGGAGAGATCAAATCTCGTTCGAATGGCTCTTTGGTTGCATGGGAGAGAGGTGACACCACGTCATTCGGTCTGAAAAACGCCCAGGCCCGGGGTATACTGTTCGTTGCTCCTGGCGTGAGTGTGTATGAAGGTATGGTTGTTGGAGAACATCAACGATCTGGGGATATGTCGGTCAACGTGTGTAAGAAAAGACAACTGACGAATATGCGCAGTGCGTCCCGAGAGATCGTAGAGCACCTGACGCCGCCACGCCAGATGAGTCTGGACGAGGCCATCGAATATCTGGCCGATGACGAGCTTTTGGAAGTGACTCCGCAAAACTACCGCATCCGCAAGCGTATCCTAAATACTGGGGAACGCAGCAAACATGCCAAACAGGTCAAAAAGGCGCAACAGACATAAATTACCGGACTCTTATGGATATGACGATTGTGTAACATTGTCTGGTTGGGTGATTGGTTTGGCAGGTGATGCGGTCTCGCCGTATTGCTGTAACGCGCCTTGTGCTGCCTCGTACACACGAGTGATCAACTCGAGCGGCTCCAACACCTTTGCCAACGAGCCATAACTCAACACCCAACCGGTGGTCCAATCGAGGTTGGTCACGCCGAACCGTGCAGTGATCGAACCGTCGGCATGGTCCGTAAACTCCATCCAATGACCGTGCCGTTCCCGTATCTCAAAGGCCACGCTGGCCTCGAGATGAACCACTACCAGGTGGTTTGGTTCAAAGCGCATTGACTTTTCCAGATACTCGCGCGCCGAAAAGTCGGCTGGTACAGTGAACGAGTTGTTTAACGGCGTGATCTGCTGGATGCGGTCTACTCGGAATGTGCGCATATCGTTTCGCAGGCGACAAAAGCCGACCAGATACCACAGCCCCCACTGAAAGGTCAGCGCATAAGGCTCCATTATTCGTTCGGTACTCTCCTGGCGCGCAAAGCCTCGGTACTCTAAACGTACACAACGTCGCTCTCCCGTGCACTGTCGAAGTGTGTGGAGCACTGGTTCCCAGGAGCGGTAATCCTTGCGGCTCAAGCCGCCGACAACCAGGTTTTGCTGGGCTTGCTTTACCTCTTGACGCAGGTCATCGGGTAGGACGTTGTCCAGTTTGGCGGTGACGGCCGTGACTGCTTCATCGTAGGTCTGCCCCCACACATCTCGGATCAGGTTGGCGCCCATATAGAGCACTGTTGCTTCCTCGGCCGTGAAAATCAGGGGCGGCAGTTTGTACCCCCGCACCAACGAGAACCCACCATAAGGCCCCCGTTCTGAGTATATGGGGATGCCCATATCGTCCAGCATCGTCATATAGCGATGAACCGTTCGCTCCGAAACGTTCAGTTCCGTGGCAAGTTCCGATGCTTTCCAACTGGGGCGCGATTGCAGCAGCATGATCAGTGATAACAAGCGCGTGGCGACGTTGCCCATACTGGTTTCTCCAATTTATGCTTGTCGAAATGCCTGTTACTTTTGTCGTAGATGCACTGTTTGCGTTGGATAGGCATAACGATGTTTGTCTGCTCAAAGGCGATTTTTAAGGCTCTGATGGCAGCATCTTTGGCCTGGGCAACGTTGGTTAACTCTGTGTCGATCCAGCAATAGATTGTGAAATCTATAGTAGGGGAACCCAGGTTGTTAAAGACCGTGTTAGGGGCGGGGTCTTTGATCACTCCAGCGATGTCGTTGATTACGCTAGTCGCTGTCTGGTGAACGAAATCCAGGTCGCTGTCATAAGCCACACCCGCGCTTACCTCGACGCGGCGATGAGAGCTATCGCCATAGTTTATGATAGATTGGTTCAATACGTCTGCATTTGGGATTAGAACTGTCGTGCCATCGAATGTTCGTAGTTTTGTCGTGTACATATCAATGGTCACTACCTCGCCCAAAAAGTCACCGACTTGAATTGTATCACTGATGTCGAAAGGTTGCTGGAGCAGCAATAGTATACCGTCCACAAAGTTCTGGTTGATGCCCTGGAGGGCAAACCCTACTGTAAAGCCGAGTATACCTACGCCGGTTAGAAAGGCTGTTACGTCAAAATCCACTTGTTGCAGTGCGATGGTACTGCCTAGAATGATTATGCTCCAACGGCCAATTCTTCCCATCAACAATTTCGATTTTTCGTTGGCCTGACGTCGTTCCATTATCCTTTGGATTGTGCGGCCGAACATCCCGGCTGTGACCAGGGTTGCTGTGAATATGACCAATGAAATCATCAATTTTGGCAAAAAGAGCACAAAATGTGTCAGTAAATCTTGCAGTGCTTGACTAAAAGTATCCACTAGGAAACCTCCTAATATTGGGGGTCCAAAGTGATGCGTTCGCTAACTACAACCATCGATCTAAAGTAATCCAACGTGAGACGCAGGCCCTCTTCCAGTTCCATTTTTGCTTTCCAACCGAGCTGTCCCCTTGCTTTGCGGCAATCAAAATAGCTCAAATAGATATCGCCAGGGCGTTTGGCCGCGTGGACGATCTTTACGTCGTGTCCGACAATGTCCGCCAGGCCACGATACAGGGTGTTGACCGACGTGCCCTGTCCGGTGGCGATACAGAACGATTCGCCGCTTCCGCGCGTCAGGGCCAACAGGTTAGAGCGAGCCGCGTCTCGGGCGTAAACGTAATCCTTTTGCTGCTCGCCGTCCCAATCGATACGCACCGGCTCGCCCAGCAAAATGGCGCGGGCAAATATGGCGATCACCCCGGCTTCGCCTGTGGGGTCCTGGCGAGGTCCATAGATGTTGCCATAACGCAGTGCGGTAAAGTCGAGGCCGTATCTTTCTTTCCAGTAGCGTAGATAATACTCGCTCGACATCTTTGTGATTCCGTATGGTGATTGAGGATGCAGCGGTGTTTCCTCGTCGATGGGCATTTCATCCACCGTGCCATAGATCGCGCCCGATGAGGAAAAAACGATCTTGCGCGTCTCAAAGCGCGTGCAGCATTGCAACAGGTTGATCAATCCCAGGATGTTAACCTGAGCATCGTGTGTTGGGTCGTCGCCTGATATCTTGACACTGTGCTGCGCTGCCAGATGGCAAACGACCTCGGGGCATTCTTTCTTAAAAACGTCGGCCAGCGCAGCGTCGCGCACATCGACCTGATAGAACTGGGCCTGGGGGTGCACGTGTTCCACCCGACCACCGCCAAGCTCCCATAGATTGTCCACGATACATACTTGGTGGCCAGATTCAATCAAAACGTCAACCACGTGCGAGCCGACAAAGCCTGCACCTCCTGTAACTAGTGGGGCACTTGACTTGAGGATCGCCATTGTTCAATTATGGTACGACGAGAGCGTGATATCGGGCGGCGAGTGCAAGCACCCGATCCCCCCAGTGCATGTCGTCGCTTTCGGCTCCGCACCCGACGTGCTGCACGT
>JAAEPW010001322.1 GCA_024232355.1 Chloroflexota bacterium | reverse complement strand
GCTCCTTGTTCAGTTCGGCTTTGAGGGTGGCTACAAGTCTGCGGCGTCTACCGCTGATGTTGTTGGGGGTGGTGCCCATCTCGTGGGCAATTCCTTCATTGTTATGGCCTTGCGAAAGGAGCAGCAAAAGGAGAGCGTCTTTTTTAGCGCGTGCAGTAGCGTGCTTGAATTGTCCTGTGGCGTATGATTTGTAGAGAGTTTGCAGAAAGGCACGCAAGGCGGGGCCTTGGAGGGGTAAGGGCGGGCGGTGGTTGTATGTGGGTGGTTGGTGGGAGATCGTCTCCTCGCCATTTTCGGCAAGGGTCTCCTCAAAACTGATCCGTTTTTCCCATATCGAGGGCTGATTGATGTTTTCCGCCTTGCTGGAGTGTTTGCGGGCGAGTATGTACTTGAAAAAGTAGTTCAGGGCAGCGTGGCGGGCGGCCGTGAATTGGTAGCCCCGGGGCTTGTCTTTGTAACGGTCAACGGCTATCCATGCCTCTTGGAGCATGTCATCCAAGTCTTGCTCTGAGAGGGGTGTGCAGTTCAGGCGGGTTTTGATGGCGTTAAAAACTGCCCAGCGCACCAAGGGCGGGTATTGGTCGGCGTCTATGTAAATCATGCTATCACCTCGACCAGTTGTCGGATTTCGAGAATGGCGGCTTGGGGGGTGATGGTTCCGGCCAGGGTGCGGTAGATGATGGCGGCGAAGGGGTCAATGCCTGTGGTGTCTCCGGGTTGGGGGTTGGCTTGGCGGACGATCTCGGCAAGGGCAGCGGTTAGGGTGCGGGCTTCGCCTTGGGCGTCTACGGCGGGGGGCCAGTCGAACGGGAGGATCACAAAACCAAGACGGGCGGCACGGTGGGCGGTGTTGCAAGGCTCGCAGTGCAGGTATACCAGGTGCTGTCCAAGGTCGTCTAGGGGTTTCCATACGGTGTGGGGGTTGCGGTATGCGTTGTACTCTAACACTCGGCGCGTAGGTCTGCCGCAGTGGGGGCAGTGGTACGGGGGTTTGGATTGGATCGGGTGGTTGCCGTTTCCGGCGTGTGGGTCTATAATTGAGTTGTCCATGCTAGTTCTCCTTATTGGGTATAAGTGGGTCTGGTTTGGATCTTGCCCCGGCGAGTGTTGCAGCACTCGCCGGGGTGCTTTGTGTGTGTTGGCTCAACCGGTTCTTTGGCCTTATCGGGGCAAAACCGCTCTACCAACACACAAGCAAGCTTCTGTGCCCCTGGCCTATTCTCACCTTTCTACCCTACCCTGCCGGGGTGACTCACCACACAAGCGGGCGGGTGCTGGCTACAACAGGCGGCCAATGAAAACGATTCATAAAAGAACTGCTTGTGCAGGCATAAAGCTAAAAGCCTGCACAGAATGAGACGCAGGTGACCAGGTGGGCAACCACTGACCAGGCCACCAGGATGGGAGCGAGGGCGCGCCAGAAGCGCACCAAAAGACGGAAACGGGCACACCGAGACCGACAGCCAGCGCCAATTCTGCCCAAGTGCCAGAGCCACCACCACAGAAACAACGAGCGGGCGACGGGGACGGGGACACACGAGCGGGGCAGGGGCCAACGACAAAAGCGAAAACCTGACAGCCAGGGCCAGAAGCGGCAACGGCTTGCACAAACTGAGCAGAGCGGCGAGGGAAAGCGCCCTGGCCAGAGCCAGCACGGAAAACCAGCGCACCAGGGGCAGCGGCCACCACAGGCACGCGCACACCAGGCGAGCAACCCACAGCAACACCCCGGCCACCAGCACGAACAGCGGCCACCACAGCGCGGACGAGGGGCGCGAACTGGGGCGAGAGCGAGCGAGAGCCGCAGAAGCCAACCAGGGCGGCCACTATGCCAACCCCCACGAGCCGACGACAGCCAGCAACCCGCGCAGGCCACCCACAACAGGGGCAAAGATGCCACCACCCGCCAGCAACCAACGACAGCGGGCGCGGATGACGACGGGAACGGAGACAGCCCACAATGCACCCGAACGGCGGACGACGACGGAGAAACCAAGACGGGAAGCCCAGCGACGCGCAAAGGAACGCGCACGGGGAAAGCTGGCAAAAGCGGCGACGAGGACAACGCGAGAAGCGGCACGGGATGACGGGCGGACGGTGATGGAACGGAGCGAACCGGCGCGAAAGGCCGAGAAAGCGACGGAACGAGGAGACTGAATTTGACTGACCATTGAAACCCCCTGACTGAGATGATGCTATTATACCACAAAACGCACCGAAACTAACAGCGACTTATCCCAAAAAACACACCAAAACTTTGGGATAATTTGGGAAACCACAAAACGCACTAAAACACCAAGGATGGAACAGAAACTGCCACCGCGATGACCGGCTACAATGCGCCGAGACTTTGTAGCTCTTGGGCAGGCTTTTGGGGTTAGAGAGATTTTGAATTGGGAGGGGAGGATAGGATCGGCACCAGGGTGGAAACCGGCGCGGCGGCTGCGGTGAGGAATGGGAGGGGGCAGTAGAGTTGGATTGCAGATAGGGTGGATCTGGGTTGTTGCACTAGGGGTAGCAATATTTTTTCTCCCTCCCCCCTCCCTGACGAGGCGCACTCCTGTTGCCGCCGGAGCAGGCTGCTGCTTCGCAGCCTGCTCCGCAGCGCCGGAAACCGGGGGGTTTGGGGACGCCGGTGTGCGCCCCCAATTATAAGGCGGCGGCTGCCTGGGCGTGTGGCTGCTGCCCCGCACCGTACTGGACCGTACGGTACAGTGTCTGCGGGGTCAGCCACAACGGCTCAGGCTGCCGTCCGCCTCTTGCGATTCAGGAGGTGGATGCGGTTAGTGTCTTTGCCGGGCAGGTGGAAGTACGCTGCTGGAGCCTGCCTGCCCGCCTCGGCAGGCAGGAGGAGGCAGGGTGCGGGGGAAGGGGATCAGATTTCGGTGTGCGGCAAGGGCAGTTTGCTGGAGTCTGCCTGCCTGCTTTGGCAGGCAGGGGGAAGCAATCTGGCCGCTCTCGGCTTGCGCGTGAGATTGGAGCAGATCGGTTCTGTTGTTGTGGGGTGAGTGTTTGCGCTTTCGTGTGGGCGGTAGAGGCGCGTTAGGATGGCGGCTGGCGTGGTGCGGTTGTAGGCGGACACGGTCGCTGGCGTGAACGCAGTTGTTCGGGGTCTCCCAAAAAAAGAGAGAGCTATTGGGCCTTTGGCTGGGGGCCGCGCTTGAGAGTGGTTCTCACCTGGCGGATATCTTCCAGGTTGACGTACCAGCGGGAACCATACTTTTCGGCGGTAATGCGTTTCTCGTTGCACCATCGGTGGAGGGTTGTCTTGGGGATGCCGGTCTGTGCAGCTGCGTCACCAAGCGGTACCAGATTCTGAGGTGGCAGGGGGATATCCTTGCTCGCACGATGTCGCTGTTGAGCTTTTTGCACTTGATCGAGATCAACGTGGATGACTCGTCCAACACGGTAGGAGTCAATCCGGCCCTCTCGAACCCACTTGTAGATGGTGGAGGGATCAAGGTTTGCCAGTGCTGCGGCTCGTACGACTCTCATAAGCGCCTCCTTTCGTGACGAGATGATTATACCACAAAACAATCCATAAAGCGAACAAGTCTGTACGGCAAAGGAATGGATAAGGAAACAAGGGGCAGATGGTATGTGTCAATGACTTTGACACAACTCGGGCACTAATTTAGGGAGGAAAATGCTCAGTTCGTCGGCTGGGACCAGAGGCTGTTCCATGGTAGCCAGGTGTTCGTTCAGGTCAAGGGACGATTCACTCTTCACCCTTGATCCGGTCTGCGTACTTGACACCATGTCGCTTGTCTCTG
>JAAEPW010001321.1 GCA_024232355.1 Chloroflexota bacterium | reverse complement strand
TCCGGTGTGTAGGTCACGTCGGTGATGTTGTTGACTGCCGTACCGTTCGCCGGTTGCGTCACCGAGTCCACGAACAGCGTGTCGCCGGTATCGGCATCGGTGTCGTTGTCCAGCACGTCAATCGTGACGGCAGTGTCCTCGTTGGTATTGGCGTCGTCATCCACTGCGCCTGGCGTGTCGTTGATGCAGGTGATGGTGACGTTCACCGTGGCGGTGTCTGTGCCACCGTTTCCGTCGGTGGCGGTGTAGGTGAACGAGTCCGGCCCGCAGTGATCGGTGTCCGGTGTGTAGGTCACGTCGGTGGTGTTGTTGACTGCCGTACCGTTCGCCGGTTGCGTCACCGAGTCCACGAACAGCGTGTCGCCGGTATCGGCATCGGTGTCGTTGTCCAGCACGTCTATCGTGACGGCGGTGTCTTCGTCGGTCGTGGTACTGTCGTCCGCCGCTACCGGCGCGTCGTTGATGCAGGTGACTGTCACGTTCACCGTGGCGGTGTCTGTGCCGCCGTTTCCGTCGCTGGCGGTGTAGGTGAACGAGTCGCTGCCACAGGTGTCGGCGTTGGGCGTGTAGGTCACGTCGGTGCCATTGTTGACCACTGCGCCACTGGTGGGCTGAGTGACCGAGCCCACAGACAGTGTGTCGCCAGTGTCGGCGTCGGTGTCGTTGACCAGCACGTCTATCACGACAACAGTATCTTCGTTCGTCATCGCATCATCATCTGCTGTCACTGGAGCATCGTTGAACGCAGTGACAGTGACAACAATCGTGCCTGTCACTTGGCCACCGTTGCCATCACTGACGGTGTAGGTAAAGCTGTCCTCACCGTTAAAGTCAGCGTCGGGTGTGTAGGTGACGGTGTTGTCCGAGTTGATGACGACGGTGCCATCCGCTGGTTGGGTGACACTGATGACAGTCAACGGATCGCCATCCACGTCAGTGACATTGACCAACACGTCTATTATGACAGGGGTATCTTCGTCCGTTGTGGCGCTACCGATACCGATTATTTCCGGCGCGTCGTTGACGCATTCGACGGTGACGCTCACCGTGGCGGTATCTGTGCCGTTGTTTCCATCGCTCACTGTGTAGGTGAATGAGTCGCTACCGCAATAGTTGGCGTTGGGTGCATAGGTCACATCGGCAGTGTTGTTAGTCACGGTACCATCGTTTGGCTGCGTTACCGAATCGACGGTCAGGCTATCGCCGGTGTCCACGTCGGTATCATTCGCCAGCACATTCACCACGATGGATGTATCCTCAGTCACCGTAATATTGTCGTCTACCGCTACAGGTATATCGTTGACACAAGTGATGGTGAGGCTCACCATGGCAGTGTCCGTGAGTGCGCCATCACTGACAACGTAGGTAAAGCTGTCGTCACCACAATAGTTGGCGTTTGGTTCATAAGTCACATCGGTGACATTGTTGGTCACGGTGCCGTTATCAGGCTGGGTAACTGATTCAACGCTCAACGTGTCACCAGTGTCGATGTCAGTATCGTTCACCAACACATCTACCGTGACCGCGGTATCTTCATTTGTCGTCCCCGAGTCATCCACTGCTATCGGTGCATTGTTGACACACGTAATGGTCACGTTCACCACAGCGGTGTCTGTCAGAACACCGTCGCTGACGACGTAGGTAAAGCTGTCATTGCCGCAATGATCAGGGTCCGGCGTGTAGGTCACATCAATGGTGCCATTGACCACTGTGCCATCGGCGGGCTGCGTGACCGACTCGACACTCAGGATGTCACCATCCACATCAGTATCGTTGTCCAGCACGTCCGCTGTGACGATGGTATCTTCGTTCACCGTCTCGTTGTCATCCGTCGCTACTGGTGCATCGTTGACGCAAGTGATGGTGACGTTCACCGTGGCGGTGTCTGTACTGCCGTTACCATCGGAAGCGGTGTAGGTGAATGAGTCTGGCCCACAATAGTCGGCGTCAGGTGTATAGGTTACGTCGAAAGTGTTGTGGGTCACAGAACCATTGGCAGGTTGCGTGATCGAATCAACGCTCAGGCTGTCGCCAATGTCCACATCAGTATCATTGTCCAGCACGTCAATCGTGATAGCAGTGTCCTCGTTGATCTCGACATCGTCATCCGTCGTGATGGGGGCATCGTTGACTGCAGTGATGGTGACGATCACTGTGCCTGTTACTTGACCACCGTTGCCATCACTGACAGTGTAGGTAAAGCTGTCCTCGCCATTAAAGTCAGTGTCTGGCGCGTAGGTGACGGTGTCGTCCGGATTGATGACGACCGTACCATCCGCCGGTTGAGTGACACTGATGACGGTCAGCGGATCGCCATCGACGTCGGTGACATTGACCAACACGTCTATTGCGACCGGGGTGTCTTCTCTTGTCGTGGCACTGCCGATACCGGTGATTTCCGGCGCGTCGTTGACGCATTCGACGGTGACGTTCACTGTAGCGGTGTCAGTACCGTCAAGCGGAGCGGCGCCGTCGGAAACCGTGTAGGTGAACGAGTCCGGTCCACAGTAGTCGGCGTCGGTCGTGTAGGTCACGTCGGTAGTATTGTTAGTTGCTACGCCGCTGGTGGGTTGCGTGATCGACTCGATGCTCAGCGTGTCACCGTCTACGTCGCCGTCGTTGTCCAGCACGTCCACCGTGATGGCTGCGTCCTCGACTACCGTGGTGCTGTCATCCTCTGCTACGGGGGCATCGTTGACACATTCGACGGTGACGTTCACCGTGGCGGTGTCGGTCAGAACACCGTCACTGGTGACGTAGGTAAAGTTGTCGTCGCCGCAATAGTCGGCGTCCGGTTCGTAGGTGATGTCGGCAGTGTTGTTGATCACAATGCCGTTTGACGGCTGGGCCACGGTGTCTACACTCAGTGTGTTGTCGTCGCTATCACTGTCGTTTGCCAGCACGTCGATGGCGACGGATGTATCCTCGTCGGTAGAGGCGCTGTCGTCGGCAGCGAGCGGTGGCCGGTTGACCAAAACGATGGTCAACTCGCCCACGCCGGTGTTCGAGACTGTGCTGCCATCCGTCTGCGAGTCGGCCTGGACGATGATAGCGTAGGTCCCGGTGGCATTGGCCTTGGCCGTTAGCAGGATACCGGCAGCCATACGCGGCGGGATGTAGACCTCGTCTACCTCCAGTTCCAAGTTCAGCGCGGGATCGGAGGAAGCTGTCAAGGCATAGGCGCTGAGAGCGTAAACGGTGCCCACGTTGCCGGTGTTGGTGACGACCACCAGGTACGACGCCTCAAAGGTGTTGGTGATCGTCTGGCTGACGGGCTGCAGCGCCACCTCGACATCCTCAAAGCCCTCAAAGGCGATCTCGGCCCGATCGTAGCCGAACACGTCAGCGTCTCCCTGGGAAACGGCGGTGACGGCAAAGGGATAGATTTGCGGCAAGGCAAAATCCAGTGGCCCTGCCGTTAACTGTACCACGGTAGACTCTCCAGCCGCGAGCGTGACCGGGTTGGCGCTGAACTGCACCGTACCGGCGACGACACCGCCGGGCATCAGGTCAAAGGTATCGGCTACCGAGCCCGTGTTGGTCACGGTCACGTCCCACGTGTGGGTGCTGGGCGGGTCCATCGCCGTGGATTGCGGCGTGATCTGGACGGTGATGCCGTAGGAAGAGACGACGAGTGTGCCCACCGTCGTAAACGTCGTGCCAGGATCGGTCTGCGAGCTGGCGCTGATGGTAAAGGTGTACGTTCCCGCCGGTGTGCCCACGGGTGGGACGACGATCAGCTGCAAGGACGCGGCGTTAAAGACGTAGGGCGTCAGCGTGATCTCGGAAACCTGCACATTGTTGGCGGAAAGGTCCGCGTTCCAGCCATCGGGCACCTCCACCGTCAGGTCGTAGGTGTCGGCCACCGAGCCGGTGTTGGTGATGATCATGGTATAAGCGGCCGGTGAGCCTTGCCCGCCGGTGTTTGTGCTCGGGGCGAGATTCATCTCGACACCCAGTTCGCTGAGGACGGCCAGTGTTGCGTCGTCGACAGCCTGGACGGCCCGCCCCGGCTCCTCGTAGGCAGCCAAGACTTGTAAGGGGTACAGGCCCATCGGGGCCAGTGCGGTGACGCGCAGCGTCGTGGTGGCGACATCGTTCGCACCAACGATCAGTGCGGCGGGCAGGGTGATCTCGTTGCCCGATAGACCGTTCACAGACAGGTTATACGTGCGTTCTACGTCCTCTAGGTTGGTGATGGCGACGGTGTAGGTGACGGTCTCACTGTTGTCTGCGTTCAGTTGTGATGGTGTGGCAACGATCTCTAGCAGGTTGGCGACCGTCAATTGGGCCTGGACGCCGTCCCGACCACTGGAGCCGGTCTCTACCAGGGCGGCAAAGGCATAGTCGCCCAGTGCAGCGCCAGTGGGAACCGGCACGGCCACGGGCACGATCACTTGTGCGCCCGCGCCGACGGGCACTGTGAACGGTTCGGTGGCCCAACCGGAGGGCAGTCCATCCAGCACAAAGGTGTAGGTGTCGGCGGTGGGTGTTGGATTGTAGAGCGTTGCCTCGTAGTGGGCCACGCCGCCGGGAGTGGTCGTGTTGGTGAGCGGGGAAAAGGCCAAGATGTGAGACGCGGCGACGTAGAGGGGCGGAAGCGTCGCCTGTCCCTGACCGCCCAGGTTGGTATAGTTGAACAATGTGCCATTCGAGACCCGGCGCACTTCTCCGGGCTGCATGTCGTTTAGAACAGCGTCAAAGGTGATGGTGTAGGTCTGCTGGCTCGGAAGCATCTCGTGCTGCCAGACGTAGGCGGTCTCTTTGATCCCGACCGTCGTGCTAATTGCCGGCGGGGCAAAGGTCCCGACGAGCGGTTGCACGCCGGAGAGCGGCACGCGGTGGTCGACCTGGACATGGTAGCTCTCGCCGTATTCGTAGGGCAGAACTGTGTGAATCCAGCAGTTGCCGGAGCCGCCCTGGAGAAAGTGAAAGGGCGCGTCCGAGGTAAAGGCCCAGAACTTTTGGGAGTAGACGCCGTCCCACGCTTCCTCCGGCACATCCTTCAGGTTCCAGACCAGGGAAGCGTTCTCGTTCAACCCAAAGCCTCCCAGCGTCACGTCGCCTCTATTTGCAAAGAGGTCCATCCGGTGGCGACCGGCAGGCAGGGTGATGGTATAGATGCCGGGTTCGGTGATGGTCTGGAGAGTACCTCCATCCAGGACCAATTCAACGTTTGCGCCTTGCCCCACGGCTTGGAGTTGATAGCGCGGCTCTGGAGCAGCGCTACCAACCTGGCGAAGGGCTGCCAGAGGTTTGTTGATCATCTGGAAAGAAGTGTTGGAGGCTGTAGAAGTGGGCGTAGCGGTAGCAGTTGGTGTGGTCGTGGCGGTGGGGGTGGTAGTTGGTGCAAACGTAATCGTAGGCGTCAGTGTGGGCGTTGCTATAGGCGTTGGTGTGCTTATGGGCGTGAATGTGGGCGTCGGCGTGAATGTAGGCGTAGGTGCCGGTGTGCTTGCGGGCGTGGGCGTAAACGTTGGCACAAGTATCAAAGTCGCAGTCGGCGTAGGCGTCGCTGCGCTTATAGACGTGGGCGTAAAAGTTGGTGTAGGTGTGGTAGTCGGGGTTGGCACAGGTGTGAGTGTAGGTGTCGGCAAGGGTGGAGCTCCGAGAGGCTCAACTACAGGCACGATGAAAGCATCTATCGTGACTCGATCCTGTTGGTGCCTCTTGACCTGTATGATGTGGGGACCTGCGCCCAAGCCGTCAAAGGTAAAGGTACGGGTGATGGTAGTGCTGCTGTTGAGGTCAAAGAGCCCCCGACTGACGCCGTCTACCAAAACCTCGGCCAAACCGGCCGCACCGTGGGCCAGTGCCTGGTAGGTGACAGTCTCACCCGTAAAGGGGAACCAAGCATTCCAGCCAAACTCGATGTATTTGTCTCCACTGGACACCGAGTCGTCAATATGCTTCCACTTGTTGCTATGGTGTATACGGGCATCATCTTCCTCAAACAGGCCTCCCGCCATTTGTGTGCCATCCCACACGTCGATATAGTCCAGGTAGACCCGCCGGTTGTTCTCCCCGACGGTGATAGAGATGGTGTGGGTGGAGGTAGAAAGGCCAGAGTAGTAGACACTCTTTACGTGCTCGGTGGTGCTATAGGTGTCCACGACGTCCAGGATAGTGCCGTCAATAAAGACTTGTGCCTCGCCGCCGTCGCTCCTGGCCAAGAAACCAACACCCGCCCAGGTGCCCTCAAAGGTCAGGCTAACTGCGTCTCCGAGTGTCCTCGACCCAACCGCCCACCCGGAGCTGAGAATGTCGCCGCCGGATTCCTCCCAAGTTCTCGCGGTCTGGCGGAGAGAAACGCCATTGTAGCGCAAAGCCGGGGCGTCATCCTCGTAGCGTACGACGCCCTGCTGCACCGGAGGCTCGTGGGTAGGAGGAACACCGGGGGTGATAAAGGCATCCACGCTGGCCACGCCCCGGTAGCCCTGTACCTGCAGGATGTGCGGACCTGCGCCCAACCCCTCAAAGGTGTAGGTGCGGGTAACGTGGGAGGAGGAGAAGGTATCGAGATCGAAGAATCCCTGGCTGGCGTCATCCACAAATATCTCTACCCACCCACCCCCTTGACTAGCAATGGCCTGATAGGTGACCGAGTCACCCGTGAATGGGAACCAGGCGTTGGATGGCCTATACCTAACATCGGCATCGAAATAAGTGCCCCCGCTGGCCACGGAATTGGTCCTCTGCAACCATCTGGTACTACGATACACACGGGTGTCGTCCTGCTCAAAGACACCTTCTGCCATCTGGGTACCATCCCAACTGTCGAAATAATCCAACCGGACATAATTATTGGTGGACAAGTCATTCTTTGTATCCAACACGGTGATCGAGATGGTGTGAGTGCCGGTGGAGAGACCCGAATAGTAGACGCTCGTCACGTCATCAACGCGGCTGTAGGTATCGACGATTCCCTGACTGGCACCATCGATACGGACCTCGGTCTGACCACCGTTTGAAGCGGTGAAAAAGCCCACGCCCACCCAGGGACCTTTAAAGCTCAAGCTGACCGTATCGCCGGGCGTTCTCGACTCGGCCATATGACCAGCACTGAGACGGTCTTTGCCAAAGACGTTCCAGGATCTAATAGTTTGCGGCAAGGGAGCGCCGTTGTAGCGCAGAATCGGGGCGTCTTCCTCGTAGCGCACGACGCCTTGCTGCACCGGAGGCTCGTGGGTGGGGGGAACGCCGGGGGTGATAAAGGCATCCACGCTGGCCACACTCCGATAGGCCCTCACTTGCAGAATGTGAGGGCCTACCCCCAGCCCCTCAAAGGTGTAGGTGCGGGTAATGTGGGAGGAATAATTATGGAAATCAAAGAACCCTTGGCTGACGCCATCCACGAATATCTCTACCTGCCCGCCTCCTGTGTGGGCGATGCCCTGGTAGGTGATGGAATCCCCTGTGAATGGGAACCAGGCGCTGGATGGCCTATGTCTGACGTCGGCATCGAAATAGGTGCCGCCGCTGGCCGCGGAATTGGTTCTATACAGCCACCTGGGGCTGAGATACACCCGGGCGTCGCTTTCCTCAAAGGTACCTCCCGCCATTTCTGTCCCGTCCCAACTGTCGAAATAATCCAACCGCACATAGTAGCCGTTGGAAAAGTCGTTCTGTGTGTCTAGCACGGTGATCGATATGGTGTGGGTGCCAGTGGAGAGACCCGAGTAGTAGACGCTCGTCGTGTCGGCGATGCGGCTGTAGGTATCGACTATTCCATAGCTGGCACCGTCTATAAAGACCTCGGCCTGGCCACCGTCTGAATTGGTGAAAAAGCCTACGCCCACCCAGGGGGCCTCGAAACTCATACTGGCAGTGGCACCGGCGGCGTCGGATTGAGCATAGTAGCCTCGACTCATCCGGTCGTTGCCGGTCCGGTTCCAGGCAGCAGGGGTGTAATGGACGTCGTGGTTCTCCTCGTGGCGGATGATGCCCGGAGGCACGGTGCGCGAGATCACCTCCAGCGTGACGGTAAAGGGCCGGCTGGCCAGATAGTTGAGCCCGTTGGTATACCACAGGTGGTCGGTTGATTTGTCGACCAACGAAATGGCAGTGGCGATCTCTACGTCGTGCAGAGGGCCGGTGTCGAACTCGGTGTACTCCCGGACGATCGACTGGCCACGGGAGTGGAGGAGGTTGGTCTGGTACAGGTACTGGTCCCCCATACGAGTGGGCAGTATCTCCCAGATGGCATCGTCGGCTTTGCTGCTGTCGGGCTGCAGCTGGCCGGGATACACGCCTCCGCCAATGACGCTCAGGGTGCGGTCGGAGACGATCTTGAAATAATCGGCCGGGTGGTTTTTCAGGTCCACGGTCTGCGCGCCATAAGGCTCCAGGATCACCGTTGTGGTATAGGGTGTGTCCAGGCCGTAGATGTGCACGGTGGCACTGAGCGGCTCGGTGTTAAAGAGCAGCATGACGTTGTGGAAAGCGTGCGGCACCGGGGCAAAGTAAAAGACCTTGCCGTAAGGAGTGCCGTTATCGCTCATCGCCGTGTCCAACTCGTCGTTGTCGTTGCTGGTGCGGTAGACGATCACGTCCCGGTCGGCGGTCACCCGCATCACGGTCGTCGTGTCCCTGTCGGTCGCGATCTCTTCGAACCAGTACTCGTCGGCATTGAGGGTATGGGTCAGTGTGGCGAGGGGCGTGGTCCAGTCGTCCTGGTAAGCGCGTACCTCCATCGTGACGGTGGTGCTGTCTTCCAAGCCAAAGACGGAGGCCCGCGACCGGTTGTAGGCCCCCTCATAGTTGCCGACAAAGATAAAGCGGCGGCCCCGGAATTTGAGGTCGGAGGTAGCGGCGGGCACCAACGAGCCTTCGTTGGAGGTAACCACCAGCAGCAAAGGTTGGGATGCCTGGACGCGATACAGTTGATCCGGCAGGATGCCGGTGACGTGGACGTTGACCTGGTCCATGACCACGCTGTCGGTCAGCACGTGAGTCCAGGTCATGGTGTCCTCGTCAAAGCGTTGCGCCACGTAGGTCGTCTCCGGGCGCAGGCCGACGACGTAAAAGAGTTGGTCACGTGGGTCTTCGGTGTTCGCCGTCAACGCGGCGGGCATGTAAAAGGAGTAGATGTTGGAGAGTTCACTCGACCCGTCTCCCTCAGACCCGGTATGGGGCGCTGTCCGCTCGGCGACGATGGCGGTGGTGACGGTCACCGTGCCGGGTACGACCAGCGCGGGTTGCACGCTGTTGCCAACCCTCAGCCCGGTGCCCGCCAGCAGATGGCCGTAACCGGAACCATCCAGAATGGGGTCACCGACCTCGTCCACGATGTCGAGGGTGATGGTATAGACGCCCTCGCCCCAGCCATCGGTGGAGGCGGTGCCCAGGTCAAGCCCCTGCAACTGCAGGGCGGGGACCAGGGTAACAGGCAGGGTGTTGGTATAGACGGGGTCGCCCTCGGGCGAGATGACGTGTACCAAGGCCTGCCCTTCCTGGGCGATGCCGGCCACGTTGGCGACCTGGGCGTACAGATCGACGGTATTGGGGCCGAGTTCGACAAAGTCGGGATCGGCGCTCACCGACACGACCTGCACGAAACGGTCCACTACGTTGAGACCGGCGGTGGCCTGGGCCTGGATCAAGCTGTCCTCAACGGCCTGAACGTCGGCGGCGAGGGTATAGTAGCCCAAATCCGTGGGCGTGACCACGATAGGAATCGCCAACGCCTCACCCGCAGGTATCGTGTATTGCACACCAGACACCAACGAGTCGCACGCTTGCAGACTTGCAGACTCGCAAACTTGTAGACTCGCCCCGTAGGTCGTCGTTAAGGTTCCCTGGTTTTCCAGGGTCAAGGTGTAGGTGACGGGTTGGCCCACTAGGGTAGCATCAAAGCCCGGTTGGATCGTCACGGCGACGTTCCGTTCGGCGATGCGGGTCAGGGTGTTTTGCAAGTTGGAAATAGGGGCGCAAAAGCCTTCGATGGTAGGCGCTGCGGTCAGGGTCTCCAGGTCGCCGGTGCCCGCCAGGGGGTAGCGCGCTTGCACGCGGGTGATGACGTCTTCCAGCGCGGCGACGGTGCGATCGCGTAGGGCGGTGTTGCCGGGGTCTTGCTCCCAGCGCTCGAGTTGGAAGGCCAGGTTGTCCAGAGCCTGGCGCAACTGTGCATCGTCCAGTTGCGTGGCCGCGCGGGCGGCTTGGTAGATCTCGAACACGCACGGGCTAACCAAGCGCACGGTCACGTGGGCCGAGGGTTTGTATGGGCCGCACCAAGTGCCCACCCTGGCGTGGTAATTGCGGCCGATCTCACCATCGGTGATGAGAAGCTCGACCGGCATAACATCCGTTTCACCCGGCAGGATCACCGGTTGATCGTTGATGACGGCTGATTGGTAATCGACGCTCGACAGGGTAACTTCAAGTTCAAAGGTGTCAGAGACGTTGCCGACGTTGCGCACGCCAGCCTCAAAGGTGGTGGTGAGGCCGGGGGTGGCATAGACGAGGTCAGGTTGAGCCGAGACTTGGGCAAACGGGATGGGTGGCATGACGAACGTCTCTGGAGCGCTCTGAGTGAGCGCGGGGTCGTCCGCTGCCGTGGCGTGGATGGTGAAGGGATACTCGGTACCGATCGGAGGCAGCGTCTCCAATCCGACGGGCGAGACGTAGACGCCCAGGTTGCCGGTTCCGCCCGCAGGCAGGGTGACGGTGGTGGTGGGCAAACGGCCCGCGCCGCCGAGCATGATCCACTCCACCGGGAAGCCGTCAGGAATCACTTGCACGTCGAATGTGTGGCCGGTGGAGGAGGTGTTGGTGATGGTGGCAACGTAGGCTGCATCGGGCACCTGGACCTGGCCGTTGTTGATGTCTCCGAGTTCGGAGTCAGAATCGATTGGCCCCATCGGGACGGTGGTCACCGGGTCGGGGACGACGGATAGTTTGAGTCCCTGCCAGGGCAGGATGGTGACCTGGTGAATGGCGGTGGAGAACAGCGGATGGGCAGGATTGACCGATTGGGATTGAGCCGCGACGTGAACATGGTAGGTGCCAGGGGCGGCATCGAGGGCCGGGGTGATGGTGATGTGGCCGTTGGCGTCTACTTGTGCTTGCCAGCCCATGGGGGGCGCGACGGTGAGGGTGTAGGTGTCATCCTGGTTGGAGTGGATATCGGCCTGGAAGGAGGCGGTCTCCACAGGCGTGATGCTGCTCTCGGCAGGGACCAGCGCCAGCGAGAGATCGCGAGCAGCCGGGCCGTTCAGTTCTACACGATCCAATTCGGTCGTGTGTTCAGTGATAGTGATGGGACCAGTGTAGCCGGAATAAGCGACCTGCTGATCCGCAGATCCAGCGATCTGCAGATTTGCAGATTCCGCCTCGATGAGCACGTGGTCGGCAAAGTTGGGGGTGAGGGTGTGGCCTCGGCCTTCCAACGTGACGGTATCGGTAGTAACGAGAACAAAGGTACCGGTGTATTCCTGACCACCCACAATAACGACGGCTCCTTGCAAGCCGACGCCGTAGGTGACAACGGACTGTACCTGGGCGGTGTGGGCAAACCATTGGCCGCCCACGCCCAGGCCATCGATGGCGGGAGCGTAAAAGGCAGCGGAACCGGTGCCCTCGACGGTGTACGTGAGGGCATCGCCCATTGCCAGTGCGATAGCCGACGATTTTTCTCCATCGGAGAAAATGATAGGTCGTGCTTCCACTGTACCCGTGGCGACGAGAGTATTGCTTTCGTCATAGAGGTGCGCCCAAGGAACGGTGAGAGATATGAACTGGGCGCCGGCCCAGGCATCGGTGTTCCACGTGGCCTGGAGATCACCGGCGAGGATGGTATGGGATGTAGTGAACGATGCGCCGATGGACGTGGTGGTGTGAGTGGCGGAGGCAGCGATCACGCTTTGTGCGCTACCGGCCGGCAGTGTGGGGAAGGGAGTGGTGGAAAAGAGCATACCGGGCACGGGTGGGTCGTCGCCCACGTCGATGCCGGCGTTCTCCAGCGTGTGGCGGATGATCTCGAGACCACACGCTACACCCATGTCAAAGCCCCATGGAACAGTCCGGAACGGTATGCACCACCTCATATCCCACATTGAGGGCGATGCGATGTAGCGTATAACAGGGTCACGAAAATCAGGAACATCGTCGTTGTTACTGTCGCGGGGAACTGTTACCAAATAGTCATCCCCGGCCTCAATGCTATCCAACACACCGTCGCCGTCGCTGTCGATGTCAATATAGTCAGGTATCGTATCAGTCACGACCAGGGTCGGGGAAAGCACGTTGGTAGCATCGCTGTTGCATGGAAAGCCGGTGCCTACAACGGTGCCAGTGATACTTACTGAACACGTGGCTTCGTATTCGTCGTAGATATAGTCGGCATCACTGTCGAGGTCGCGGTAGTCGGGTAAATCGTCGTCGTCGTGATTGACGGGGTTCAATGGGTCAGCGCCCGCCTCAGTGTGATCTGGAATTGTGTCGTCGTCGCTATCGAGTTCCAGGTGGTCGGGAATGTAATCGCCGTCGCTGTCTAACTCAAAGCCATTGGGATACAATTGGAGTATTTCAATAGTATCGGGAATTCCGTCATTGTCGTTGTCGGAATCACGAAAATCTGGGACCATAATGATCTCTGTATTTGCATCTGTGTTCCTTGGGTCTTCAGGGTCTGGCCCAACTTCCACTATGTCTGGTAGAAGGTTGTTATCGCTGTCCTCGTCTTGAAAGTCAGGGATGTTGTCCGTGTCACTGTTCCAGGGTGGCGTCAGCAAATCGTTGTCGACAGCCTCGATGCGATCTGGAATTGTGTCGTCATCGCTGTCGTCGTCCAAATAGTCGGGTATCTTGTCGGATATCAGAGCCAAGTCTGTATCTATGGGGATAGTGTTTGGATCATCGCCAGCCTCGTGCAGATCGAGAATAGTGTCGTTGTCACTATCAAAGTCGCGATAGTCATAATTGGGCAACCCATCGCGGGTATCACCATCGGTGTTGTCAGGCTCCGTGCCTAGATCGTCGTCGCCAGCCTCAATAGTGTCCGAGATGGTGTCTTCATCGCTGTCAAGGTCTAGAAAGTCAGGAATCTTGTCGGAAGGAGTGATAAAGGTAGTGGCCGTTATCAGGCTGTCCGTATCTACCGGGTTCAGCAGATTGAGGCCAGCCTCGATGGTGTCCGAGATGGTGTCTCCGTCGCTGTCCAGATCAAGATAGTTGGGATCGCCGTCATCATCTGCGTCCTCGATGCCAAAACGCTGTTCGACGCTATCAGGAATGCCGTCGCCATCGCTGTCGGCGTTCGGGTCCAAGGCAATGAAATAGAAACCAGTTCCGTCTATTGCTTCGTCAGCGTCAATTCGTGTGATGATCAAGCCTATTCTGTTGAAAACGGTAGTACTGATCGCTGGGACGGTATAGATCAAATCCCCATCTGGGTTCGTCATTGTGAGGACTTGAGTAGGAGTGTTGTCATTTGGAATCCGTTGTGGTTTTCTTACTCGTGCAGGATCATCCAGTAGTTTCCACAATTGTACGTGAAACTCATCCGCACCCATTGGGTCACTGAACGAGAGCGTCATCGTTTGATTGTCGGTGCTTGGATCCAGCTTTATGTTAACAAAGTCCATACCAAAGCTGCTAGTTATGGCATAACCACGGTTTATGAGATTTCCTGTATAATCAATTTCAGTGCTTATTGGATTGCTATACATGTTGTTTGGGTCATGATAAAAGCATCCCTGAGAAATGTCTGGCACCCCAGCACATCTGCCATTTTCTATGAGAAGCGCATAGTTGGCACTGGCAAAGGTAGTGAGGCTTTCTGTATATGTACTAAAAGCGGAGCACTCTGTCAATGCTTCATTCATCAACGCTTCCATACCGTCAACAACGCTGGGATTAGCAACGGGATCAGGGTCGTCATCGGCTTTGGGGTACATTTCTTCCAAAGCGCGCCATATCACTTTCATCCCTTCTGTTGGATTCTCCCCCCCGGCGTCGAGGCCTCCACACTGTTCATACAGAAAACGCCAATACAGGGCAGTGCTGTAGTTAAAAATCTTATCAGGCAATACTTTGTACGAAGAATTATAAGTATAATTTAGAAACTCGTTCAAGTACCTCCCAGTAAAATGAGAATACTGCCGGAGAGGAGCAGTAGTAAATTGTGCAGTGGGCGATATAAGTACTGATGCCAAAACAGCGGTCCCCTCGCCGATGGGATTCCAGAACCAGGTATCGTCATTTATCACTGTATACATTACACTATCTTGCATATTGTGAAACATCTCGTGGGACAAAGAGGATTCGATCATGGCAGACAGGCTCGTATAACCATCCCATGATCTTGGATAGGAGGTTAAGTGCATAGACGAGTTATTTCCTGCTCTACCGTGAAAGTAAGTGCCAGAATCATTGATGTCCACGTTCAAGAAGTTTGTAGTATCTTTGGACCCCCAGCGTGGGTCCAGACCACCAGGCAATCCCCAGCCTATCTCTGTCTCGAAAGTTTTTGTCAACAGATTGGTAAAATCATTCTGGATGTAGTCCATGACGTCTTCTCTGAGCAACCAGTTTGTTCCAGCAGGGGGACCTCCCCACCTTGTTTTGTGGCCAAAGGGGGCCATGTCGTAGTAGCGTACCAGGAAATCATTGTCGGCGTCCAGGAAACCCTTCACTTGATTTTCCATCAGGAGGGCGTACTCCCTGGGATCAAAGTCGCCGACCGGCACTCCGTCCACCCGGACGCCCACCTGGAAGTAATCGGTGGGGGTGCTGACAACGTTGCCAGCGTATAGGATGCTCGTGGTAAATGTGCGAGAGAATATAATGTTTTCCCAGGAGGTCGCTGGCTCGGGGCCATTAGCGGGGTGTTGCTTAACCTCGCGCCAGACGGGGATTTGTGGTGCGAAGGCAAGACATCCGCCTCCGTCTGGATCACAATGCTGAGTGCTAACTGTGATCTCGACGTTCACCACTATACCTGGGGGCGCCTCTACGTTCTCCACAGTGATATACAGCGTACGGGAGACCTCAGGGGTCAGATCCCCATTCTGGTACAGTATGAGGTAGGGTAGATGTACAACTGGGTTTCTGTCATCATTCCCTGGATAGAAATCCACTTCCAACTCGGATGCTGCCTGCAAAGTGGCGGTCAAGCCGCCAGGCTGCTGCAAAGGTACTGCCTGCCCGGACTCTGTCGAGGATGAAGGAGGAACAACGGCAACTGGTTGCTCTGTCCTGCTTGGACTCACGCTGGCCGAAACAAACTGAATTGTCAAAAGCAACAGTATCAGTGCCAACACGCAGCTTACTACAAGCGATTTCACTTGTTTTGTTTTCATTGGTCATTCTCCTCTGAATTGATAATCAACAAATGAGGGGGGAGGAAGTTCTATGACTGACACATCAATATAATCACCAACGTCGTCTTGTTGAACAGCGGGTCCTGATGCTATTCTCAGACGCTCGTTCCCAAATACAAAGCACCATTTTATTTCTAGCCCTTGAAGCTTGGTCCAAAGTCCCAAACAATAATTATAGTTATGGAGTGCTGGCTGCATATTGACCTCTTCCCATTCAGTGAGGACAACTTCCTCTTCAAGATAATCAGGAATGGTCATCAGTGCGAATGCCTTGGCGACCAGTTCGCGGTTCTCGTCGGTGATGGTAACACCATTGGCCTTTAGCAAGCGGTCAAAGGTCTTGGCGGTGTAGTGCTTGTCGTCCTGCCAGGCCACGAGTCTACGACGAGAGTCATATGGTTCAGTCGAATCTGGTCGATAACCTCCCAACCCAAGTACGTAAAAGTCCGTATCAGGAAACAACTGTTCCCACTCTGAGCGCACGATTAACCGAGCAGAATCAAACCACACGCAAGCCACAACTTGTCCGTCATCCACAATCTGTTCGCACTCCGTCTGTGTTGGTCGATAGGCAGTGTATCCTTGTCCCACCGCTGCCGCAGCTTCTTCCCCTTCTGTTGGCGTTGGGGTGGGTGCAGGTGTAGTTGCTTGAGCATCAGGCCCAATAGTCGTACCGTCCAGTGGTATGATCGTTGCCGTTGCCTCTGGTGTGGTCGGCGGTGCTGTCTCGTCCGGCGGGGCCGTTGCACCTAGCGTGGCGGCTATGTCTGTCGTGCCGCTGGGTTCCGTTGCCAGCGACGGGGTTGTCGCAGGCGTGGGTGTTCCTCCGCGCTGCATAAATACCACTGCCAGCACCACGGCGCTTATACCAAGTAGGGCTACGATCAAGATCAATCGGGTTTTGGTGTTCATCACACTATCTCCTATTTTCGTGTTACTGAATTCAATGAAGAAAATGAGAGCACTGAGTTTGCGGTCACAATCAGCGCGTAAGAGACCTTATGGGTCAAGGCACCATCCTCGTAGAGTATGAGGTGAGGTATGTCGAACGTTTGCGGCGGGACATTGTTTACTGTTCGATCGTTTTGTGTTATGAAAACAATATCCGCCCCAGACGCTACCTTCAAAGTAGCGGTCAAGCCGCCAGGCTGCTGCAAAGGTGTTGCCTGCCCCGACTCTGCCGAGGATGAAGGAGGAACAACGGCAACCGGTTGCTCTGTCCTGCTTGGACTCGCGCTGGCTGAAACAAACTGAATTGCCAAAAGCAACAGTATCAGTGCCAGAACACAGCTTACTACGAGCGATTTCACTTGTTTTGTTTTCATTGGTTATTCTCCACGGAAATAGTAGTGTTGGGTTAAAGGAAGAGGCAAGTCAAAAGGGGACACGTCAATGTAGTCCCCAATATGAGACTCAACAACCCTAAATCTCGTAGCAGCTTTTAACCGGTTATCATTGAATGCAAACCACCACAAAATCTCCAAACCCTGAATTTTCGTCCAGGCTTTTAAATAGTTGGTATACATGAATAACCCAGAATCCCACTCGCCCACTTCCCACTCAGTGAAAATAACCTCTTCCTCAAGATAATCAGGAATGGTCATCAGTGCGAATGCCTTGGCGACCAGTTCGCGGTTCTCGTCGGTGATGGTGACACCATTGGCCTTCAGCAGGCGGTCAAAGGTCTCGGAAGTATAGTGCTGTCCATCATACTCAACGATGAGCCATTTGGGCTGTCCAGCAAACTCGTCATAACTATGCAAATTGGTCTTTACGAGAAAGAAGTTCGTTTGAGGAAACAGTTCTTCCCACTCTGGACGTATGATGGGCGCCGCGGATTTGATCACGCTACACGACGATTCAGTTTCAAGAATTCTACTGCACTCATCATCTGAAAATGTAACTTGACCTCTTGGTTGTATCAGTTCGCGCGCCAGCAACTCCTCTGCCCTCAATGCTGGCGTGGGCTCGGGTGTAGCCACTGGTGCACCAGGCTCAATAGTCGCACCATCCGGTGGTGACGTGGTCGCTGCCGTTGCCTCTGGTGTGGCTGGCGCTGCTGTCTCGTCCGGCGGGGCCGTTGCACCTGGCGCGGCGGCTATGTCTGTCGTGCCGCTGGGTTCCGTTGCCAGCGACGGGGTTGTCGCAGGCGCGGGTGTTCCTCCGCGCTGCATAAATATCACTGCCAGCACCACGGCGCTTATGCCAAGTAGGGCTACGATCAAGATCAATCGGATTTTGGTGTTCATCACACTATCTCCTGTTTTTGTATCACTGAATTCAATGAAGAAAATGAGAGCACCGAGTTTGTGGTCACAATCGGAGCGCGGGAGACCTCAGGGGTCAGTTTCCCATCTTGGTAGAGTATGAGGTGGGGAATAAAGCTCTGCTGGGCTCCAGCGTCCATATCGCGATTCAATGTCCAGAACTCGATCTCTCTCTTGGATGCTGCCCGCAGAGTAGCGGTCAAGCCGCCAGGCTGCTGCAAAGGTACTGCCTGCCCGGACTCTGTCGAGGATGAAGGAGGAGGAGCAATGGCAACCGGTTGCTTTACTCTACCCGGATCCGCGCTGGCCGAAACGAATTGAATTGTAAAAAGCAACAATATCAGTGCCAGAACACAACTTATAACGAGCGATTTCACCTGTTTTGTTTTCATTGATCATTCTCCTCTGAACTGATAATCAACGAATGAGGGGGGGGGAAGTTCTATGACTGACACATCAATATAATCACCAACGTGTTTGTTAACATCACTTCTTGAGACAAATCTCAATTGATTATCAGCGAAATCAAACCACCACCATATCTCCAAGCCTTGTATCTTGGTCCAAGCCTTCAAATAGTGATCATAATTATGCAATGTTCGCCAGTCCCCCTCAACCCACTCAATGAAAATAATCTCTTCTTTGAGATAATCAGGAATGGTCATCAGTGCGAATGCCTTGGCGACCAGTTCGCGGTTCTCATCGGTGATGGTGACACCATTGGCCTTTAGTAAACGGTCAAAGGTCTCGGCGGTGTAGTGCTTGTCGTCATACCAGGCAGCAAGTCTACGACGAGAGCTATATGGTTCAGTTGAATCTGGTCGATAACCTCCCAACTCAACTAAATAAAAGTCCGTATCAGGAAACAATTGTTCCCACTCTGAGCGCACGATTAACCGAGAGGAATCATGCCACACGCAAGCCACAACTTCTCCATCATCTACAGTCTGCTCACACTCTGTCTGTGTCGGTCGGTAGGCAATGTGCTCCTGCCCCACCGCCGCCGTTACTTTTTCTCCTTCTGTCGGCGTGGGAGTAGGTGCAGGTGTGGCGGTTGTTGTACTGGGCTCTACGGTCACGCTGTCAGGCAGCATAGTCGCTGCCATTGCCTCTGGCGTGGCTGGCGCTGCTGTCTCGCCCGGCAGGGCCGTTGCGCCTGGCGCGGCGGCTATGTCTGTCGTGTCGCTGGGTTCCGTTGCCTGCGACGGGGTTGTCGCAGGCGTGGGTGTTCCTCCGCGCTGCATAAATACCACTGCCAGCACCACGGCGCTTATACCAAGTAGGGCTACGATCAAGATCAATCGGGTTTTGGTGTTCATCACACTACCTCCTGTTTTCGTATCTCTGAATTCATTTTACCGTGCCCACCAGGATGTCCTGGAAAACCACCACACGTGCTCTTCTATGTATTCCTGCATATGGGTCTTGGTAGCTTGGAATGCATCTGTGTAAATCAGTTGTTGGTCTTCATTTTGGCCCATAGCTGAAGGGACTTCGTTCTCCCAAAAGTGCTCCCACGTCATATAGATCGCGTCTCTCCATTGGATCAATTTCCATAACAGGGCGATGAGCCACATCAGGTGCAATACTATCATAAAACCTACCATGAACATTGTCGTAAACGTGATAAAATCGTGGGTGCCGTTCTCTCCTATGCCCACCATCTCGCCGGTCTCTAGATCCAACTGCCACCAGGCGATGGTCTCATCGCCATCCCAGTCTACCATCTGCTCCGGCACGAGCACCCCGTAGCCCTGCTGTACCGCGTCCATAATGAACGCCCTGGCCTGGGTAGAGATCTCCAACCGGGCCAACACGTCCAGGTGGTCGGCGTCCACGTAGGCCAGGGGAATGTCCTGGTACTGCGCCGCCTGCAGAACGTTGGCCGCCGATTTGCTCTGTTCTCCGGTCAACGCCTCGCCTACCGCGGATTCCAGGAAGGTGTTGCAGACGCCGCGCGTCATCCGGTATACTTGCTCGGCGCCGCGCGCTTGGCCGGGGTAGCCAATCGCGCGCACGGAATCGTGCAGCAAGTCGAGAATCTGCAACTGCGCCGTCTGGGAAATTTCCCTGCTCATCGAGATCACTGAGGAAGCAATGGTGATGCGCGGCGCGTCAGGGTAGGTGCGCACCAGGCCCGTCTCTGCCAGGTCTTGCGATGCCTGGTCAGACATGGTGACAAAGGAGGCGCCCAGCATACGGTCGAACGCCTGCGACGTTCCCTCGATCAGGTCGGCAATCTCTGCCAGTTCTACCGCGCCAAAGTTGGCCTGGTATCCTTCTTCCAAAGCCCCCAGTCCCGCAGCGATGGACTCTACCTCGGCGATGCGGGGTACGGTCACCATCAAATCCTCGCCCACGTGGGCCGCATACTCGTTGGACATCCAAGACGGGTTTAAGTAGATGGTGTGACTGTCCCCTTGGTGCACCAATGGAAGTGCCTCTGGCCCCAACGAGGAAAGCACATCCTGGGTCATCAATCCAATGATCTGTTTGGAATCGCTGCGCAGCGGACCACCCAGGGGACCTGCCTTGGCCCGGTCAGCGATTTGGCGCGTGTAGCGGGTTACGTTGCCGTCGGCGTCTTGCACGTCAAAGTGAAGATACTCAGATATGATGGCAAACTGCCCAAAGGGATAGTTGGAGAGCAGTTCCCAAAAGGGATCGCCGACAACCAGGGTTTCATCGTCCCCCAACCGCAAGTAGGGCACGTAGGTGTAATAGACCCAGCCATAGATCATATAGCCCATCGGGGGCGTCTCGTGGGCCGTCAGGTGTTCCAGTGCCAGCGGGTTACCCACCAGTTCAGCGGTGGTAAAGGTGGTGGTTAGTGGGATCTCGTAGGTAAAGCCGGATGAGAGGTAGGAAAGCATGTCGTACTTTTCAACCTCGATGGTGACCGTCACTTTGTGGCGCTCCTCATCGGGCACCTCGTCCAGAGAAGCCCCCTCTGCCGTGGTAAAGGTCTGGCCCGGCTCTGCATAACTGAAGGAGGGATCCATTGCCACCCAAGCGCCGTCCACGTAAGCCTCCACCCACCAGTGGTCCTGGGCCTCGGCCAGCAGGTCGGGGTCATTGGCCGGGTCGGAGGTCTCGGTGTCCTCTGGTACGTAGCCTACCACGGGAGCCGTGGTGGGGAACATTGAGAGGATCAGTTCTTGCGCGCGTTCTGTGCTCAACGTGCCATGGCGGTAACGGGCGGGCACGCCGTTGCCGCGCAGCATCGCCACCAACAGGTTAGATTGGTCGAGGCTGTTGCCGGCCTGGCTCCACTCGGTACCGCGCGCGCCGCGTAGGCTGCCTTTATATGCCTCATAGCCCAGGGTTTGCACGTAATCAAAAGGTCCCATTGGGTTAGGGCATAGTTGGCCCGCTCGTTTAGCCACATACTCATCTTGGAAGTTGGCATCCACGGTAAGCTGGAGATACTCGCTCAAGGCAGCAGGAGCTAACGTTGTGGGACAAGCGCTGGCGCTGACCATTTCTCCTTGGAGCGTGCCCCAGGTGGTCGCGCCGGTGTCGAGCGCCACGATATCGGCGATGTTGGCGGGCACTTGCAGCGTCAGCGTCGCCGTGATCGATTTCATTGGCGGAATGCTGCCCAGGTTCCAGGTGTATTGATCGTCCTTGTAGTCGGCCCGTGGGTTGGCAGAGATAAAGGTCGCGTTGGTGGTCAGAGTGTCCACGAGCAGGACGTTATGCACCGCGTTCGGGTCGGCGGTCGCGTCAAAGGCTTGGATCGCGGCTGCGGTCTCGGTGAGTGTGGCGTTCTCGGATACTTGAGGCATCAATGTCGGCGGCTTGTTGTTGGTGACGCGGAAAGTGATGGTGAGAGTGCCGGAAATGGTATCGCCTGGTGTGTATGCCGATTGCACGCGAGAGACGGAGATCGAGGGAGAAGGAGCAGGGGAGCGGAGAGGCAGAGGAGCGGAGGGGCGTGACTTGCCACTTGCCACTTGCTCATTTGCCCCTTGCATACTTGCCCCTTGCCCACTTGCTGGCAATGCCGCGGTGATGGCGTCCAGGGCCGAGGCAGTAGATGCGATGGCAGACTCGGTGCCCAGCCGTTGCATCAGCCCCGTGTAGGCATCGGTGATGACTTGCATACGCTGGAGGATGGGAATGGATGAGGTCGCCGTCATCGCCGTGATTAGCAGGTAGACCACCAATTTGTATGCTACCGAACCTATGAAATTATGAAAGATCATTATTTGCCTCCTTGGTACAGTCGTTTCGCTCGTAAAGAATCAGCCCAGTTTCTCATATTGCTCTGTGTGCCAAAATGCAATTCGGCCAGAGAAAGGGACGTAAAAGCCCCTACTCTGGCCGGGTAGGTTTCTGTCTGAGGCGGGCAACCACCTGGGGGTGCGCCGGTTTGAGTTGTAGTGCTATTTGTCTTTGTTGAATTGGTCATTCAAGATCGTGCTTGGCAATGTTGTTTGGTGCGATGTTGAGCACCGTAAATAAGTAACCCGCCTGCGTGGTCAGGGTTGCGCGGGACTGGGCGTTTTATAGAGTTTTTAGTCTTTACAAATTCTAGCCACGAATTAAGGCAACCGCAGGTTACACCGAATTTTCACAAATTTTGCCGCTGCGCTTATACATTCGTGTTAATTTGTGGTAAAAAGTTTTTAATGTGTACCACAACCTATATTATACCCAAAAATCGGCCCAGAATTCGGAAAGGTTTCGGAAAATTGGCAGAGGGGGAGAGAGGGCAGGGCTGTCAGTTCTCACACAAGACGCTCAGGCCCCCGTCTTGGGGGCGGCCTATGCAACGGTATAGTGCTTGTGGAAAAGACTTTTGCTCCCAAACCGCCCCCGAGACAGGGGCTGAGAGCGTTGGAAAACTAGAACTGAACAGCCTTGGGAGAAAGGGTCAGTTCAGGCAGTAGCCGTGGCCGCGCACGCTGGTGATCCGTTCCTTGCCCACCTTGCGCCGCAGGTTGCTCACCGTGCGCTGGATCAGGCCTTTGTCGGGCACACCGGCATAGTCCCACACGTGGCTCCACAGCTCGTCGTAGGCGGCCGTTTGGCCCTGGCTGTGAGCCATATAGGCCAGCAGTTGGAACTCGAGAGGAGACAATTTTACTGTCTGCCCGCCCAACCATGCCATCTTGCGTTCCAGGTCTAGGTGCAGCGCATCGTCCACCACGAACAAAGGTGGCACGGGGACGGCGCGCATCAACGCCGCACGCCGCAGCAGGGCTTTTACCCGGGCGTGCAGTTCCTGGGGCAGGCACGCCTTTGTCACGTAATCGTCGGCCCCCAGGCTCAAGCCCTTGGCGGCGTTGAGGCCGTATCCTAGAGCCGTACACATCAGGATCGGCACGTCCGAGATCACGCGTAAGCGCTGGCAGACCTCCCAGCCGTTCATCTCTGGCATCATCACATCCAGGATCACCAAATCGGGAGCGGTGCTGGCGACCGCCCACACGCCGTCTCTCGCCGATTCAAAGGCCGTGACCCTGTGTCCGTAACGTCCAAGCGCGGCACGGACGTAGGTCGCAAAAGTGACGTCATCGTCGATCACGATAATTCTGGCTGACATACGAAACTCCTCACTCGTTATGATGTTCACAATACCAATGGTTATCTGCAGCATCGTCCGAGACAAATTGGCACCCACTGTCAAGTGTGTCATTCGTAATACACAACGACCTCATTTTAGCAGACGTCGGTCTTGGGCAAGTAACAAAGGTGCTAAAATTAACTCGGACGGACACTTGCGCACAAAATCTCAGATCCTCTTCCCTATAAAATGAACGTAGGTCAGAGCATTTTGCCGAGGTGAATTTGGGCAATCGTAAGCAGGAGATACGCAGCACAGGGTAGGCTTTCTGATCGAGCTAGATGTTGTGGCTGTACTGGTTCCGACGTTTTTCTTCATTTCGCAATTATGCCAGGCTGCATATTTGGCGAGGCATGATTTTTCGTTGGATGGTCCATTCGTTGATGGTTTTACTCGGTTTTGCGAGATCAAAATGCACACATCATAGGAATTCAAAGGAGGTCAAAACGTATGAACGAAAACAATATCTACAAAATCCCGGCTCGGAACCTGGGGCCGCTACAGAAAAAGATCGAGCAGCTCGCCCGTCGGGCCGCCAAACTTGGCTCTCCAGACATCAGAATGGAAATCCTCAAGGACTATGAGGACATCGAAAACGACGACGGCACCGTGACCCGGCTCTACTTAGTGAGCGTAACCGGCAAAGCTCCCCGTCTCAATGGCTGGCGATTCGTCGCCAAGCTCCAGCATCTAGATGATGGCACTGCACAGGGAAACATCGTTCGCACTGTTCCCGGCGAGAGCGTACCGGAACGATTCCGCACGGTTGATCCGTGGTGTGACCACTGCAATATGAACCGCAATCGCAAGGATACTTTTGTGGTGACCAAGAATGATGAGTACAAGCAGGTAGGCAGTTCTTGTCTGTCTGACTTTACCGGACACCAAAGCCCCGATGCCGCTGCACAGACTGCCGAGTATCTGATCCAGGCCGACGAGCTTTGCAACGAGGCTGGGAACGATGATTGGCTGGGTGGTGGCGGGAGAGGTGGGCCTTTCCTGATCCAGATCGAGACCTACCTGGCCTACGTCTCCGCCGATGCCCGCCTCAACGGCTGGATACCACGCGATCAGATGGGATCCACCGCCGATTGTGCTCTCTCCGCGATGCTGAACCAGGGCAAGAATGGTCACACAAGTAACCTGGAACCAATCGAGCGTGATTGGCAGAAAGCACAAAAAGCCCTGGCCTGGGCACGCGAGGAACTGGCTACCCATGATCGCCTCAGCGATTACGAGTGGAACCTCGTCCGGGTGTGTGAGAGCGACGTGATCGAGGCCAGCTGGATCGGTTACGCCGCCAGCCTCATTCCCGCCTACACGCGGGAGATGAATCGGCAGGCAGAGCAAGAGTCTCAGGCAAAGAGCCAGCACGTCAGCACAGTTGGCCAACGACAACACTTTGACGAGCTGACCGTCACCACCATCATTCCCATAGATGGCAGGTACGGGGTGACCAACCTGCACAAGTTTCGAGACCCTGCTGGCAATGTCCTGGTCTGGTTTGCGTCCAACGCAGAACTGGAACACGCCCTGACCTACACAGGCAAGGCCACGGTCAAGGCCCACGACGAGTACCAAAACGTGCGCCAGACTGTACTCACCCGTTGCAAGTTCGAGGCTGTCAATGGTGCTCAACAGGCATTACGGGTTCCAGAGATCGCGACCCTGGACGATGCGGTGGATTTCCTCAGCCTGCAAGGATGGTCCACCGAGAGGAGCAATGGTTCGTATCTCCTTACCCCGCCCATCATTGGCTCTGAAACCCAGATGGTAGCAGTGGCCGACGTCATTGCCAAGGCACGGGAGTTGTGCGCCGATGTCTGCTAGAGGGCGTGTGGTCGCCATTCTGCTAC
>JAAEPW010001320.1 GCA_024232355.1 Chloroflexota bacterium | reverse complement strand
GTGATCGTTGCGGGCCACCTCCTCCCAATGAGCGTGGTCCGCGGAGAGACGGACGATATAGCCGCGTGGGTAGTCGTTGGGGGAGAGGTCGTTGTTAAGACGCAGTTGGCTGACCGTTTGCGTCTGGCCCAGGTTGATTTCAAACCACATGCCGGGGCGCTGTAGGGCGCGGGTACTCCAGCGGCTTTCGGGTTGCTCGTCAAGGGCCTGCATCAGATTGTCGGGGCCGGCCAGGACGTTGTTGTGGCTGGCGCTGGCGCTTATCTTGACCTCGGCCTCGGCGGAGAGGTCAATCTCGTGAATCGACCACCACCAATTGTCAGTCCGGCCGGTCTGCTCGATGCGAATGTAACAGGCCTGGCGCGGGCTAAACGCGATGTCCAGAGCGCGCTCATTGTGATCGTTGCGGGCCACCTCCTCCCAATGAACGTGATCTGCGGAGAGACGGACGATATAGCCGCGTGGGTAGTCGTGGGGGGAGAGGTCGTTGTTAAGACGCAGTTGGCTGACCGTTTGCGTCTGGCCCAGGTCAATCTCAAACCACATGCCGGGGCGCTGTAGGGCGTTGGTGCTCCAGCGGGTTTCGGGTCGCCCGTCGAGGGCCTGCGTCAGGTTGTCGGGGCCGGCCAGGACGTTATTGTGGCTGGCGCTGGCGCTTATCTTGATCTCGACCTCGGCGGAGAGGTCAATCTCGTGGATCGACCACCACCAGTCATCAGCCCGGCCGGTCTGCTCGATGCGGATGTAGCGGGCCTGGCGCGGGCTAAACGTGATGTCCAGAGCGCGGTCATTGTGATCGTTGCGGGCTACCTCCTCCCAATGAGCATGGTCTGCGGAGAGACGAACGATATAGCCGCATGGATAGTCGTGGGGGGAGAGGTCGTTGTTCAGACGCAGTCGACTGACTGTTTGCATCTGGCCCAGGTCAGTTTCAAACCACATGCCAGGGCGCTGTGGGGTGTGGGTGCTCCAGCGAGTTTCGGATCGCCCGTCGAGGGCCTGCATCAGGTTGTCGGGACCGGCCAGGACGTTATTGTGGCTGGCGCTAACTTTCTCGCTCTCAGGCGGGTCAATGGGGGTGTCGGTCATTGGGGCCGGGGGTGGCACTGGCGGAAAAGTGGCCGCCCGGTCGATCCAGAGCTGGGTTACTGCTTCATAATCACCGTGCAGAACCCGGTCAATGCCAATGTTGGCGTCGCCATCTTGGTTGTCGATGTCAGAGGGCATAAAACCCCAGCCCATGTAGCCACTGGCGCCGTTGTCAAACCAGTAGGCCATGTTCTGGCGGAAGAAATTTACCCGCCGGCCAATCCGCCCGGTTTCCTCGATGATCAGGGGCTTGTTGAGGCGTTTAGCCAGTTCCAGGTCAACCATAGAGATGGTGTCATAGTCGTGGAGCGTCACGAAATCGAGGTTCTCGTAGAAGCGGGCCGGTTCGTCATTGCCCGGCTCATTTTTGAATTGAATCACCGGCATCGAGACAATGCCGGCTGCGACCATGTGATTGGGATCAATCGCCCGAATCTCGGCCGCCATCGAGTTACAGAAATTGATAAAGCCGTCGTGGTCGGGGTAGTCGCTGCCCTCATTTGTCAACTCCCATGCGAAAACGGCCGGATGATTCTTGAAAGCGGTCACCACCGCCCGGACGTAATCGAGGAAGGGGCCTCGGTAGAGCTGGGCGTAAAAGTTTGGGTTGAGGACCTTATTCCAGTGTTTGTCGATGTACAGGTAAGTCAGGTAGTCGGGTGGGTCCTGGAAAAACGACCAATGCTGAAGTTTGACAACTTCAAAATGATCGGTCAGGCAGACGATTACCCGCTGCTGGTATGTTACGGCATTGTCCAAAACAATCCGCAGGCGAGAGATTAACTCTGCATCGCTGAGGGTAAAAAATGGCAAAAAGATGCGGATAACCGAGGAGCCGGCCGCCTGGGCTGCCGCCAGAACCTCGGTTCGTTGGGCCACTGTCGAAAGGGGCAGAAAATCGTTAAAGCCATAATGAGCCAGCCCCCGGATGTTGAAGCCGACGAACTTGAATTCATGGCCGTCAATTTCCAGACGATTTCCGGCCGCACGGACGCACTTG
>JAAEPW010001319.1 GCA_024232355.1 Chloroflexota bacterium | reverse complement strand
TGATCACCAATCCCAGACCTGTACCACCATACTTGCGCGTTGTCGAAGAGTCCACCTGGCTAAAGGACCTGAACAAGCGATCCATCCGGTCGGGCGGAATGCCGATACCGGTATCTATGACTGAGAAATGTAACTGATCTCCGACTCCGTCGGCGTCGGCATCAACATTCACCGATACGACCACCTCACCTTCTGTGGTGAATTTTAGGGCATTGTTGAGTAAATTGATAAGAATTTGGCGCAAGCGGGTCACGTCACTGATGATGGCAGCGGGAACTTGGGCATCCATCATGTAGGCCAGTTCCAATCCCTTGTTCGTCGCTTTGGTCGCCAGCAACTCTAACGCACTTTCCACGCAATCGCGCAAGTCGAAAGGCTGACTTTCCAGATCCATCTTGCCGGCCTCGATCTTGGAAAAGTCAAGAATGTCATTGATGATGGTCAGCAGCGCGTCGCCGCTGTAGCGGATGGTGTCGGTGAACTCGTATTGTTCCGAGGTCAAGTCAGTGTCGAGCAACAAGCTGGTCATCCCGATGACGCCGTTCATTGGCGTGCGGATTTCGTGGCTCATTGTTGCCAAGAACGTACTCTTGGCCCGCGAGGCCGCCTCGGCGGCCTGTTGTGCTTTTTCGGCTTTGCGTACGGCAAGCGCCAGTTCGGCGGTACGTTGTTCCACCAATGTTTCCAGGTTGGCATTGATCTGTCTGAGGGCAGTCTCTGCCGTTTTGATGGATCCAACCATGGTATTGAATGACTGGGTGAGAAAGCCGATCTCATCGTTGTATTGTACGGGTACGGACACATCTAACTGACCATCGTTCGCTTGCTTTACCCCCTCCAACAACCTGTTCAGCGGAGTGGTCAGGTTGATGCGAAAAAAGAGCGGAAAGACCAACATGATGAATAGACTACTGATCACAACCTGAGAGGTCAGTTTGAGCGCTTTTTCGTGAATGTCTCGCCGGTGCTCGGCGAGGCTGAAACCGATTTCATACCGAACGCCTGCGTTTGCAGTGTCTCTGTCAGAAAAAAGATAGCCCGCGTACTTGTGGGCGCTGCCAATAGGATTGTCGGCAAAGCGCAACACGATCTGCCATGAGGACGCTGTCATTTGTTCCAGCTCAACTTTGCTCAACTCTGTTCCCCACTCCCTCCACGGTGTCTCCAACGCTTGTGGATTTTGCCGGCGCAGTTCGTCCTCATCGGCGAGGAACTGTAGATCAATATCCGCGTTTCCTGCCCCATTGTCGCGCACAAAAACTCGGGTAGGGGCTATTGGCTCGTCTTTTTCTGCCAGCGGCCAGGCAGCGACATAGACTACCGAGGCGGGCAGTGTGGATAGGTCATTGGCCAGAATGGCTTTTTGAGCTATGACGGCTTGTAATTGCCTCTCGCGCTCGTATTGCCGGCCAGATGTTTCGATGATATCCAATCCTATTGCTCCAAAAATAGCCAGGAATGCAACCAACGAGATACCGACCAATTTGGCGATGAAACTAACCGGTTCGAGACTGTAATTGAGATAAACCAGGGCGATACCAGCCATCATCAACAATATGCTGAGATTAATGAAATAAACCGAGATGCCGTACGAAACAAGACTGGCCTCGAATAGAGCTGCTCCTATTAGTGTCGAAATGTCCAAGAGCAGTATGATTGCAAGATTGCGTAGCGCAAGGGCATAGCGATCGTGGGGGCGCAAAATAGCCAGACACATATGCCGTATAAAGGCCCACTTGTTGGTTCTGGAAGCACGCGTGGCTTGGACCTGTGAGCGGTGGATGATCCGTCGCAAAAAGATTCCAATAACAACGGGTGTGTTCAAGATGGCCAACAAGTCAAAGCTCGAGTTGACCCGGAGCGCCGGTGACCAGTTGGCGGTGAACTGGTAAGCAAAATAGACGCTATAGATTGTGGCGAACAGAGCAATGCCAAAAGACGCCACTAGGGCCAGTCTGGCTTCACGTGGCTGGTCGTTTTCTGGAAAGTGATAAGCAAACTGGATCAAAAACACTGTGTTGATTAGATACCAAGCATTCAATGCAGGAGTGAGAGCCCATCCCCAAAACACGAGACCGGCTTCAAAGATGATATGAGCAGCGCAAAAAGTGTTACTGATACAAATGCCAATCATCAACCAGGTTGCTCGCGACTTGTTCTTGATCTGCATCAGAAAAAGAATAATCGCCAGCATCAGGATGATTATGGTCACACTGATGAAAGCATAGGGAGTTAAAATAAATTCCAAGGGCACCATTAGTTTTGCCTCCTTACGCTGCCTTGAGAGCAGGACCCGCCGCTTGATCGCCGTACATGTCTTCCAGGGGCCGGCATCTGTTCAAAGCACCGATTAACTCGTCCACTCGGACCGGCTTGCTGAGATAATCATCCATCCCTGCCTCCTTACAGGCATCTCGATCCTCTTTCATCGCGCTGGCCGTCATCGCGATGATGCGGGGTTGCGCTTTGGGCGCAACCTCGTTCCGAATGCGACGGGTGGCGTCCAGCCCGTCCAACTCGGGCATCTGTACGTCCATCAGCACCACGTCATACGGTTGCCGTTGCAACGCTTCGATCACTTCCAGTCCATTGCCGGCCACGTCTGCCCGGTAGCCCATCCGTTCCAGCAAGCGCAGCGCCAGCTTTTGGCTGACTGCGTTGTCCTCGGCCAGCAGGATGCGCAGCGGTAACCGATCCGCCATCTGTGTGTCAAATTGCGACTCTGTTTTGCGGCGCTGCATCTGTGGACGTTTTTCTTCCGCAAAGATGTTTATCAACGCATTGTACAATTGCGCAGATTTGATCGGTTTGGTCAAAAATGTCGCGAACTTTGCCTCTTGGGCACCAATCTCTTGCCGTCCCAGCGAGCTCAACATCACCAACGGTAAAACGTCAGCATCACAATATCGTCGTATCTCAATCGCCAGCATCACGCCGTCCATTTCTGGCATTTGCATGTCCAATAGCCCCAGATCAAAGGTATGGGTGCCCTGGCGGATCCATGTTAACGCCTCGGCGGGGAAGGCAGTCTCCGTTGGTATCATTCCCCACCGCTGCGTTTGGAGGGTCAAGATTCGCCGGTTGGTCGCGTTGTCATCCACGATCAACACTCGCTTGCCGCGCAAGTCGGGCTGAACCTCTCGCAGATAGGCACGTGCTGGCGCAGGGGCAGCCTCTGCCTGAAGTGTAAAATGAAAGATACTGCCCGGCCCTCCCTTTGCGCCTTCCCTGGCATGAGGGGGGATGGGAAGCGGACTGTCTACCCACATCGTACCGCCCATCAACTCGCTCAACCGTTTGCTGATCACCAACCCCAGTCCCGTACCGCCATACTTGCGCGTCGTTGAGGAATCTACCTGGCTGAAGGAACGGAACAGGCGATCCATCCGGTCAGGCGGAATGCCGATGCCGGTATCAATGACCGAAAACTGCAACTGCCCTCCGGCCCCGACCCCGTCGGCATCAGCATCGGCACTCACCGATACCACCACTTCGCCCTGCTCGGTGAACTTGATGGCATTGCCCAGCAGATTGATCAGAATCTGGCGCAGACGGGTCACATCACCGACGATAGCAGCGGGAACCTCAGCGTCCATCAGGTAAGCCAACTCTAGCTTTTTGTCCGTTGCTTTGGCGGCTAGTAAATCCAATGCGCTTTCGACACACTCGCGTAGGTCAAAAGGTTGGTTCTCCAATTGAATTTGCCCCGCTTCGATCTTGGAAAAGTCGAGGATGTCGTTGATGATGGTCAGCAGCGCGTCGCCACTGTTGCGGACGGTTTCGGTGAACTCGTACTGTTCTGGGGTCAGGTCGGTATCCATCAGTAAACTGGTCATCCCGATGACGCCGTTCATTGGGGTGCGGATTTCGTGGCTCATCGTCGCCAAGAATGCGCTCTTGGCTCGGGAAGCAGCCTCGGCGGTCTCTTTGGCCTCTTGCAATTCTCTCTCCGCTTGTTTGCGCTCGGTGATATCGCGCAGGATAATCAATCGGCCGGTGGGACGACGGCGCCGGTCGGTCAGGGGTGAGATGCGCAAATCGTAATCGCGATGTGTCGTACCTTTACCCAGCGAAATCTCGGTCTGCACCTCAGACACGTCACGGTACTGTTCCACCAAATCTGGCCATGCGCTCAAGACCTGTGCTGCCTGCTGGCCGATCACCTGGGATGTTGCATTGCCGATGATGCTTTGAGCACTGGGGTTAATGTCCACGACCCGGCCTTGCATATCCAAAACGATCATTCCATCGTTCATACTTTCGATGACGGTGTCGCGAGCTACCGGCACGACGTCCAACAGCCGGAAGCGGAAAAAGCCAAAGACCATTGCTAAACCGCTGATGGTAAAAGTAAAGGGAGTCAGATCCAGATAGGGAAATGGATTCAGGCCCGAAAGATACAACACATTTCCCATCCACGGCGCTAGCAAGCCAATCAGCACCGCAATCGTCTGTCCACGATACAAGCGGGATGAACGAATCAATGCCCGGATGAGAAGGACCATACTGATCAGGTTCAGTACATAAGAATAGACCGCGTGGCCCCAAAATCCGATGCCGTACGTGGGGTCTAGTGCCGAAAACGAGCCGATGGCAGCCAGTTTGGCGTCGGTTCGGAACAGATGATGCGCGTCATTGGTCCAGGCCAACAGCAGTGTGATGAGAGGATCAATGGCCAACAGAGCCAGATTGCGACGGGTCAGCCACTTTTCTTTGCCCGTGTACTGGAGCGCAAAAATCAGCAATGAGATGGGCACAATGACAATGCCCAAAAAGTTAAAGCTCGTCCAAAAGAGTTTTCCTGACAGATTGACGCTCCCCAGTTCAAACATATACCCTACCGACCACCATGTCACAGACAGCATGAGCACTGCAAAAGACAACGCGCCAGGCGCAGTGCGGCGTCGCAATGCAAAGAGCGCCAGAGCAGCCGATATAGCTGCCGCTATGAACAAAGGTGGAGCGTAAGGAGTATATTGCAAGTGCATTTTTGGACTATGTGTCTCCTGAATAATCAATGGGTCGGCATTTGCTCAAGGCGTTGACCAGTTCGTTTACCCGAATCGGCTTGCTGACGTAATCGTCCATCCCAGCCGCCCGACAGGCATCTTTGTCCTCTTGCATCGCGCTGGCCGTCATTGCGACAATGCGCGGTTGCTTCCTCCTCTCTGTCCCCTCCGGGGGGGGGGAGGTTCGGATGCGGCGTGTGGCTTCCAGCCCATCCATCTCTGGCATCTGCACGTCCATCAGTATCACATCGTACGGTTGTCGCTGCAACGCTTCCAGCGTTTCCAGACCGTTGCCTGCCACATCGGCTCGGTAGCCCATTCGCGCCAGCAGACGCAGCGCCAGCTTTTGGTTGATCGCGTTGTCCTCCGCCAGTAGGATGCGCAGCGGCAGCCGTTCCCCCATCTCGGCGTCGAATTTTGGTTTGGCGGCATCCGCTCGCCGCTCCTCTGGCTGTTCCTCTTTTACAAAAACTCCCACCACTATATTGTACAGTTGTGAGGCTTTGAGCGGCTTGAGCAGGAATGCATTGAAAGCAGAGGTGTCTCCACCCATTTCCTGTTGCCGTATCGAGCTTAGCAGCACCAAGGGGATTTGAGGTGCCAGGTCACGCATTTTGGCGGCCAACATCAGCCCATCTATCTCTGGCATCTGGAAATCCAGCAGCGCCAGATCGAAGGTATCTCCTCCACGGATCCACTCCAGTGCCTGGGTAGGAAGGGCGGTCTCTATTGGTTCCATTCCCCACGCTTTCGTCTGGAGCATCAAAATCCGTCGGTTGGTGGCATTATCGTCCACGATCAACACCCGCTTGCCGTGCAAATCTGGCTGAACCTCTCGCAAATATGCACGCACCGGCGCTGGCGCGTCCTGGGCCTGAATCGTGAAATGAAAGATGCTGCCCGGTCCCCCTTTGCTCTCTCTAGCTCCTGATGGAATGGGAAGAGGGCTTTCCACCCACATTGTGCCGCCCATCAACTCGCTCAAACGCTTGCTGATCACCAGTCCTAGGCCCGTGCCGCCATATTTGCGTGTCGTCGAAGAGTCCACCTGGCTGAAGGACTGGAACAACCGGTCCATCCGGTCGGGCGGAATACCGATGCCGGTGTCGCAAACGGAAAACTCGAGTTCGTATCCTCCCTCAGTCTCGGAGGGTAAAGGTTGCGCTTCTATGGATACTACCACCTCTCCTTCCTCAGTGAACTTGATCGCGTTGTTGAGCAGGTTGATCAGTATCTGGCGCAAGCGGGTCACGTCACCGACGATGGCGGCGGGAACCTGGGCGTCCATCAAATAGGCCAGTTCCAATCCCTTATCCGCGGCTTTGGTCGCTAACAAGTCCAGCGCGCTTTCGACGCATTCACGCAAATCGAGAGGTTGATTCTCCAAATCCATCCTGCCCGCTTCGACCTTGGAAAAGTCGAGGATGTCGTTGATGATGGTCAGCAGCGCGTCGCCGCTGTTGCGGACGGTTTCGGTGAACTCGTACTGTTCTGGGGTCAGTTCGGTGTCCAACAGCAAGCTGGTCATACCGATGACGCCGTTCATCGGGGTGCGGATTTCGTGGCTCATCGTCGCCAGGAACGCGCTCTTGGCGCGGGAGGCTTCCTGGGCTTGGTGCATGGCGCGTTCCAACTCGGCTGTGCGCTGTGCGACTTTATGTTCCAGGTGCTCATTGGCCTGAGCCAGTTCTGCCGCCGTCCGGCGCTCGGTCTCCTGGGTGCGGATCTGGAGCCGGTGGAAATGTTCCAACAGCACTATGGTCGGTATGGTGAGCATCACAAAAGTGGCCCCCTTTGATGCCCAATTTCTTAGGTCATGAGGATTGTCCAGCGAAGTGAGTAACTCCCCCAGTATCCCCAGATGAGCAAGGGCAGCAAAGACTGCATAGAAAAGTAGGCTGAGCGCAGTCGCTATCCAGCCAGAACGCACGCCGATCAGGATAATGGCCAAAATTGGCATCGCCATGAGATAGAGCCGTCCGCTTCCCACTAACCCCGACCGCATCAAACTCAATGTTCCAAGTGCATAACCCATCAGTAAAAAGCCCCATCCCCGTAGACGTACGTCGAGGCGGCGAAAAACTACCAGTCCCACCAAGAGCGGATAGCTGACTAGATAGGCCAACAACTGAAATAATCCCTCTTGCAGGCGGATTACGTCAGAAACGGTGGTGACCAGCGCCGGTAAAGCCACGAGTGCCACCACGGTCAGTATGACGTTCAACGTCTTGGTGCGCCACTCGTGCAGGATAGATTCGGTCTCTTTGGTTACGTCCAAAGCTGTAGGCTCTGCCATCGATTGCTCTTGTCCTGTCATATCTCTTGCTCCACGGTTTCCTGTACTTTGCGTTCCCTGGCCCATTCTCCGGGTGTTTGGCATTAGTTACTGCTCAGGCTACCCTCCCGCAGGTTACTGTTGGGTATATTTGTGAGTTTGAATAGCTGCTCCTATTATTTGTTATTCGACAGGCCGACATTTGTTCAAGGCGTTGATCAGTTCCTTCACCCGGATCGGCTTGCTGACGTAATCGTCCATTCCTGCCACCTGACAGGCATCCCGATCCTCTTTCATCGCACTGGCCGTCATTGCGACGATGCGAGGTTGCGCTTTGGGCGCAACCTCGTGGCGGATACGGCGTGTGGCTTCCAGCCCATCCATCTCGGGCATCTGCACATCCATCAGTATCACGTCGTACGGTTGTCGCTGCAACGCTTCCAGCGTTTCGAGACCGTTGCCCGCCACATCCGCCCGGTAGCCCATTCGCGCCAGCAGGCGCAATGCCAGTTTCTGGTTGATCGCATTGTCCTCGGCTAGCAGGATACGCAACGGCAGCCGTTTCCCCATCTCCGGGTCGAATTGCGGCGCGCCTGCATCTGCACGTCGTTCCCTCGGTCGATCCTCTTTCGCCAAGACACCCACCAACGCATTGTACAGTTGCGAGGCTTTGATCGGCTTGAGCAGAAATGCCGCAAAGGTCACTTTTTCCAAGTCAGTCGCTTCTGCTTTTATCTCCTGGTGCCGCACAGAGCTTAGGAGTATCAATGGCAATGCTTGGATGTCGGGGATCTTTAGTATTTCCGTTGCCAGCATCACCCCATCTATCTCTGGCATTTGGTAATCCAGCAACGCCAGGTCAAAGGGAGCTTGTACCGAGCTTGCCAAAGGGCCTGCCGAAGGATCGCTCTCGCGGACCGTCGCCCGAATCCATTCCAACGCCTCGGTGGGGAAAGCGGTCTCTACCGGCTCTATTCCCCACGCTTGCATCTGGAGCATCAGAATCCGCCGGTTGGTCGCGTTGTCGTCCACGATCAACACCCGCTTGCCGCGCAAGTCCGGCTGAATCTCTCGTAGATAGGCGCGTATCGGTGCGGGCGCGACCTCAGCCTGAATTGTGAAATGAAGGATGCTGCCCGGTCCGCCCTTGCTCTCCCTGGCACCGGAGGGAATCGGAAGGGGGCTTTCGACCCACATTGTGCCGCCCATCAATTCGCTCAAACGCTTGCTGATCACCAGCCCCAGTCCCGTGCCGCCATACTTGCGCGTCGTCGAGGAATCCACCTGACTGAATGACTGGAACAGCCGATCCATCCGGTCAGTCGGAATGCCGATGCCGGTATCTATGACCGAGAAATGTAGCTGACCGTCGTCGGCACTTACCGACACCACTACCTCCCCCTCCTCGGTGAACTTTATGGCGTTGTTGAGCAGGTTGATCAGAATCTGGCGCAGGCGGGTCACGTCGCCGACGATGGCTGCGGGAACCTGGGTGTCCATCTGGTAGGCCAGTTCCAGTCCCTTGTCTGCCGCTTTGGTCGCTAACAAATCCAGCGCACTTTCGACACACTCGCGCACATCGAGCGGTTGGGTTTCCAAATCCATCTTGCCTGCTTCGATCTTGGAAAAATCGAGGATATCGTTGATGATGGTCAACAGTGCATCGCCACTGCTGCGGACGGTCTCGACAAACTCGTATTGTTCGGTAGTCAAGTCGGTGTCGAGCAGTAGACTGGTCATCCCGATGACCCCATTCATCGGAGTGCGAATCTCGTGGCTCATCGTCGCCAAGAACGCACTTTTGGCACGGGAAGCCGCCTCGGCCGCCAAGGCGTTTTCTTCCGCGACTTGCTTGGATTTTACCAGTTCGGCAGTACGCTCGGTAACCTGTTCTTCCAAATTAGCCTTGTGTGACGCTAGTTCTGCTACTGCGTTGTGCGATCGAGTCAAAGCTCGTCGGTATTGTTCGGCGAATAACGCCAACTGGACTGTGAGGCCGATAAATACAAACGTGGCATCCATTATCCATACAGCAAAGCCGAACTCGGTGCCAGACGAGATATGATAATATCCACGATCATAAGCCCAACTTATGCCTGTATAGCCGCCAAAGCAGAGGGCCAACATTATCCATTGCGCCTTGGGACCTTGCATCATAGCTGTCACTACTAACACCCAGACATAATATGCAAACGCCGTTGTTTCAATTCCCTGAAAATAATTCGTATAGAGCGCATTCAAGAATAATATCGTAATGAACATGTAACTGCTGAATCGCCAATACCCACGCTGCATCATCCACCAACCAATACACAAGAACACACTAACCACGATAACTGAGACTGGAATTAAGGCGGGAATTAGCCCTACCCCCCAACTAATGATCGCGGGGAGAATTAGGACAAACATTGGCAATGTTATAAGCATCAATGTCGCTCTGGTTATGTACTCTTGTTGCGCCTCATTTTCATCAGTAGAGCGCGGAGTTGTCCATTTGCGCCAAAACGTTTGCAAGACATCCATCTAAATTCCACCTTCTATAGCAAAATCACAGTGCGGGTTATGTCCCGCCCACTTTAACCAAGAGTCGAGCATTTGCTCAAAGCGTTAACTAGAGCCTCCACCCGGACCGGCTTGCTGACGTAATCATCCATTCCCGCCGCCTGGCAGGCATCTTTGTCCTCTTGCATCGCGCTGGCCGTCATCGCGATGATGCGAGGTTGCGCTTTGGGCACAACCTCGTGCCGGATGCGGCGCGTGGCTTCCAGCCCATCCATCTCTGGCATCTGCACGTCCATCAGTATCACATCGTACGGTTGTCGCTGCAACGCTTCCAGCGTTTCGAGACCGTTGCCCGCCACATCCGCCCGGTAGCCCATTCGCGCCAGCAGGCGCAGTGCCAGCTTTTGGTTGACTGCGTTGTCCTCCGCCAGCAGGATGCGCAGCGGCAGTCGTTTCCCCATCTCCGGGTCGAATTGTTGACGCCGCTCTTGCGTCGCGTCCGCCTCCGTGCGTCGCTTTCGTGGTCGTTCTTCTTTCGCAAAGACACCCATCAGTGCATCGTACAACTGCGAGGCTTTGATCGGCTTGAGCAGAAATGCCGCAAAGCAAGTAAGCGAAGCGGCGGCCGCCTTCGCCAAGTCAGTCGTTTCCGCTTTTATCTCCTGATGCCGCACAGAGCTTAGCAGTATCAATGGCAATGCTTGGATGTTGGGTTTCTTTAGTATTTCTGCCGCCAGCATCACCCCATCCATCTCTGGCATTTGGTAATCCAGCAACGCCAGGTCAAACTTGTCGCCGCGCCGAATCCATTCCAACGCCTCGGTGGGGAAAGCGGTCTCTACCGGCTCTATTCCCCACGCTTGCATCTGAAGCGTCAGAACCCGCCGGTTGGTCGCGTTGTCATCCACGATCAGCACCCGCTTGCCGCGCAAATCGGGCTGGATCTCATACAGGTAGGCGCGTACCGGTGCGGGTGCGACCTCAGCCTGAATCGTGAAATGAAAGATGCTGCCTGGCCCGCCCTTGCTTTCCCTGGCGCCGGGGGGGACCGGGAGAGGGCTCTCGACCCACATTGTGCCGCCCATCAATTCGCTCAAACGTTTGCTGATCACCAGCCCCAGGCCTGTGCCGCCATACTTGCGCGTCGTCGAAGAATCCACCTGACTGAAAGACTGGAACAGTCGATCCATCCGGTCGGGCGGAATGCCGATGCCGGTGTCTATGACCGAGAAAAGTAACTGTCCTCCGACCCCGACCCCGGCCCGATCGGCAACGGCGTCGGCACTCACCGATACCACCACCTCACCCTCTTGGGTGAACTTTATCGCGTTGTTGAGCAGGTTGATCAGAATCTGGCGCAGGCGGGTCACGTCGCCGACGATGGCGGCGGGAACCTGGGCGTCCATCAGATAGGCCAGTTCCAGCCTCTTGTCCACCGCTTTGGCCGCCAGTAAATCCAGCGCGCTCTCGACACACTCGCGCAAATCGAGAGGTTGGTTTTCCAAATCCATCCTGCCTGCTTCGATCTTGGAAAAGTCGAGAATGTCGTTGATGATGGTCAACAGCGCATCGCCACTGCTGCGGACGGTCTCGGTGAATTCGTACTGTTCTGGGGTGAGATCGGTGTCTAGCAGCAAGCTGGTCATACCGATAACGCCGTTCATCGGGGTGCGAATTTCGTGGCTCATCGTCGCCAGGAACGCGCTCTTGGCACGCGAGGCCGCTTCTGCGGCGTGACGCGCTTCTTCGGCAGTCTCTTTGGCCCGGTTCACATCTGCATAGAGCCGGGCGTTCTCGATAGTGACAAGAGCCTGCCGCACAATATCCTGGCACAAGGCGATCTCTTCAGCGCTAAACTCTCGCCGCCGCCGGCTTTCCCACAATTCGACAAAGCCAATCCCTTTCCCCCGGATTTGCAGGGGGATGAATAATGTTGTTTTGCCCCCGTACTGCTGCATGTGATCCCGTTCGGATTCGGCCAATTCCGGATCGTCTATTTGGGAAATGTCAAACTGGCCGGTCCGCATCATCTCCTCAAACTCGGCGTCATCCTCCACATAGGTAGTGCCTAGATCGGACACTCGCTCCTCGGCGCAGGCGTGCGGACCGACGTACTCTGCCACTACGGTGGCGAGCTTTGTCTCTGAATCATAGTCGCAAATATAGGCGCTGGTAGCATCTACGGCTAGGGCCAGTTGTTCGACGACATAGTTCGACATAGTCTCCTGGCTCAACGTGGATGAGAGGACCACGATTGCCTCTCGAAGAATGGTTTGCTCTTTTAATCGTCTTTCAGTCTCAGCGTGGAGCTGGGCGTTCTCGATGGCGATAGCAGCCTGTCGCGCGATGTCCTGACACAAGGCGATCTCTTTGGGAGTGAATTCCCGTCGTCGCCGGCTCTCCCACAGTTCGGCGAAACCGATGCCCTGTCCCCGAATCTGCAATGGAAGATACAATACCGTTTGCCCACTGTACTCTTGCAGATTGGCCCGTTCGAGTTCATCCGCTTGCGGATCATCCACATGGGTGATATAGACTTGGCCGGCTTTTATGCTTTTCTCAAATTCGACATCGTCTTCCTCATACGTGACGCCCAAATCGGACACCTGTTCCTTGGAATGAGCTTGTGGACTGTAATACTCGGTCACCACGGTAGAGGTTCTTGCTATCGGATCGTAGCGGCAAATATAGCTACTGGTAGCGTCTATGGCCCGACCCAGTTGTTCGGCAATACAATTCAGCATAGCCTCCCAATCCAGCGTGGAAAAGATAGCGCTAGTTGCTTCTCGAAGAGTTGTTTGTTCTTTCAGCCACATCTCGGTCTCTGCGTGGAGCTGGGCGTTCTCAATAGCAATCGCCGCTTGGGCGGATAGGCTCTGTGCCAGGTGAATCTCTGCCGGTGTGAAATTTCTCTTTTCAAACTTGCTTTCCAATTCTACCAGGCCCAAGACCCGGTCGCGCGTTACCAGGGGCAACATCAGCAAGGTCAGTAAATCTTCTCTTGCCATTAAAGCCAACTCTGCTTTGTCTGCCATCGGATCATCGTGTTGGACCAGCAACGGTTGGCGCGTCTCGAGCACATGGCGTGTAGTTGGATAATCATCCAAATCATAAGTGGCGCCCGGTGGCTCTAGCTCATCCGGCCACACTTGGCTGTAATCGACCAATGTCTCAACGATGTTTTGCTCCTGCCGCCACTGCGATAGTGTACATCCTCCCACACTAAGGATATCAGCCATTTGCTTTGCCACGGCTTGTAGAACAGCATCCAACGAGAGGTTCAAACTGGTAGCCGTGACTGCCTCGGAGAGCGTGGTTAGCTCTTGATTGCGCTGTTGTAGTACATTTTCCACCTGCTTGTGTTTGGTGATGTCGCGCAAGACGATCAACCGCCCCGTCAACTGCCCTCGCCGGTCGGTCAGTGGCGAAATCCGCAAGCCATAGTGCCGCTGTGTTCCATTTTGTTCCAGTTCAATCTCGGCCTGGGCACTTGTTTCATCCCCATAGCGTTTAACCAAATCGCGCCAAGGGCTTAACACCTCGGCAGCCGGTTGGCCGATAACCTGGACATCTCGGGCACCGGCCTGGGAGTGCAACGCGTGACTGTCTGCATCGAGCGTAGTCGAGAGAATGTTCCGCATCGCAGGATTGAGGTCTGCGATCCGACCCTGCGTATCCAATACCAGCATGCCGTCGCTCATACTATCGATCAACGCGTCGCGGGCCACCGGCACCACATCGAGCATCCGATGTCGGAAAAGCGTCCAGGCATATATCAAGCCCGTTAGCGCAAAGCCAAAGGGTTCTATCGATTGCTTCAAGTCCGGGATTAGCTTGAACATTACGATTGCATTGGTCACCAACGGTGGGAATATTCCAAAGAAAAGTGTCCCAGCCTGCCTACGGTACAGATGGCGTGAGCGCACAACCAGTCTCATTATCAAGACGATGTTGATCAGTGTAAGTAAATAGCTGTACGCCGCACTCACCCAGAACCAGGCACCATATGCCTCTGTTATGACCATTAAGGATCCATCCCGGGAAAAGCCAACGTCTTGGTAGAATAATCCGTGTACCTGATTAGTCCAAATAATGATCTGGGTAACGAGTGGCAGGGCGAAAAGCAGAGCCAGGCGTTTTGGAGTGAGCCATTTTTCCCGGCCGGTGTATTGAAGCACAAAGGCTAAACTGACCATCGGAACACTAAAAGCACCTATGAACAATGCTTTTTGCCAAAAGAGTGCAGCCGCAGGTGTAGTGCTCACCGTTCTCAACGCAATGGTCAATGCCCACTCGGCGATTGCCAGTTCGAGTCCGGCAAAGGCCGTGGCTCCCAACCTGTCACGGTAACGCCAAGCGTAGACTGCCAGAGCAGCCGATATTGCTGCTGCTATGAACATTGTTGCTACGTAAACGGATTGCCAAGTCATTGTTTCACTTCGAGTTCTCGCCAAGGGATCGGCACTTGTTCAAAGCGCCAACCAACTCCTCTACCCGGATCGGCTTGCTGACGTAATCGTCCATCCCTGCCGCCTGACAGGCATCTTTGTCCTCTTTCATCGCGCTAGCTGTCATCGCGACGATGCGAGGTTGTGCTTTAGGCGCAACCTCGTGGCGGATACGGCGTGTGGCTTCCAGCCCGTCCATCTCGGGCATCTGCACATCCATCAGTATCACGTCGTACGGTTGCCGCTGTAACGCTTCCAGCGTTTCGAGACCGTTGCCCGCCACATCCGCCCGGTAGCCCATTCGCGCCAGCAGATGCAGCGCCAACTTTTGATTGATCGCATTATCCTCTACCAACAGAATACGGAGTGGAAATCGCTTTCCCATATCAGGATCGAATTGAGGTTTCGCTGCCGCATCTCGTCGCTCTGCCGGTTGCTGTTCTTTCGCCAGGAT
>JAAEPW010001318.1 GCA_024232355.1 Chloroflexota bacterium | reverse complement strand
TTTGTACTGTCTTTTTCAATTGCGACTAGCAGAATCAAGCTCAGGGCAGCTTTTCAACCCACGAAGCACGACTGAAATCTCTTGCTCCTTCTTCGTTGGGGACAGAATTTAGAGAAATTCACCGGTAACGGGAATTGCTGGATATTCACAGACTTTTGCAGAAACTCGCGGGTTTGCCTCAATCGGTCCAGTAATCGACAGCAAGTCCTGATGCAGAACCAAAGAATAGCGACTATAATGAAAATTGTGAAATCAGTGTATGGATTGACTGTACATAGGTTATAGAGAGGGTAACGATATTGTTTGTCAAAAACTCTAATCAGAAGAGTTGTGTCCTCGTCGTCATCGCCGATGGGTTCGAGGAAATGGAGACAATCGTTTTTCTAAGTTTGTTTCGTCAGGCAGGGCTGTGTGTCAAAAGCGTGGGATTGACCAGCGGTTTGATCAGCAGTGCCCACGGCGTGTGGTTGATGCCTGATCTAACGCTCACTGATGTCGACCGCCTGACCCACACTATGTTCGTCAGTGTGGTGATCTTGCCAGAAGGAAAGGAAAGCCTGGCCCGGCTGGAAAGGGACCCCCGGGTTCACCGCTTGCTGCGGCAGGTAGTGGCACAACGCGGCCAAATCGTCACTGGACACGAGGGATTACGGGTTCCTCGGGCGGCGGCGGTGTGGGTCGGCGAGGTGGACAGGGACGATAGTGAGCGCAGGATGCCGGTGCTCCTACGTGAACCCGGCCAGTCGCTGGAGGCATTTGCGCAGGATTTGATTTATAGGTTAAAACAGGTGACTCGAACCTGAGCGGTGATTTGTCAAATCATTGATTGTCCAAATGTATACGCTTTGCTGGCGTTCAGGGGGTAAACGATGCGCTGGCACATCGTCCCTAGTCGTGCTGATGAAAAACACATTGGGGTACAGTTCAGAAAATAGGAAACAGAGAGGTCGCTATCTTGTAATTGCTGAAACGATGTATTTGACAGCTTTGACGCCCAAACGGCACATCAGATGGCAGATTTGTAGCTCTGTTTAGCCGGGTTGCCCAATATTCTGAACTATACCCGGTCCCACTGATAGGCTACACGCTGCATAGTATTTATGGTATAATGATTTAGATTGCCCAAAGATAGCATAAAATCGCCAGAATTTCTCTAGTTAATCTATATTGTGATAGTACTATTTTGTACTGCTGTGAGGTGAGGGGATAGGATTGCATTATTCTGTCTGTTTGACAAGTGGGCACGTAGGTAAAGGTAACATCGGTGTGCCTGGTTACAAAGAACGACGCTACATGTGTCACGTATACAAAAAGACGTTTGCCTCTTCTGCCCTGGCAGCCACCCAAACGACGCGAGAGGCCCTCAAATGCTATGAAATCACTTGCTGCTCAGTGGTGTACGTGACCACGATTAACTGTGGAGTTACCAGCAGTTACCAGGGAGTTTGCAACGCCGATTTCGCTATGTCAGATTCACCCAATATGGGCTATAGATGCCGGAAAAATCGGCCCAACCTGCGTTTATAGGAGTAGGGAGAAACCGGCACAAAATGCGGCTCGTGAAAACAGTAGGTTTGATCAAGCGACTCGAGACCTCGGATGTAACACAAGTTGGAGGAAGATAAACGTATGAGCACAACAATGCAAGCAGCCCTACAAATTGGCCGTGATTTTGTAAACAGAGCACGCGACTGCTTTGAGGAGGAAGGTAATTTGGAACGGGCTTTGTACTATCTGGACAAGGCCCAAGGTAAAGCTGACGATCAATTGCAAAAAGAGATTAGGGACCTGAGACGTCGGATTGACAAAAAGCAACGAGATCAACTAAAGTCCCTGGAAAAAAATATCCAGAAAGCATTAGCAGCCGATCCCTTCGATGAACGGGCGGTTCAAGCACTGATTGATCAACTCGAGGACTTGACCTCTGAACACGACCGCATTCAGGCCTGGCGGCAGGAGGCGATAGATAAAGCTGCGCGCTGGCAAGAGACCCAAAAGGTCGCGCAAGCTAAAGAAGAGATTGAAGGGTTATTGGGCAGGGCTGCGGCTTTGCGGGAGCAAGGCACTGCTAATCAATTTGTCATAGACGTGTATAAACAAGCCGTAGAGACTGCCAGCGTCGCACAGACAAACTATCCACACAATGATGATGTGCCAGTGCTTCATTCGCGGGCTACCGCTGAGTATAATCAGTTCCGAGCGCAGGCTAATCTTTTGACCACGCTAGAACAAACAGGAGAATTTCGACAAGCGCTGGCAAGACTCAATGAACATGAAGGCGATCCCAACAAGAGATTTGCAGTATATGAAAGGGGACAGCTTGTAGGGCAAATGACAGCGTCCGAGACCCGGCGTGCTTACATCCGCCAGGCTAGTGTTTGGGTTCAAGGTAAAACTCCAGAAAAGATATCTGATGCCAGACGCACCTTGTACGAGCACCATGCCCCTGACGCAGCATCCCGGATTTTGGAAGATTTCAAATTGATGCTGGCCGGCCTGATGCCTGACCCGGAGAGGGATGCAATTGACGAGTTTATCCAGGAGCATATCGCACCGGCTCAAGAAAGTCGCGACAATGCCAGACGATTTTTAGGAGAAGCTGCGAGTATGCCCCAAGCAGAGATCGTGCAGGCCTGGGAAAAGATGCGCCAAGCCAGGGACAAAGACCCGCACGTGCCCAACCTGGATGGGGTCCGAAAGACTCTGATCGAGCGATTGGCGGGGTACGTCGAGAAACAACTCAAAGACGGGGTCCAATGGCTGAACGATCGGCAATTGGAGCAAGCTCGTAAGAGCGCCGTGGTGGCCCAGGCAGCGGCGGCGTTGGACGATTCGTTGGGAGACTTGCAGAGGCGGGCCACCGGACTTTTCCAACGCGTCCAGGCTGCTATAGTTCAGGCTGATGACGTGAAGGAAACCCTCGAAGAGATCGAGTCCTTGTTGTCCAGCACGACGGAACAGGAAAAGACGAGTCGTCAGGCGACACAGATGTGGCAGAGTTTAAAAGACCGGCTGGGAGATGACTTGGCCCTCTATCCACAGGTTGACAAACTCAGCGCGCGGATTGGCCAGTCCCGGGATCTGGCTCAACTAATAGCTTCGATTGACGTGGTGTTGAAAGGTTACGACGAGGCAGCTATGGAGGATGAGCTAAACAGCCTGGCCAAGACTGCTAACCGATATCCGATGGAAAAGGGCATCCTTGAGAAATACAGAGTCCGGCTGGAGGCACGGCTGGCGTTCTTGGAGGCCGAGAGAGAGATGGCAGTGGGATCGTTAACGAAAGCCCGTGACCTATATCGAGGCGCGACCAGAGGGGATGATAGGGGAAAAGCGGAGGACCGTCTGAGAGAGCTTGAACGAGCGGAGAGGCGAGATGTCGAAGCTCGACGTGACTTGCAACGCGCCCAATCGTTACTAGGGAAAAAGCCAGAAGAAGCGTACCACCTGTTGGTTCGTTGGCACAATGATCAGCAGATCCCCAGTCGGGACGCTATCGCCGAGGCATGGCATCAACTGGTTGCCAACTGGCGTCCCCGGATAGAAAGAACACTGAACAGATTGCTATCGGCCTCGGACGATCTGGACGTGATGCGCATTCAGTTCTTGGTAGATGCGCTTTCTGACCTGGAAGCTCCCCAGGCCGAAGTCTGGAGGCAACGAGCGCTTCCTCGTTGCCACGCTGAGTTAGCCCAAAATCTGGAAGAATTGGAGAACTGGTCCGGCGCTGTGGAAATGTGGCAGCAGGCTGTCAATGAGGCTTCTGCGGATGATCTTGCGATGTACCGTGCCAAGTTGAAAAACGCCCAACTTCAGAAGGGACTGGACGAGATAGACCCGAGTGACCATGGGGATGACAATCTCAAGAAACTGCAAAAGCTGGGAGAGAAACACCCTCGCAGTGTGGACGTAAAGCTTTCTCTGGCCAAACTTTACCTGGCTCGTACAGAGATGAAGGCAGCTCGATCATCAGTTCAGAGCGGCATAGCCCTCGACCTTGACGGCGAATATCGGCAGGACTTTGAGCAAGTATTGAAGCAGGTGGACGAGTGGGAGGAAATATCCGGGAAACAAGCCAGGGTGGAACAACTATTGGCTCTTGAACGCAGTACTGAGGATTATGATGAGGCTATCGAACTGGCTCAAAAGACTATCCAGGATTACCCGCACATGAAAGCTGAACTCGAGAGGTGGTGGCGAGAACTGCGGATGAGTACAATCGTACAGTTGGAAACGAACCTTGATTCGTCAGGCAGAGTATCCATCTGGGAGCAAACAGAGGTGGTTGGCAAACTCTTGTGCCTCGAGAAGAACCACGCCAATGCAAAGGGCAAGCTGATCCAACTCAGTGCCAACGTAGAAGAATTGAATGACAAGGTGAAGGAACACGAAAATGACCCTAATGCGGACAACTTTGATGGCAAGCCTGAACAGGCTCTAGGTTGGCAATTGGACCAAGTTAGTACGTTACTCGACCAAGCGCGCAACGCCACACAGATGCTTAACCGCTTTGGTTATTTTGTAGATGGAACTGGGGACAACCTGGCGAGGCTGGGAACTTTGATGCAAAAGTTGACGACTATGGCCGACGAACTGAAAAAGTTTCAGACCCAGTGCAGCAAGATTAGGAATAATCTGCGGACAGCCCAAAGCAGCGGCGACTGGCGAGCTATCAACGTAGCTCTAATTGAGATCAAGGGACTGGGCTACGATGAGCACCAGACGGCCAATTACTTTGAGCAATTGATCAATGTAATCCAGGAGCGGAGAAGCCAGTTAGAGAACTTGAAAAAGCAGATTGAGAAGGATTGGAGCCAAGACCAATTCAGACAAGTTCTGGATGGGTTGAAACGGATGGGGAACCGGCAGACTGGCGACCCAATTGGTGAGTATGGCATTGGATCGAGCATTGTGCTAAAAGCCCAGGATGACGGGCGTGTTTTGGCTACAGGAATTAACGAGGCCGAGAGATTAGTAAAGAGCCGCAAGTATCAAGTGGACGTGATGGAAACCTGGCTGCAAAGTCTAGATGATGTGCCTGATTGGCAGGCGGTCCATAGTGAGGCGAGTGAGTTGGTCGATCGAGGGCATTTTGACACAGCAATTGAGCGTTGTCAAAGGATTGTGGGGGGACCAAAACGAGAGTTCTATACCTGGCAAAGTAATGCCAATCAAAAGTTCAATGATTGGCAACAGGCTATCAAGGAAGCAATGGAAAAGAATGATGCGGGCAAAGATGGGGAAGAAATCATCATTCCTCTCGTGTCTCTCAGAGCGATTAATTTGGAACAGGTGATTGTCTACCTGGATGCCCCCCCCATTTCTCCGGATCGTCTGTTGAGCCGTAGGGCTGAGGCGGTGTGGGGGGAAGCCAGCGAGAGGCTGGCCGAAGCCAGGAAAAATCTAGAGCAAGCAGAGTTATTTGTGAAGGATGCACAAGCCAAAAAGGTCGCGTGGGGGCAGGCATACGATAAACTCCATCATGCCCTACGGGCGTTGAAAGAACTGGAGGGGATCAATCCCATTGTTTCCCGATTCAAGCGTTGGAGAAATCGCGAGCAAATTGCCCAAACTCGGGAGAGTGTGGGGTTGGCTTTCGACCAATGCAAAAGGTTGTGCCCTGATCATGTTACACTGATAGAGATTGAGAGTCAATTGTGAACTAGCCTCTTTGGATCTGGAGAGAAATAGATGCATTGGAGAGATGTATGATCATCGCTGTTTTGGCCGATCTTCACAGCAATTTGGCGGCGTTGCACGTAGTGCTGGAGGATGCAAAAAAAATGGGCGCCGGTGAATATTGGTGCCTGGGAGATGTGGTGGGTTATGGGCCATGGCCACTCCAGGTATGGCAGCGGTTGACCCAGTTGGACATTCCTAGATGGGGATGGATTGCCGGCAATCACGACTGGGCGCTCGTGGGCCGCCTGAACAATCACATCGAAATAGAAGGTATTGACGGGCGGATGGAATTGCGAGACCCTATGCAGCTAGAGACAGATCTCGACGGGCAGCGATCCCGGCTGGGGTTCTTTCACGATGAAGCGGGCATCGTCATCGAGATGCAAAAGGAGGCTTTGTCAGGAGAAGCCACTTTACATCTTCGACAGGCATTGAACAACCTGCCGGTGGTCGCTTCACCGCGCCGAGGAATCTATCTGACTCACGGGCGCTTTATGCAGGGCGATGTGTTGGATAACATTATGCAATATACCTTTAGCACTGAATCCGCAAAATTGTCGTGGGACACTTTGAAGAAAAAGCCTTTTCCCCGGAATGACGTTGAGCATTCGTTGCAAGTAGCCTTGGAAAAAGGAGAATGGGATACACCCCAATTGTTATTCGTCGGTCATACCCACGTCCCGAGTATGTGGCGTTGCCAGTCTGCGCGGGGGCAACTGGAGCGATTTGAATGCTGTGATTCGTCGCCGCCTGCACACGAGTGGCTCCGGTTGAACGATCTGGAGACATGTCCGGTATGTGTGAACCCGGGCAGCGTAGGCCAACCCAGGGATTATAGCGGTCTGACCCGCTATGCCTTGTTGGATTGGGATCCGCCGCGCCCGTCACGCATCCGGTTTCAGGAATTGACGTATGACTATGCATACGTTCAAGAGGTCATGCGGAATGATGGTTATCCGCAAAAATTGATCGACATTTTGGGCAAGAGATAGTGCATCTGCTATAATAATGATGAGGAGATTAAACGTGAAAAGAACGCACATCGTTCTGTGGTGTATTGTGGCTATCGTGACGATCATGTTGACGGGCATAAGAACGACTCTGGCACAATCCCCCACTTGTACCGGTCTGGATATAATATTCATCATAGATCAATCGGGCAGTATGGGAGGCAGCCCCGATCACCCGGAGCCGAATGATCCAAACGGCCTGCGTTTCTATGGCGTCGATTACGCTCTCTCGTGGTTGGGGCGAAACCAGTGGTTGATCCATCCTGACGCGACTTATCGAGTGGCCGTGGTCAATTTTGGGACCGCGCCCGAGAGCGTGAACTTTGGCACTTACGACGCGCCATACTATTGGGAGTCAATATCGTCTGGCACTGAAAGTCAGTGGCTCTTGCAAGAAGCCGCTCTGAGGCCAAGAGTGAGCCAGGATGCTCTATCTCGACCCTACCTGGGAAATACGAACTTTGTGACCGCGTTCGACGAAGCTCAAAGATTGTTTTCCCGGTTGAACGAGTTGGGAGGAACAGTTGGCGAGCACAAGCGAGCCATCATCGTGCTGACCGATGGCCTGCCATACGTGAATGCAAACACCAGTGTGCAGGGTCATATGAGCGAATTGATCCGCAATGTCGAGACCGATTTTTCTCGTGAGTCGTACTCGATTTATGTGATAGCTCTGAACGATACGGAGGCACACTATTGGAACCAGTGGTACGCCGATTTATGGGCCGACGTGACCAGCGATTCGACTGGGTCTCGCGCCCGGCTGGTGGAGCAGAACGAGACTGATGTCGGTGTTCGCTTCCGTGAGATATTGCTCGAGTTGACAAATGACATACCTGGGGAGGAGGGAATGACCGATGTGCAAATTGAGGCAGGGCCACAGCCTATCCCTCCCTACTTGAGAGAGTTAGAGTTCACTTTCTTCAAAGCTATCCCTACGGAGACTGTTGAGATCACCGATTCGCTGGGGCGAGCCATCAAAGCATTGGGGGCGAACCAGGGCGTTTACGTCAGTGGAGAGACAGAAGTAATCGAGAGGGTACAAGTTAGCAATCCTGAACCAGGAGAGTGGACTGTGGGGGTACCGGTTGGCTCGGCAACCAAGATCACTATGCAGCAAATCACAGCCAAGGGTAGGCTGGAGCAGCCAGTGGGTGTGCAGTACCAATTTGTACCCGCTTCAATCGTCTACCAGTTGCTAGATACATCCAACAACCCTCTGCCTCAATATTCAGACCTGCGCTATCAACTCCAGGTGACGACAACGGTGCAGTCTGGAGGCCAATCTTGGCCCATAAATCTGCGAACCAGCGGCCAGAGTCGCTACGAGGCCGAATTTGTGCCGACACAACTCGGTTCCCATGCGGTCCGCGTGAAGGCTACGAGCCAGGATTTGAACGGGAACGAGGTAGATGTATTTGAGGGGTATCTGAATCCCTTCGATGTGCGGCAATTGGCGGCCGAGTCACGGATGCATGGCAATCGCCTGACCCAATACGTGTCCTCAACTCTCCATTATGGCTTGATCGACAGTAACAACCAGGATGCCAACGTGTCGGTGCCGATAGATGTGCAGGCCATTATCACCGATAGCCAGGGTAATACCTGGGTTGTTCCTCTTGCTATACAGCCAGGTAGTAATTTGGTGGGGCAATTTACGCCTGCTTCGATCGATACGCACCAGGTGCGCCTGGTGGCCACGACCCGCGATAGCCAGGGCCGGCAATATACAGCCCTCGATAGCGTCCAAGCCTCTCTAAGCGTAGCCCCGCCTGCGATGCAAGTTCAGGTCTCACCACAATCTCCTCAGCAATACAGGGCTGTCAACGTCACTCTGCAACTTGAGGACGCCAACGGCGATCCCCTTGTTCTCGACCCCGCCCAACAATCCAGGCTAGATGTGATCCTTTCGGGAGAGGGGGGAGACCAAACTATTGCAGTGCAACAAGCATCGCCGGGCGTTTACACTGCGGTCTTTTCACCCACGCACGATGGCGCTCATACGCTGGTGTCGGCGCTAAAGATCGTCGATCCGGGCACAAATCAGGAGACAACGATTGCCGAGATCCAGCAGGATGTGTACGTTCTGGCGACGACGTTGGTAGATGTGACGAACGACACAACCGGGTTACAATCGATTCGGTCTATCATTCTTCAACCCCAACCGTTGATCATTGAACTAGAAATGACTACCAACGGCAAGCCAGTAGACCTGAGTCAGATAATCGAAGGCAATTCCGATCCAACGTCAATGTTCAAACTTGAAATTTGGGATGAGGAAGGAATTGACCGCTCAGACGATGTGGTGTGGCAACCGACAGACCAGCCAGGACTCTTCCGAGCCGTAGGCGAGACGCTGGGGGTAGGTGAGTATGACGTGAAGGTTAAGACCGTCGCTCCACTGAAAGCAGAGTATATGTATAACCCCAAATCGCTGCAATTTGGGATTCGGCGGGTTGAAAACCCGATTCTGATCGGGTTGGCTACCTTTTGCTCATCTGCTCTTTTGATTGGGATAATTGCAGCGCTAGTTTTGACAAAGCGCAAGATCGATTTGAGAAAACACCCTTGCCGGGGTTATCTGACATTGGCTGACTCTACTCGCAAGATATTGTGGAACACCGATCTGGACGAGAGCGGAGAAAAAAAGATGAACCGGCAAGTATTTGAGCTTGGCAAGGCAGTTCCCCTGAGCCTGGTCGAGACACTGGTAGTGACGTGTAAGAATGATGAGGAATCCGAGTTGGGAATTGTTCATATAGAAGCAACCCTGAGCAGTGGCGACAAAATCGGTCCGCACAAGCTGATTCCGCACAGTGATCCAATGCCATTGGCATCTGGGGCATCCTGGCTCTTCAAGAATCTGGAAGAGAGGGATTTGGACAAGATACCGATGGACCTTTGGACGTCGGCTCAGTCGGATGGGTCTCCAGCATCAACAAACCGGCATATAATGACGTAATTTACTGCCGGTCCGCATTTAAAAAGTAACGTCAGAAAGGTCAGATAAAACGAGTGATAAAATCATTTAACCCTAGTCTGATTATTGGCCTGGGAGGAACGGGCCAGTGGGTGTCCACTTACCTCAAAGCCGAGTTGTTACAGGCAAGTGGAGGCGAGATGCCTACTGCTGTACGGTTGTTGGTGTTTGATACAGCCCGCAAGATGACCGTGCGATTGGCGAGTGCCGGATCGATCAGGTCCGTTTCTTCTCAAAGGGGCGTCGAGCTGGAGGATCCGGGTGAGTATATTTACCTGGGTGAAACGATTTCCGATTACGTACAAGAGGTGAATCGGGGGATGCACCCTCACGTGGCAACCTGGTTTCAGGCTGAGACACATGCCAAAAAGATTCTGGCCCGCTCTGATTTCCGGTGGGGGCAAAGCGCTGCGTCCTTCCGCCAGTTGGGCAGGCTGTGTTTTTTCCAGGACGTTCGGTCGCTCACCCGCTCCAAGATTCACACTTTGTTGAAAGAAGCTATAGAACGCATCAGAGATAGCACTGGCAGCGAATCTTTGGACATTTTTTTGATCGGATCGCTGGTGGGGAGCAGTGGTTCTGGTATGTTCATAGACGTGGCTTATCTGGCGCGTCAATTGGCCGAAACTGATTTTAGTGTCACGCTGCGCGCTTATTTGTTGTTGCCAGAGTCGTTCCTGGATCTGGCTGATGCTGAGAGCTTGCGGGGAATGCACTGCCGGGCCTATGCTGCTTTACGAGAATTGCGCCGTCTGTCTCGTGTGAGCCAGGTTGGACATCCTTTTCATTATCACGACAGGGGCCAGGATCCGATTTGGCGTGGAGAACTCGAAACACCTCTCTTTGACCTGGTCTATTTGTTGGATGGGTGGCGGGCTGAACTCCCCCTGGGCGATGTTCCGTTGGAACACGGGCTGGCGCCCACTCTGGCCGACGCTATCCGTACCATGATAGATCCAGGGAGCAGCCAGATGGGCCAGCACAAGGTGAATGTGTCGGCAGTTCTGCAAGATCGAAAGCGGTTGGGAGAGTTACCACCGGAAACGTTCGCTGTCGGTTCGTTGGGCGCGTATACGATCGCTTTGCCAATCCAACAGTTGGTAGAGAGTTGGGCCTGTCGATTGGGGATCGAGTTGTTGGACACGTTGCTGCGTCCCGAGTGCGATACCCGAACAGGTTTACCCGTTCGTCTGTTGCCGGATGCCAATCGTGAGGCGAAAGGACGACGGGGCTATGACGAGGCAAACGAGTTCCTAAACCGTACGCGGGTTTCTAACCCCAGGATAGCTGACCAGACGGTGGACTTGACCCAGTGGCCCTCCATCGTCGCTCGTATGTCTGGACCTTATACCTCGGACGGGCATAATACAACCATCGCCGCGTTTGGACATTGGACTATAGATGAGTGGCACCAGGCTTTTGAACCCCTCGGTGAGGACGATGAGAGCACCGGGCTGCGAAAGCAAATGCGCCAGGCATTCCAATCTCGCTTGATCGATTCGGGTAGCAAGATTCTAAAGCGTATTCCCATTACTCGCGAAACGCGGGTCGAGAGCGTGGCGCGAATTGTACAACAGGTGCGTGATTTTAAGGACAACAACCTGGGCGTGGAAAACTCGGCCACAGGCCAACGTGCCGGTGGACGTTGTCGGCAAGTGCTACAGCAATGTGCTCAACTCCACTTGCGGCGCTTTGAGAGGGCGCTCAATATTCAGGTTTTGATGTTGCTACAAGGTCAAAGCGAGGCTGACCCCCGAAACGCCAAAGGGGGAAAACTGGGGTACGTTTGTGACTTTTTTCAGGCATTGACGGACATGTTGGATCAAGCCCAACAGACTTTGATGACCGTGCAACGTGGGCACACAGTGCGCCCTCAACAGCGACTGGATGGATTGACGGTGGCCCGGCATTGGCGTAGAGAGATGGAACGGGAGGCCAAGTCTACGGCAGGTCTGTTCGCTCGTCTCAGGCTTGGTACGAATATCAATCGGACCAAGTATTTGGAGGCAGAGCAAAAACTGATCGATATGTTACGTGGTGAAATAATGGATCAGGTGCTAACCGAGACGTTGGGCCAGATGTTGCGACACGTTCAGCGCTTGAAGGCGCAAGCAGAAAAGTGGATGCGTGCCTTGGCGTTGGATCGAGATAGCGTCTATGCTGCCCTATTGAATCGACAACACCAGGTAAAAGAAGAACTGGCCGAATTGGAAAAAATCCGGACACGTTGGACAATTCGCGACCGTGATTACGAAGAGGAACGCTATCAGTCTCAGGCGCACAGCCCTAGTCGAGACTGGGTCGCGGATTTGCTGACCGACCTGGTTTGGACGATAAAAGATAGTGAATCCGGCCCCAGGCTAAAGTTGGGCTGGCGCAGTTCGCGTGATCGTGAGATCGAGTCGTGGCTCCATTCTATCCCTGCCCATAGCAACGCCGATGCTTTTTTGAAGCGTTGCCGTCATGCTTTCGACGATGCCAGGTCTACCGAATCGGTAATGGGCTATTTGATGGAGGCTTATCCTGATCCATTGAACCTGGCCAACCTGGTTCATAAGCGGAGCGGAGTGTTGTTGGGACATCAAGCACACGATCCTTTGCGGGCCAATTACTTGCGAATTGCCCCGGTCAGAACTGCCGCCGAAGGAGAATATTTAGATGCATGGATGCAGCGCCTGTCTCAACTCAGCAGCCAGAGCGCCGGTCCCGGAGGTGGTACACAACGATTTGCTTACGTTGTTAATTCAAAAAGTCGTTTCCTGTGCAGTTTGCTCCACACCGAGGAACTCGTACCCTTTGAAACGCTGAACGCCACCGGTCCGTCCGTGCAGGAAGAGTACAGGCAGTACCGGCGAGAACTTTATATCGGCGGTCTGGACCGCCGTATGCTGCACGTTTTGCCTGCCGAAGTGAATGCCGTTTACTTTGAAGACCGCTTAGATATGTTGGATCAGCCCCGCCGGTTACTGGCCGACGAGGTGGTTTCTCAACTCGAACAACTTGATCGTTTGCGTTTGTTCCTGCTCGGTTATATCTGTGGTTTGATTGTCAAGGATGTGCGGGATGAATCAGGTAATGTACATACTGTATGGGTCTTGACGCTGCCCGTTGATTATAGAGATGATAAAGACCGTGGAGAGGCAGAGCAGTGGCAGCTTACGCCAACTGGTCGAACGGGACAACTTTTGGAGGCTCTGACCACATTCAGTTTTTTGGGCCAAGATCAGACGCGTCCCAATGTTTATTTTCACCCGATTCCGTACGAGCGCGTGCAACAAGCCGTCGAGCGGTTATTGGATGCGGATGCACGGCGGCGGATAGAGGCTGGGACGGCCGGACAGCGGCTCGAATACGCGAACCGGCGAAATTTGATCGCAGCCTTAAAAGGACAGACCCGTGAGACAGCATCATTGGCTGCCGCCAGGATCGACCGGTTGGCAGAAGCACAAGATGTTTTGTATTCCGAGTTGGCTGAATTGCAAGCGGTTACCCAAGGCCAAGAAACGCAACTCGCTGCCGATCTGTACAGCGTCTTTATACTGACGTTGCAAAAGGAAAGGGCTGATCTGGAACAAATCATTGGAGATCAAATCGTCGTCGTCACAGGTCCGACCAAGTCCAAATCTTGGCGACGGGGCAGACGATGATGCCAAATCGAGATGTGAGCGACGAAAAAACGAGGGAGCATTTCATTGCAATTGACGAAAACGGGAGCGTGAAACGTGATGGTTGCTTGCGTTTTCCATTGTATCATAATGTAACGCATTTTAGGAGGAACATATGCCGAAAAAAGAACAGATCGTTCGAGTGGAGGGTTTGGGAACCTATCGCCTGATAGAACAGTTGGGTGACGGTATGATTGCTGCCGTGTGGCGTGGCGAGGGTGAGGGAGCACACGCAAGCGAGCAAGTTGCGGTCAAGATAGCTCATCCGGCACTATCGCCGAACTTGCAGAAGCAGTT
>JAAEPW010001317.1 GCA_024232355.1 Chloroflexota bacterium | reverse complement strand
GGTGCGGCTGATACAGGCCGACCTCGAAGCACTGGACCTCGTTAGTATTGGCGATACGTTAGACGTTGCGTATCGGGCATTGAGCAACGCCCGCCGGTTCACGATGGGCGCACGAGCGCGTAAGATGGGAGAGATAGCCACGGAAGGGGAGCCGTTTTAATGAACGCCGTCACTGACTACGGCAATTGCGCGCAATGCTCCGCGCAGCTCCAGGCGCACGAGTTCAACAACTGCGCCCGGTGTGATTCTTTATTGGGTGATGCGGTTCTGGTCACCAATAGCGCCCGATGGCTAGAAGAAGAAGCGCACCACGCGCACCCCGTCAAGCCCGAAGGAATGCCGGAAGGCGATTGGAACGAGTATCAGACGTGGGTAGTAGAGCAGGAACAGCGCCGCGATTATGTGCGCGCTGGATACTACGCGCGTCGTATGGAGGTAGCCGGGGCATTCTCGCCCCGGTGTGATTAAACTAGGAGGATACGAATGACTGAGATAGTAGAAGCACAAGCGGCAGAACTAGCGGAAAGGGACGAACAGCGCGCCGCACTAGCGCGCAAGGGCGTCAACGACACGGCGCTGATGCACGCTGAAATGATCTATGTGTTCGCGCCGTATGCCCACAACAGAGATCACCCATTCACGAAAGATGATGCGCTTTTCACGGCGCTTCGGTGTCGCGAAATGGGCGTGCATCCCTTGAACCAGAAGGGCATCCAGGTATACAAGGACAAGCACGGCGTCCACATCGATTACCACTATTCGATGGTGGCGAAATGGGTATCGCAGTTTCTCAAAGTGCGCCACACGCAACCGCGATACATCCGACTAGGTGCGGAGCAACTCGAGTACGAGGGATTGAGCGCAGATAGCGTGGCGTATTACGCCACATTCATCCCGTTTGATGCGCTCGATAGGTACTACGAAACGATTGACAGAATGGAAGAAAAAGCGGCTTACGAGATGTTCGCCGTCAAGGGAATTGGAAGCGCCAGTAAAAGCCAGTTTAACAGCTCGTACTTCTCACCTAATGGGCGTTCGCCAGCGTGGAAGCTGCAAAAGCGCGCATTGCGTGACGCTTATACTCGCTGGCTTGGGAACCCGTCCCCCGCTGAAGCCAGATTCCTGCAGGAGCAATCTGACTTTATAGCGCCGACTTTGCCGGAATTGGAATCGGCAAAGCACGACGTATCAGACACGATTATACCTTCTGAGGTGATCCGGCTGGCTCAGGAGCGCAAACGTTACGAGGAATCAGACGCCGCCAACAGTCCACCATCAACGCCGGAGGAAATCAAGGACACTAAAGAGTTGCTGTACGGCCCCCAGAAAACCAAAACACACGTCATTGTGGACGCACCGCCGGAAGTGATCGACCTCACGCCGCCAGAATTTGAAGACGACGCAGCAGGCGCGCAAGCAGTCGCCCGACTGCAAGAGGAAGCGGAAGCGGGGGGACGTGGCACGCCCGCACGAGGTCCGTTGACTGCGCGGGAAATCGGGACGGAGATGCGCAAAGCGGCGGGTTGGCAGATTGTCGGCGGGCAATGGGAGCGCAAGGGCGGCACAACTATCGGCAACGACAAGCTAGGGCAACAGGTCGCCGCAATTATCGGAAAGGCACTAGGAGACGACTCCGAAGCGCTTCACAGTGACATCATCGACTTTTTGTTCAAAGTCGAATCAACGAAAGCCCTCACCATCACCGAGGGCATGACGATTGTGGAACGCTGGGGCAATGGCTGGCAGCCTAACGCCACGGCGATGACTGAGTGCCCGGTAATTGGTAACGAATTGAAATAATCACCACCGCACCCTGTCCCGTTCGTGCCCTCAAGGTGTTGGCGACGGCGGGGCGGGGTGCGGAAAGGAAAAGGCAATGTCAAAGGGATATGAGACGGTAAACATTTCGGCGGAGCCGGTTTGGTTCAACTGCAAAACGGGGCAATACGAAACAGGCACGCCGGCCACAGATGATAAGGCGTTGGAGTTCATCCCGCAATCAGACGCGGCGCGGAACCTGTACTTGCTGCATCGTAAAATGGGCGAGTCGATTCTCGAAGCGATGCGCGACACGTTAACGGCCTGCATCGGAGGCGGGTAATGCAGGACGCTGTATATATGGGAGCGGTAGAGGAAGCCCTTAAGAATATCAATCACCTTGAAGGCAGTATACTCACGCTCGATATGCTGATAGCGGAGTTGCAACGCCGCCGCGGGAACGCATCCCGCACGCTGTCGGAGGAACGCGCCGCGCTTATGGAGTTCAAGCGCGTAAACAGAAAGGCAAACGGGTGGGAATAATGAACGCAAAAGAGCAAGCAATAAGGGTGGCAGTTGATAAAATCGCCAGTCTTTCCGCCGACTTGCACGCCCTAGATGTGCAGGTTGATGATCTTGTAAGGCAGCGCGCCGCGTGTGCTCTGGCCCTGTTCGACGCCCGCACCGCGCTTCGCCGGCTGAAAAAGGACGCCAATGCTTGAACGTGACTTGCTCCTCAATATCCGCGCCAGTCTCAAAAGTTGGGAGGAAGTCGCGGACGAACTAGAGCGCCGCGGTAAACTCAAACGCTCCAAGGCGGTATGGTGGAAGATTGGGAATGGCGGCCCGCTGTTGCTGGTTCATCGTAACGCAATCCGGCGGTATCTGGGCCGCCAACTTCTCGAACTGGACGCGGCGACTTTCGCGGAGAAGCACGGCATCACCCGCACCATCCAGGCCGGCGAAAATCCAGACGTGGCGATCTTCGCACAGCTTGACGGTCTGAATATCGCCAAAATCACGCTACGAACTAGCGACGCCGAAACGCAGCAGACCGTTAGTGTGTCCGTTACCACGGTAACAACGCGCCTAACCCCGATGGAGCGTGTGTGGGGGTATAGTGGGTTTTTTGACGCCGTAGAGAGCGAACCACGGCAAAACAAAAGTCCCGTTTCTGTGGCTATCAACGAGGTGTTGAGGAACGCCGCCGACGCGCTGGCGGCTACGGTGTCGGACGAGGATGAGGCACGATGGATCAAACAATTAGGAGGATAAGAATGCTGAATATCAAACCTAGTGAAGAATATGTCAAATTGGCGCGCCGTTGTGATCTGTTGCCCTCGGATAGGGCTATTAGAAAAGTTTGGGGCTGCGCGCGAAATCCCCAGTTGTCTTGGATCCGTGAGGAGATGACCGCTAAAGGCTGGGCGTTTGAATACCCTCCCACCGGCTGGATAAAAGTGACGGCACGACCTCCCGCCGAGGAGCAAGAACCGTGGCAAGAGAAGAAAAGCGGCTAT
>JAAEPW010001316.1 GCA_024232355.1 Chloroflexota bacterium | reverse complement strand
CAATCACTATCGTCCGTTGGTTACGTAGCCCGTTCATTACACATAACGCTGCGGTCACCCATTGGGGGCAAGGGGGCAGTTCGCCCTGATCGCAGAAGAACGCCACCGATCACCCACCGCACCAAGAACTCAACCGACCCAGACCCAACTCGCCCAAAATCATGAATAATCCGGGTTAAACGCTCCCGGGCCAATGCTATAGCCACATTTCTGAGCATCATATGTGGAGTAAATTACTATTCCCCCCGGGCTTTGCATGCAGTACTTCGTGTCGCAGACACAGCCTTCGTCGCAGCCTGCACCAACAACCTGTGCCGCAAGCCCCGTCAGCGCTACTGCGCAAAGAAGGCACATACCGGCCAACATCCATCTCCTCAAGCATTTCCGTGACTGAATCATCAAACCTCTCCTGAAAAAATAGTGAAGGGCAACTCGCATCAACTACGCACGCGCCGTCGCATCCAAGCCACAACAGCGATCAACGCTGCCGCGAACAACGCGCATATCACATACAGCGGCCAGCCAAACCACACGGTTTGCCTGCCATCTGGCGACGATGAAGTGTCTTGCAGCGCCGCTCCCGACTCCGTCGCCAGAAGGTCTTTATAGCCGGCGCCTCTCTGCAGTTCGGCATCGGTGATCTCGCGAGTCTCTCCGGTGTCCCGCACGATGTACCTGCTGCCGGTACGATGGT
>JAAEPW010001315.1 GCA_024232355.1 Chloroflexota bacterium | reverse complement strand
GATAGCGAGACGTTGCGCCAACAATTAAGAAGTTTTATCTAGCTGACAATGCGAGACTTACAAATGAATTCATCAGCATGTCATCAATATTCATTGAAATGGTTATTGGATCACTTAACTTGCTGATTCCACTTGATTTGAGAAGCGTCTGGCACCATAAAGGCAGGCACCATAAAGGCAGGCAGCACCATAAAGGTAGGGTGATTTCACTCTCGTCAACTTCACGATTACAGAACACACCGAAGGGCTGAGGTAAATCTTCGCTTTCCACGTCTGAAGCAGAACTAACTTATCGGATAACTCATGGAAGAACTGGGATAATGCCTGCCCCGCTTACTCCACACTCCACGAACTCTCTCCAGGGGTCTACATAGATTCCAATCTGGCCGAGTGGGATCGGCTGGAAACCCATCGCCACCAGCTTGGCAAGCTCCTGCGGCTGAAACAACCAGAGCCTAGCGCTACACGACGGGAAACCGATAAACGGCGAAACGCTATAATTGTCAAAATTATCCGCAACGACATTGCCGCTGGCGCCGCCAGGAAACATGATCGTGACGTCCTTAAACTTGTTGCCCGCTATTGCGTAGCCAACATTGGATCGAAACGTGTTGTCATCAGGCATGCCATTCATGTAGCTTGCGGGGCAGTTCGAACAGGGCCAGGGGTAGTCCCCCCTTGAGCCTGCCTGGAGGGGGTCGCTAACGACCATGTGCTTACCGGTATCGACGAAGATATTCCCCTCGATTTTGTTGACGTCGCCGCCCCCGATGACCACACCGATGTCTACGTCTACGAAGACGTTTCCTTCGACCAGTTGCGCGCTCGAATAGTCGTCCAGGTACACACCGACTCCTGGAACATCATGAAAATAGTTCCAGCGTACCTGTGTGTCATAATGTTCCAGACGTCCAATGTAGAACGCGCCGCTGTCTTTGCTCTCCTGGACCACGTTGAATATTTCGTTCTTACTTACGAGATGGCCAGAGTTCTTGGCGCTGATGGCGATTCCGCTTCCGTCATGTATTCGATTATGAGTGGCCGTGTTGTTTTCCCCCTCAAGCACAATGGCGTATGCATCCCTGCACCAACGGCTGAAATTAAAAATGTGATTATTGTCAGCCTTCATCTTTCCAGGTGAGCCGCCGGGGTTGTCCCTAAGCATGATTCCGCCATTGGTGTTATAAATGTCGCAGCTTTGAACTGCGCTGCCATAGGAGTTGTTCAACAATACGCCATACCCTCCGAGGTTGCGCAGCGTGCAGCCGACCACCCGGTTGTGCTCGCCCAAGATTGCGACGATGGCCGTGTCGCGTGCGAACTCGAAGGTAATACCCTCGATTACGACCTCCTGGGCTTCCTTGATGACTAAAAGGTGTCCGCGACCATGCTTCAGCGGACCTTTAGTAGATGCCTCCAGGGGATCCGTAAACCGGTCTGGCATAGATATGTAGACGGGTTGTTCATCGTTTATCGATACTTCATTTGGCGGATAAAAGTAGAGCATCCCTGTGGCCCGGTCGACATACCATTCCCCCTCTTCGTCCAGCTCTTCAAGCAAATTGAAGACACGAAAGCCCTTGACGAGGGTGTAACCGGCTGTGCCAGTGCAGGAGGGTGTCGCCGTTGTGGTGATTTTGTAGAAACTCGGGCCGCCAGAGACAGACTGTTGATGGATGTCGCTCAGCTTCGTGTAATTGTGGCAGTAACTATTCCAGTAGCCGGAGACCCACGCGTCCTGCTTGGTCTGGACGGCGGAGATCCAGCGCATCGGATCACTGCCGTAGTAGGGGAACCAGGGGTCAGCCCCGGTCTGATTGCATCCTTGGCACTCAACGGGAGCCAGGCCTGCGTTCGGCCAGCGAGCCAAGGGCATCGGCTCACCTGCGAAAAACAACTCTACTCCTGGCGGATTGTGATCAATACAATTCCGGAAGTCGCCCAGCAAAACGTCCTTTGCGGTCGACGTAATTCCCATGGCCACTGATAGATTCAACTTGACTATGCGCTTTTGAAGCGCGGAGTCGAGAACACGAGCGGCGGCAGCCTGGTCGCTGGAGTGGGAGAAGTCGAGAAGCGCTGAAAAGTGCGTCAACGCTATCCCGGAGATGATGCGAACATCGTCGCCCTCATGATTCTTCCAGGTGACCTGGGAGTCCGTGGGGCCGAGCAGGAGGGCACCGTTCAAGACATAGGTACCCCTGTGGATGTTCACAATAGCCCTTCG
>JAAEPW010001314.1 GCA_024232355.1 Chloroflexota bacterium | reverse complement strand
TCGCTCGTGATGTTCTCAAGGACTGCGTGATTGTGTTATGGACTCGATGGTTGGAGCATACGACAATAGGAAAAATGCTGAATGGCTTGTTTGTCAGCACACCCGATCTATGCTAGCACGACTGGACGCGGTGCTAAAAGGAGCCGTTGTCACTTTTGATAAACAACTGCGCGATGTGGCGCTGCATCTCATCAACCGTGCGGGAAAGCGATTACGGCCGGCGTTGTGCATGGTGGTTGCCCAGTTTGGCGATCCCGACGATCCGCGCCTTTTGCAAGCTGCAACTGCCATCGAACTCATCCACATCGCCTCGCTGTACCATGATGACGTGATGGACCGTGCTCCGGCACGTCGGGGTAAAGACAGTGCCAATATCCACTGGGGTAACGGGCTGGCGGTCCTTGCAGGAACCTATCTTTTTGCGCGCGCCACTGCACTTTTGGCTGATCTTGGTGACATCCCGAATCAACTCGCCTCCCACGCCTCAGTTGAGTTATGCACCGGTCAACTCCAAGAAATGGAGAACGCCTTTAATCTCAACCTGACAGAGACCGAGCACTTGGACATCTTGGCGCGCAAGACCGCGACCCTTTTCGAATTTCCGTGCCGCCTCGGTGCTTATTTGAGCAATTCTGGTCC
>JAAEPW010001313.1 GCA_024232355.1 Chloroflexota bacterium | reverse complement strand
GCCGTATGAGTTGGCCGACGGTGCCGGCACACGGTATTTGTCGGTGTCTGTACACGGCCCTTCTGACAGCACCGAAGAATTTACCCATGGCTTATGCCATCAGTTCGGTCTGGAGGATTTATACCTGCATGATAATGTTATCGGTTTTCCAGAAGAACTGCTGCCTGAAGGATGGGATGTTATGGCCCGGGTGGGCGACGGCATGCATCCTTTGACCTGGTCAAAAGAACTAGCCACCTGGTTAACCTCCAGTGGCGGGCTTGTTCATTATATTCCACGGCCGGGAGTGGGCGAACCATCCTATAATGGTACACCGGTGCAGTTGCACTTGCAGAGCACCCTGGAACGAGAGCAGGTCGGGGCCATCGCCATCGGCCTGACCGATGGTGTCAGCAGTTTTGAACACGAAGATTTCTTTTTTTGGATTGAAGCGCGCAGCCCTGATCTGGGAAATTTCGATGATGACACGCCGGATAAAGGCGTGATTGCTTATACTGTGCATAAACTCATTGATCAGGGCCAGGGGCCGGTACTAATGCGAGATACAGATCCTGCGACGTCGACTGTTGAGCAGGTTATTCCGGTAGGTGGTACGGCGACTGATCCGTTGGATATGGGTATTGATGTGAGGGTTATCTCTGAAGTGTTGGATAACGGCGGATATATGGTGGAGGTCGACTATGATCCGCCGGAAATCAAATACAATGTTAAAATGCATATTGGAGATCCACACTGGACCAGTCCGGACATTTGGATTGATAACCAGCGTGACGGAGCCGGCTTTACCGGCTATGACCATGTTGGCCAGAGGCTGCTGGCAGATCCAATTGATGAAAACCCCATTGAAGGCGAGGATAACCGTATCTTTGCACGGGTTCATAACGAAGGACCGGGTGTGGCTCGTAATATCCGCGTCCAGTACCGTATATCCGCACCCTATCACACAGTGGGCGGAAGTGCTGACTTTGACTATTTTGGGCACGTGATTATCAGTGAAATTCCTGCTGATAGCCACAGCGATGTATTTATCACCTGGCGCCCGGAAATAGACGACCAGCATAACTGCGTGGTGGTGGATTTAATGAGTCTGGCCAATGACAGCGATGACTCGGACAACCATGCTCAGCAGAATTTTACCATTATGGAGAGCCGGCGCTCAAGCCCGTATGATCCGGTGAGCTTTACCTTTCACCTTACAAATCCCAGGGGTGAACCGCAACTGGTATACCTGCGCGCTGAAGGTGTGCCCGCGGATTGGCATAAAGAACTGAACCCGGAAAAATATTTATTGCAGCCCAAGCAGCGGATCACCGGGACCTTGTCCTTGACCCCGCGCGAGGGTGCCACGGTATGCGCTGACCACCATATCTTTGTCACCTCCTGGATTCCCAGTGGGG
>JAAEPW010001312.1 GCA_024232355.1 Chloroflexota bacterium | reverse complement strand
CACAAGATATCCGGTGGGACAGAGTTGCATCCCAGGCTCTACGATCCCAACGTCAGGCGATTGTAGGTTCATATATGAATAACTTTGCTTTTGTTATCCATCCCATTGATCCAAAGAAAGATGTGTCGCGCAAATTCCCGCTGCTGGGCAAGATCTTGCCGGTTCCGGCGATCAATTTCTTTTCTCGTTTTTTCCCTCCTTTGTACCTTTCGCACATCACGGGTTGCCGTTCGAATGGCACCGGCAACGAGATCGAAGGCTGGTTTGTGGCCTGCCCTTATACACCCAAGACGATGTTGGATTTGAATCCAGAGACGGTCTATAAAAAAATCATCCAGACAGGGCGACTGGCAGAAAAACTAGGCGCGCGCATTCTGGGCTTGGGGGCGTTCACCTCGGTCGTGGGTGACGCTGGACTGACGATCTCACGTGGTTTGGACATTCCGGTGACCACTGGCGACAGCTATACGGTCTATATTGCTGTAGAAGCGGTGCGCGAGGGAGCGCGGGTGATGGAAATTTCACTCGAAAGCGCGACGGCAGCCATCATCGGAGCCACCGGTGCGATTGGCTCGGTCTGCGTCGAGTTGTTGGCCCGCGAT
>JAAEPW010001311.1 GCA_024232355.1 Chloroflexota bacterium | reverse complement strand
TTGCGCCGTCTGATCAGCCATAAAGGCAACCGCTTCTCTGGTGGAGGCTTCGGCTTGGCGTGTACCCTCCCGCGCTTGAGCCGTCGCGGTTGCACGGAGAGCTTGCGCTTGGACCGTTGCCTGGCGCGCTTCCGCCGTGACCGTGGCCTGATACGCGACCGCTTGTGCTGTGGCTTGAGCATCGAGGTACTGCGCTGTCGCACGCGCTGCCAGGGCGTCAGATGTCGCACCCGCTTCCGCCGTGAGGATGGCGCGCTGCTGATCGGCTTCTGCCTGGTACGCTTCTGCCGTGAGTTGTGCAATCTGCGCTTGTGAGTCAGCCGCACTCGCCGTCGCGTACCTCTCGACTGCTACTGCTTGCACAGTTGGTTCTCCGGTGGGGAGTTGCCCCATATAGGCTTGCCCGTTTCCTGCACAAGCGGAGAGGATGATGACCGCCGCTATTACCAGTATACTTGATCGTTTTGTTGCCATAGCTCTTCACCCTTCTCTACCCAGTTTTCAAGCTGTTCAAAGTTCAAATCATCACCCGCTTGTATTCTCGTTGGTCGCACCTGTGGAAGCATCGCGGGCCTTTGCTGCCGCTGTTCGGTGATCCGCACCTTGTACCAGAGGTATACTGCAACCCCGGCCAGAGCCAGCACAGCTATGGCCGATACACCGCCGACACAACCCAAAGCCCCAACTAAGAGCAGGTTGCCCGTCGCCGCTGTTTTTGCTACTTCGGCGGTTTCCTTCGCTGCCGTTGCTGTCTGGAGACTCGCCGCGCCCTGGGCCAGCACAGCCAGTGCGATGACCAACCCAATGACCAGCCCGGTCACAGTTAACAGCGTCTTGGCAATCGTTCGGCCAAATCGCATCAAAAGCCACACTGCCAGTACCAGGATGATGCCCCCGGCGATGACAAAGAAAGCAAGTGGCAATCCGTTTATGTCTGTCATCTTGTCACCTCCCATTTGCGCCCGATAGCACCCACACCCGCCAGTAGAATGACAATTAGTGTCGTGTTCATTGTCATCTATCCTCCTGCGCCATTGTCACTGACTAGCAAGACACCATTGCCATTGCGCTCGATAGCGCCGCTTGCCTCGAGGTCTGCCAATGTTGCGCTCACCCACTGACGGGATCGGCCAACAATATCGCCAGCCTCTTGTTGCGTTGCCTTTGGGTTGTCAGCGTAGAAGGCCAGTAAAGCTTTGATCGCCGCTTGCGCTTGCACTTGTCGGGTCGCCCGTGCTTGCTCTAACGTGTCAATTTTGACTACAGGAGCGCGCTTCAGTGTTCGCTTTTCCTTGCGCAAGTCCACTATTTCCGCTTGCAAGCCTGCTACCTTGCCTGCCAGCTTGTCAGCCTGTTGTGTCAGATCTGCCAGTTCCGCTCGCTTGTCGTTGGCTTGCTCGTCCAGGTCCGCCAGTGTCGTTATAGCAGCACTTCGCTTTAACCCGCCTTTCAACTGAGACATTGCCAACTCGAACGCTAGAGCCATAGCTACTGGAGGGACAGCGCCTATGATTTGCGCCAGCAGATTGTCAGGGGAATGTAGTACGTTGAATATCACACTAGCGCCAGTGAACAAGATCACGAGCGTCCACTGATAGCGCGCTCGCTCGCCAAGTAGATTGTTGCACACCACCGCCAGACTTGCTACAAGGAGAAAACCGTCAATTGTCAGGGGCCACATCCAGGCCAAGCGAGGGTTGACACCGTTGTCGATTGCCAGGTCACGCAGGGCATCGTAACTCAGTACAAAAGCGCCCACTGCCAGAACCAGCACTAGCGCACCTGCTACAATGCTAATGAATCGAGTTGCTTTCATCGGTCTTCTATCTCCTTGTGAAAATGCAAAAACCTACTCTTGCGGACATTGCCCGCTGAGTAGGCCAAGGAAGTTGCGCTAAAAGACCAAGTTGTGGTAAAATAGCGTTGCCGGTTCCGTTGGTCTACTCAACGGGATTTGGAAGGGCTGTGTAGGTGTTGCAAGCACCTGCACAGCCCGAGTTACTTATAGATTATTTTTCTTTTGTGTTCTCCTTGGTCTTGGGTAATTTGACCTCACCTGATACCCATCCAGTCAACAGTTCACGCACAATTTCAGAGACAGGCTGTCCAAGTTCAGCCGCTTTGACTCTAACAGCTTTGTGTAGGCTCTCTGGTGCTCTGACCATTATACGGCGTTCTTTTTCTTCCATTTTCCCATCTCTCCGTGTAACGTGTTACACATTCATTATAGCAGAAAAAAAGAAAAAGTCAATACCCAATTTGCGGGCCGTGCTATTCAGTTGTTAAAGTGCAGTATGCTCGGTAAGTTTTAGCTTGCCCGCGTTCGTGGTATACTCTGTTTCGCACCCCGATCCAAGGGTGTACCGCTGTCCTGGCTCTGGCTCCCAACCGTGTCCAGGGCAGCGGCTCTCTTTCCCAAGTCTAGCAGGATGTCGAACGCTCGTTTCAGACGTTGCTTGCATTCGGCGTCCGTGATGCCGGATGATCGTACCATTGTTACTGTGAAAGTAGTCATAGATCGTCTCCCAATGTTGTTGCCGGGGACTATATCATAGTTCCCGCTTTCTTTCAGCGTGCAAAATGGTGCGTGTTAGAATGGTTCCCCGATCAGTTCCTCCACATCCTGGCGAGTAGCATACTTCCAGTGGACGGAGGACCCGACTGTAACGATGGAAAATCCCTCGTCGAACATAGAGTTGTCCTCCTGTCCAATCGGATGCCGGTCCGGGTAATGCTCGATCCAGGTGATGCGATCAGCATCGAGACCGTGCGCCTCGACGAGTTGTTCCACGATATACTCGAAGGCGTTGGTTACCGACATCCCGGTGTTACCGGTGACTTCGGTGAGGCCGACAATCTGGACATCTTCGCGGTCGTAAATGCGTACATCGCAGAATGCCGGGAATGCATTGTGCGGTACGGTGTAGTCGAATCTGAATTGTTTCATTTGGCTCCTTTTCTCTTCTCGTCCTATCCAAAAGTGGTGGAGCAGCACGGAGCGCCGCGACGACACGCGCACTCCGTCCACCGTTTTCAACTTGTCGTTGTCGCTCAACGCTGAGGGATGGACGTAGCACACGTTGGGCGACTCGCCGTGCTTCTGCTTGTACTTCTTCACTGCCCGCCCAATCTTTTCTGCCAAGTCGCGCTTCGGATCAGCGTCAAACCACAAAAGTCCTCGTTTCATAGTCATAGTTTCCTCCAATCAGGTAGTAGCAGGCAGGAACCTGCCATCGGCTCCCCTCATCGCCGTTCTCGCCCTGGCCTTGCCGCCCATCCGGTGGAACCCAGGCCACCTGGCGACGCACATCTCGTAGCCGGGGCGACCGGCATAGGGAGACTCAGCACCCCACTCTGTGAAGTGACCGGCCTTGCTATGGTAGCGCCGGTGACATTCGGCGTGGGCTGGCTCAGTCCAGTCGGGGAAGTTGCCTTTGTCAGGGTGGTGCATATTCAGATCGTCGCCGGTGATCGGCTCGTTGCAAAAGTAGCATAGCGGTGCTACAATAGAACCGTCCATTTGAGGCCTCCTTTCGGTTGTGATGGACATCGCCCCGGTGGGAGGTGCACCCACCGGGGCACCTTTTCACTTTTTCTCCAACACCTCTCTGAGCGCGACATTCACGCACTCAGGGCAGCGAAGTGGCTCCCCCGTCCAGTGCTGCTCGACGCGAAAGATGACCTTGCACTTGCAGACCTGCACCCGCTCCCAATCTCCGAGGGGATAATGCCAGGGACGGTCATCCTCTCTGACGAGGTTGAATCCGTCGGGACAGTGGAGGACGTGGGGAGCTTTGCCGTTCTCGGCTTTCATTATGGAGGAAGCGTGCCTTTCGCATTTCACCGTGGAACCGTCGCGGTAGATCCCCCGTTGCTTGCAGCGATTGCTACTGCACCCTACTGGGCCGGGGTCTATGATGCCATCCGGCGCTGGTGCTGGGGGCTGATGTTCTTGTAAGGGATCAGGTTTTTCGGGTGGTGGCTCTGGCTCAGGTATAGCGAACAGGGCCATTTGCTGGGTGCTCATAGTACCTCCGGTAGCGGGGGAGAGGCGGCTTTCTGGCCGCCTTCCCCCTCGGTGTTCACCTCGTCGGGGTCAGGTTGGGGCTGTATACGTAACCGTCAGACGTAGCCCGGCCTTTGCACTCATCGTGCGATTCGACTTCTCCATCTTCGGAAATACGCAAGTGGCAGACGTGGATGTGTAACGGTTTGCGTTCCCGGTCGGGATTCGTCCACCAGTCTGATATGTCGCCCTGGGCGTCTTGCAGACTGTACACCGGCATTGGGTGGTAGGTGGCTCCGCAATAATAGCAGGTGTCCATTAGGCATTTTCCTCCGCGTAATTGCTAGCCATCGTTGCACTCCTTGCAGTATCCATTCCCACAAAAATGCCGGCCACATTTGCATTCACCTAATTCACCACAGCATCTAGGATGATCGCCCTGGCATCCTGGTATTCTGAACGTCCAGGATGGGTGGTCGCCCAAGTTACGGTACAACTCATAGTCGCTGTACCAGTACTCACCGGGAATCCCCTTGCTGTAAGGCCCAAACTTTTCGTGATCGTTAGCCCACTGCTCGACCAAGTCCTCGCCCCCGATCAGCGCCAAGTGCATCTTGGTGAACGACACTCCTGGTGACCAGATGACGGCAAAGTTGCCCTGGTCAGCGCCACACTTTAGGCCAACCAAACGAGCACCTTCGCCGGTGACTGTTATTGGAGTATCTTTGTACTGGACCTGGATCGCGGTTTCGCTTCCATCGTTGGGTTCAATGAGCAGGTGATACCACTCAACCCGGTACCGGGCAATGGCTGCCAGCATTGCCTGGTACAAAAAGTCCTTGGTGTGGTAAGCGTTGCCGATCCACACGACGAATTCCTCACCGTCGTCATAGCTTCGGTTCCCCTCCACGTCGGGCCACAGGCCCCATACCCGGTCTCTGTTTTGCACTAGCCAGGTGGCAGAAAAGAAGCCGTTATTCTCAAGGTCAATCATTTGCTCGAAAATCATAGTTCACCAAGCCATTTCGCGGGCTTCTTCGCCGTTGATGGGCATCCTGTCCATGTCCTCGTAGGTGCACCAATCATCCTCTGGCGCATTGAGCAAGGGGATGTCGCTGGTCAGTGCTTCTTCTCGACCGAGAAAGTCAACCAGTTCCAGGCGTGGACCTTCCAGCCCCCGGAGGTAAGCCTCCGCGAGATAGGGGTACAGCTTTTGGAGTGCCATCCGGGTCGCCTCGGCCGCATCCTCTTGGGTGACTTGCTTTACATTGTACAGCCGCTGCTGATAGGCATCGAATCCGGCGGCCCGATCAGCCATCGCTTTGACTTCCCTGGCCTTGCGGATGACCAGGCTGATCATATTGCACAAATGATCGTCGCCCATCTGCGCGATGAGCATAACGTTCCCTTTTCTCGTTCCGTGTATCTCCAGCATTGTTTCCTCCTTGATAACTAGTAGTTGTTGTTTTCTCGCCAGAAGAACTCGTGACAGGCTTGGCATTGTACAAGCTCTCGCCAGTCTGTAGCGTTGAATGGTCCGATATTCATCGAAACAGCAGTGTTGGGTGTAATTTGGTAAGATACCACTGGTTCGCAACCCTCAGCACAAGCATTGCAGTATGGACAATCCTCATCCCCCTGTTCCATCCTGCTTTCATACCGCTCCGCGATAGCTCGAAGCTCTTGCATAATTCCCTTTGTTAATTGTGTTAGTTGTTTACTCATTCTTATTTCCTTCTCTAAAACATAAGATGTTGAATGACCTCGTCGCCGGTCTTGGTGTGTTTCCTGGCGATGAGTTGCTCGGCCTGGTTCTTGCGCGTGAGCCAGGCTTGCAGTCCTTCATAGTCCGGGTAGGGAATCCCCCACTGACTCAGTTGCCAGAGGCAGGCAATGCCCCAGGCAACAAAC
>JAAEPW010001310.1 GCA_024232355.1 Chloroflexota bacterium | reverse complement strand
TCAGCTTGAATTTGCTCGATAGCTGATCCGTTGCGAGAAAACAATATTTTAGGTACAGGTAATTTTGGGTCTACTAACGCGATATGTTCCAATGCCTCGAGTTGCATATCGATGATCGCTGGATCCTCAGCGCTGTTGGCAATTTTAATTACAAATTGATCCCCTGCCTCAGTGCTGATACGAAAGTTCTGGTCTCGCTCGCTGTCGAGCGGAAACAGGTTGCCAGTGATCCCATATAGCTTGTTGGCGATATCTTTTACTTGTTCGATGCTAAAGCTTGGGGATTGAGTCTCCAATATATCGTCTTGATATAGGTCATAATTCGCGTTAGGCATCCCAAATCTCCATTTTTGTAGAAATGTTATCAAGCAAATTCAGCCAAGTTGCGCTGACCCCATCTACCCTACCTCGCGCTCCGCCGCCGCCAGAATCCGGTCCAACTCTGCCAACACCTCACCGGGCAATGGCTCTGGATGATGCGTCTCGTTGAGATGTTTGAACTTTTCCAAGGCCACCTCTTGCGCGTCGCGAGGATTTCCGTTGGCATCCTCGTACTCGAGCGAGGTCAAGCGAAAATCGCGGATGCGCTTGCGAGTGTGCTTTTGCGATAGAAAATGGCCGCGTGATCCCACCTTGGCGGTCACGTCCAGCGCCATGTCCGCCGCGTCGAACTTGAATCCGTGCAACTCGTCATAAGCGGAGCGGCATATCTCGTGTTGCAAGATCATAAACTCGGGACGCAGGACCATCGAACTGCCCATCAGCCCCAGGAAGCCGCCAATCTCGCCCCCGTAGAGCGGAACCTTGATTGCGCCCGATGCGGTGTCCCGGCCCGCTTCCCAATTTACCTCAACCGCGTCGACGCTCACACTACCACCGCCCAAGCTGGGAACCCCCCAGGCGTGGGCCATTTGAACCGCCATCCTCCTCAAAGGTACCGGTATATGGACGATGTAACCACCGGTGCGGGGGTGCATCAACGAGATAATGTTTGCGTGCAATACGGGCGCGCCAGGATAGGCCAACTGCACCAGCACCGTCCCACTGACTATCTCGGCGTCGCCCATCACCAATGCGCCCAGGGGCGTGGCTGGGGCGGTCGAAGCCATAGT
>JAAEPW010001309.1 GCA_024232355.1 Chloroflexota bacterium | reverse complement strand
TGCCACATGTCCAAAACGCAAAAATCAACGATAACGTTACGGTTAGGCTTACTATCTGCTTCATCTTTTTCCTCCACCTTCCATGATGATTTTGCCTATAGTATGCCACAATTATCTCAATTATCCAGGGACACTACCAACTCTCTAGCAGCTATCGTAGAAGGGAGACATAGATGCCGCGACTGACATTGCGAGAGAAAAGAGAGAGCAGCCACATCTGGGTACTCTTGGATGGAGAAAAGCTGATATCTTTGCGAGACGGAGATAGCGAAGGGTTAAAGGTCGTCATAACCTGGCTGATAGACAGTCAGGAAATCAACATAGAGGAAGCGTCGGCAGTGTTGGGAGTGACGGTTCGAACAGTGGAGAAATATCGAGCAAGATACGCGGAGAGAGGGAATAGCGTAGATGTGATGGATCGGCGGCACTTTAATGGAGGGCAACAAACGGACTACCGGATGGAGGAGGTCAAGCCAGAGTTTGTGAGGCGATCTGCACTAAACTTGGTGAAAGGGAAGAAAAACAGCGAGCGAGGACTGGCAAAACAGTTGGAGAACGTGGTGGGAGACCGGACGATAGGGAGAGAGAGGCAAGAGACGGGGTGGCGAGCAGCGGAGGAAGCAGGTCTGGGGGAAGAGGTAACAGAGTATATAAAAGCAAAGCAGTTGCAAGCCTATTATGCGGGAGTGGCAGGAGAACCAATAGAGAGCGTGCTGGGTGACATTGCCCCAGAAGAGTGGCAAAAACCACAGCGAGGTTTGGTAGGGACAGCATTGGGAGTATCACACCTGGCGATCAACGGCACCTATGAGAGTCTCAAACGCTTGGTAGATAAAAAGTTGACAGTGCTAAAGCAGTGGGCGCCGCTGCACGTATTTCACGTTCTGCTGGTCTATTTGATGGCGAGTGGAGGAGAGCGGTTGAGCCAGATCAAGCACTTTGCTTGGGGACAGGTGCAAGGTCTGATCGGCTGTGCTGGACTGTCGGCGACTAGCTTGAGGAATTGGATGATAGCAGTGGCAAAGTATGCCAAAGAGAAAGTGACTGTGCATCGCTCAGATGGAAAACAAGAGAGCATGACACGTTTGCAGGACTAGGCGGATAAAAAGCATCCGTAAGAAGAATCCATCGCCCAGAGACTAAGACGAGGACTGATCCGTGGATGGTCAATCTTTCTAGACGACTATGTCAAGGCGATATATCGCCGTGAACCGATTGCAAGAGCCAAACACGGAACCCGCAAGGGGTGTCCCAAATCATTTCGTTGTCACACAGCCCAAGACGTGGACACAGGACATGCCGTGACCTGCCTGCTGGGACCGTCGGATGTCACACCATTGACGGTCATCCAGCGAGTCGTTCGACGAATCAATGGTGGATTGGACCGTGTTTGCCCAGGTTGGAAGTTGGAATTGGTCATCGCTGACCGTTGGTGGAGCGTCGAGACGGTTATCTCTTGGGTGTTGCAGATCGGGATGAAATTGTTGGTTTGGGGAAAGGACACCAAAACGATTCAGGATGCGTTGAAGACAATAAGCGACGATGATCTCAAACAACACCCAGTTACAGTCGAGGTGCTAGATGAAACGACCGGCGAGGTCGTCGATCAGGTGATCGGCTACCGCCTCAACACTCAGCTATCCATCTATAACCTGGAAAAGCCAGTGCGATGCATAGTCGAATGGGATGGTGACCCTGATAGCAAGAAAGTGGTGCGGTTGGTGGTGGGAGACGCAACAAGCGAGCTGGACGAGGAACAAGTAGTTGATGGTCTCCGCTTTCGCCAGCGGGTGGAAATCATGTCGAAAAAGCTGCAACGGCGAGTCAACTGGTCAGCATTTGGTGGTGGAGATGCTCAAGAACGGCCCAGTGAACTCGAGATGCCTGATGAACAAGGTCAACAGCGACTGTTGAAGAATCACCGTCAGGTAACCACGCGCCAGGCAAATGACCAGGCCAGGCTAAAAGAAGTAGAGCAGGAAGTGGAGCGATTACGCCAGGGAGAGCCTGCCAGCAATGGGTTAAACCTGGGCATTCAGAACTTGAACCGCCTGGCCAAAAACTTGAAGAATTCGATTCAACGAACCTCAACACGACTGAACGAGTTGGATGGCTTATTGAACTGGGCTCAGGGCCACGCTTCTCGTCCGGAGGAAAAGCCGGTCGCCGAACTTGGTTTGGAGCGTGAGTCCATCCTCACCCAGTTAAAGTTGGATGTCTTCACTGCTCAGGAAACTTTGATAGACGACTACATCGAACACGGTCTCAATCCAGTCCTGCGACAAGAGGCGGAACAACAAGCTGCTGTCCGACAACGTCAGGACAAACGCTCAACGGCCAAAGGCCGGATCGGGCAACCTCTCAGCACCGATGTCGACGAACTTTACCAGATCAAGCTAGACAACTTGGAACGAGAGACTATTCTCTTACGACTGTTGAATCAACGCGGCGACTTTGTGCTTCATAAAACCAAACCGATTATTCTGATCATAGTTGATCCATTCGATGATCACCGTATGCAGGCTGCCTTTGAACGATACTGCCCCATCCTTAACCAGCGCGACATTCGCATCCCCTTGGCCAGGGGTGAGATGTGGCGATTGCTCTTCACCCACCGCCTAGATGCTCCCTCGTCCTCTGCGCGATTCAAATGACGCACCACTTGGCTAGAAAATCATTTATGGGTCCCATCATATACGGCAACACAAAAGATGGTCGGATCGTGAATACAGGGTTCGTATCCCCCTCTGTCTCTACAAGTTCGATACGCCTCAAACGTATCCCCGGCATCTTCTTCGATTCGGGTAGAATCCCATCCAGTTTGTAGCCCTTTTTGATAGTTGTCGGAAATAGTTCTGAATACCGTTCTATGTTCTGATCCATACACTCGCGAAATGCCTGCGGTTCCTGGATAATCCGATCATATTCCTCTTGCTCAATGAACAGACATATTCGTTTTGACTTGTTGTCCAGTGGGTTGAACTCTTTTTCTGTACTACATTTCCTTTTACGATCCGATAATAACATATGCTTTGTTCTCTAGAGAAAGATCAATAGCTCTAGTTTAGCATACTTTATCCACCTTTCCAACCACAGAATCCGTCAGAACCAGCATCGTTCTTTGCACGAGGTTCATCACCAGGGTTTCGCACAGGGAGAAAGCGATGCCGTCCGAGGGATCGCGCCTCTGTTTCAGCGGTGGCGAGCGATGGGGCGGAGGGCGAGTGAGGGTGAGGGGTGATTTTGGTGGGGGATTGGGATTAGGTTGCTACAAGTGGCGCACGATGACCGATTATCTGCATCGAGGAGGACACTACCGATCAATCTCAGGGGAGAACCCCGGTGCAAGCCCAACCCCCATTTGACTATGCCGATCACTTGAGTGTATAATGTTCACGTTAGCGTCACTTCACTCCGATTGGTGGTCGACATGCGCGGAACTCGTGATCGATTTTATCGAAATACGCATTGTGCAAATACTCGTACACTGGCGATTTTGGTTCAAATGCCAACAACTGCTTGAAGAAAATAGAAGAATGATTGAAGACAAGAGAAAACTATTTGCATTATCAACCCGAAATCGCCGAGCACTACGTAGCTCTGCTTGCCGAATTCAATGTTGAGGATGACGCACTGCTCAATGTCATCTTTGGGGATGATTCCCTGGGTTGTGATACACACCGAGATAATTGTGGGCTGGACATTGACAAATGGGCCATTTCTGGTAAAAATTGACGGCAACTACAATTAACCAGGAGGCACGTCCGTGGCGGGCAGAAAACGTGAAATTGACGAGAAAGTCGAGCCGGTCAAGACCGCTCTCGACCAGATCAATGTTGAGAAAGCGGCACGAGATGCCGGAGTGCCGGCTAGCACATTGCGCTACGATTTGGACAAGTTGGAGCAGGCACTGCCAGAAGTACTGGCCGATCGGAAAAGGGGTCCAAAGCCGGAAGAGAAAGAATCGGACTCTACGGTGGAGCAAGTCAACGCGAAAGAGCCGGTGGTGTGTCCGCAATGTGGTGACAAGGCCGCGAAGAACGGCACTTATTGGGCGTTGAACTGGGTGCTGATGTTGACGGTGGGCTGGTTGGGCGTGCAGAGAACACTCATCCAGCGATGGCGCTGCAAGCGGTGCAAACGCGAAATCCACTCACCGGAACGGACGCGGCAGGCCAAAGCGCGCCGGGCATGGTGGATGCAGGTCGATCGGTTGATCGGGTTGAGCCGGTTCAAGCTGGGGTTGTCGGTGCGCCGGATACAAATCCTGACCAGGTTCGTCTATGGCAAAGCAGTGTCGGTGGGTCATGTCCAGCGATTGACGCACCGGGTGGGAGAGCAAGCCGAAGTTGCTCTGTCCAGATTGAGTCAGTGCCAACAGGCGATCG
>JAAEPW010001308.1 GCA_024232355.1 Chloroflexota bacterium | reverse complement strand
TATCGAGTAATTGTTGATATTATTTTTGTGTCTTTCGGTGTTTGGATTGTTGAAAAAGCAGCATAAATTAGCCATGCCGCCACGTTATGGTCAGTGAGAGAGGCGACTCCCTCACTAACACTCCCGAACCGTCAAGCATTACTGCACCTTTGAACACCTCGAACACCTCCGGCGGGAGATTCACACCGCTGAACCCCGCTAATCCAGCGAGTACTACACCACAGGCTATGCACCCTCTGCCTGGTGAACGGTTAGCCGTGTACTAAGCACTGTCCCACCCTCAACGCAACTCCCCACCTCGCATTCCACCGCCCCCGGCTCAAGGAAACAAGCCAATACACCACCTGACCAGACCAGGGGAAAGACGGCGAGGGAGCGGACTGGAGCTGCGTCGGCGGCGGAGGCAATGGGCAGGTCAGGCCGATAGATCTTGTGGCAATCTGTGGACAAAAACACCAATGCCTCCCACCGTCATCTCACCCTTGGTGAGGCTCGCCAAGTTGCAGGGTAGGAAATCACTGCTATACTTATGGCGGTCCCAGAACGGGGTTTGTCTGGTCTGTGGTGACAAGATCAGCGAGGAAATCGGATGGGAGAACCATCACATCGTGTGGCGAGTCCGCGGTGGCTCCGACACGATGGATAACCGGGTTCTGCTGCATCCCGCCTGTCACCGTCAGTTACATTGCCTTGCTTGATCTGTTTATCGCCGCGTCCTACCAAGGGGCGTTCGTAGCGGCTTGAGCTACCGTGCGTTGAAAGGCGCTCGCGGG
>JAAEPW010001307.1 GCA_024232355.1 Chloroflexota bacterium | reverse complement strand
GCCCGAGGCCCAAGACTGGGTGATCGCGGCAGAGATCGAAATTCCGCCCGACGAGTGGGACACCATCGGCCCCAGCCCCACCGTGGGCGACGTGGTCATCAACAAGCCCGCGACCTATTCATACATCAACCAGCCCACCGTCATCGAGGGTAACGCCAAGGGGGGCGAATTCCAGCGTTATACCGTGGCCTTTGGCGAGGGCCTCAACCCGCTCGCGTGGATCCAGATTGGCGGCGACCACCACAACCAGGTGGACAATGGCCCGCTAGAGTTCTGGGACGTCGCGGGCCTGCAAGACGGGCTCTATAGCCTGCAACTAACCGTCGTGGACCACAGCCAGGCTTTTCGCCAGGCAACCATCCAGGTCACCCTCGACACCATCTCGCCCACGCTGGACCTGAATTATCCTGTAGACGGCGACACTTATGTTTACCAGGACGACGAGTGGGTGACGGTCAATGCCGAGGTACAAGACAACCTTTCTATGGACCGGGTCGAGTTCTTTGTCAAGGGCGGCCCACCGCCGCCAGAGGGGCAAGAGAACCAACCCTTTGCCGTGCGTCGTGTCGCTCCCTTTAACGTGCGTTGGACCATCGCCTCTCCCGGCAGTTTTGCCTTTTACGTCGTCGCTTATGACGCCGCCGGCAACAAGATCAAGAGCGACGAGGTCAGAGTCAGAGTCGAACGCAAGGAAGAATAAAGCGTGAAACGTGAAACGTGAAACGTGAAACGTGAAACGTAATGCCAAGGGCACAATACGTTTTACGTTTTACGCAATACGTTTTACGTTTTACTTTCGAGGAATTATGTCTAGAATCTTTCCCTTTACAGCAATTGTGGGCCAGGAGCGCAT
>JAAEPW010001306.1 GCA_024232355.1 Chloroflexota bacterium | reverse complement strand
GGGTGTATCGATCACGGACAGCACGTCGATCAGATACTTGACGTTGAACGCAACCTCGATCTCGCCGCCCTCGATGCTGGCATCCACCACGCTCTTGTCGTCGCCAGACTCGGCCGATTTGGCCAGGACGTTGATGCAGCCGGGCAATCCGTGCTCGACGTTCAGGCGTGCGATGTGGCCGTTCTCCCGCGCAAAGACGAGCGCCTTTTTGCAGGCCCTCAAGAATGCGGCCCGGTCGATCACTGCGCGCGTCGCGCGTTCGGCGGGGATGATCTGCCGATAGTCCGGGAACTTGGCCTCGATCAATTGCGATGAGAGAACAATGTCCGCATCGACGATGTGAAAGAACACGAGGTTCCGGCCAACGGTGATTTCGACCGGTCCACTCGTCTGTTTGACGATGCGGCTCAACTCGGACAATGCGCGCGCCGGGATGATGATGCTAAAATCGTCATCCACAGGGGCGTCTAGCGTCAAGGTATGCTCTGCGAGACGGAACCCGTCGGCAGCGGCCAATGTGAGTCGTGAACCCACGAACTGGGCGAACACGCCGCCCAACGTCATACGAGTCTCGTCGGCACTGGCGCAAAAGGCGACCTGGTCGATGGCCGTGCATAGCACATTGCCATCAACCGAGACGGCCTTTGTCTTGCCGTCAGGCACGAGCACCAGGGGGAACTCTGTCGCGTCCAGACCATGAATATTCGCGGCGTTGCGGTCTGCTACGAGACTCAACTTGAGAGTGCCGTTCACTTGCATGTCCACCATTCCCTCCGGGAACATTTTGACCAGATCGGTCAGCGTGCGCGCCGGGACACTGATGGCTCCGTCCTCGTCCACCTTGGCCCCAAGCCAGCAGGTGATGCCGATTTGTAGGTTGGTAGCGGAGAGTTGGAGACGCCCACCGTCTGTGGACAGCAGGACGTGGGTAAGCGCCGGTAAGCTCGACTGTGACGCCACCGCTCGCCCAACGACTGCTAAACCCTTGTTCAAAGTTTCTCGTAAACACGTGATTTTCATTTTGATAGCCTCCTTTTGTTATGCTTTTGCTTGTGTGAGCCGGATGTCGGCCACACTGTACCAGTATCCGTTGCCGTCGCCGTTACCGATCTGGACACACACGCCGGGGAAGGGATACACAGTTTGGATGTCGAGAACGACGGTCCCGTCCGGCTGCGCGTGCCAGTCCCAGTCTGCGGCTCTGACAAAGGCGATTCCACGACCAATATCGTCGATAGTGATCTCACGTTGCATTTGCACCTCCTTATCTTTGAGAAACGAAACCAACTTGTGACGAGTTGAACCAACCAAAGCATTTTGCTCCAAAAAGTGAAAGCAAAATCAAACACGGTTGCCGGACTCGAACCGGCTCGTCTCACAACGACCTGTTTCCCCGTGTAAACTCATTTTCCCGGTGAAGCAATGCACGACCATTCCCACGATCCCGCTTCCATCGCCTCCAGGCTGATCAGCCGAATTTCGCCCTTTGGCAGTTCGGCATTTCTGATGGCCCGCTCCAGGATTTCCACTTGCCGTTTACGTTTGCCTTCGTTGAACAGGATCAACACTACCCGGCCTGCGAGATTCAGTATCTTGGACCACTTCGTTGCCGTGTGCCGCTGCGCAACCTCACGTTGCACTTCCACCGGCCACTCTCGGTCACTGATCCTGACTGCCAAATCGGGGTCGGACCGGCGGCCCCAGATTTGCTTGGGGTTCACCAGAATTGACGCAGGATCATCATCGACCTGGTAGCCGTGTGCGCGTAGCAGATCGCGCGCTTCCAGGATACCCACAG
>JAAEPW010001305.1 GCA_024232355.1 Chloroflexota bacterium | reverse complement strand
CGGAGAAGGCGGTGTGGGTAAAACGCGGTTGATGGAAGAGTTCAAGGTACGGGTCGAGATGGTGGGCACGCGAGTTGTGTGGGGCCAGTGCGTGGAAAGCGGCAGCAGTGCGTATCATCCCTGGCGCGAGGTGTTGCGGGTCTTGATGCGTTACGTAGAGAGCGACGGTGAATCAGGATTGGAGATAAAGCGAGTGGGACCGGTGCTCGCCACGATATTGCCTGGGTTGTGGGAGCAGGACTATATGGCGAGTCTGACACCGGCGGCAGAATTGGAGCATCCGGCTGCACAAAGGCGCTTGCATAGTGCCATCATCCAGGCACTGCAAGCAGCAGCCGAGTTGCGACCGACGATAGTTGTGATTGAAAATGCTCAATGGGCGGACGAAGCCACCCTGGCAATGTTGGACTTTTTGGCGCACACGGTTGGACAGATGGAATTGCTGGTGTGCGTCACCTACCGCAACGACGAGATCGATACAGCACATCCGTTAGTCAAGTTGGTGGATGAGCGGGTACAACGCATCCCAATGCAAACGCTATCGCCGGAATTTACCACCGACCTGGTGTGCTCAATGTTGGGTCTGGAAGAGTTGTCAGCCTTGTTGGTGGAGCGGGTACAGCAGACGACGGGAGGCAACGCCTTTTT
>JAAEPW010001304.1 GCA_024232355.1 Chloroflexota bacterium | reverse complement strand
TCGTTCAACCCATTGCTTGAACTTGTATTTGCTTGTATCCAGGCAATTATGCCCTACATTTGGATGCGAGTCGTGGCAGAACCGCACATATGGTGGCTTGCAGAACCTGTTATGTGTTGACTTACTGCGGAATCCCCGTGCTTTGTTCATTTGACAGCGATGGGCAAGTCGGGGTATACTTGCAATAGTTAGGGCAATACTCTCACCCGGTCTTTCCGGGGTCTGGCGGGAATAGCACCTTCACAATCCAATACTTGCAATACCCAGCAGCCATCGACCTCTGGGTTTTGCCGGGGGAGTAGCGAGAGACAGTCTGCCCCAAAGCCCAGCACGCAGGGCTACAATATGACGCAGATGGCAGCCCGGCAAGCGCAGTTGGTGGGGCGGATGAATGCCTTTACCCAGGCGCAGAGCCAGGGCCACAGACAGCGGAGTTGTGGACCCAGCGGTTCGGTGGGTGGGCTGTGGGACTATATCCAGAGCGGACGATTGTTGCCCGATGTGGTCCGGTGGGGTCTCAACGAGGTAAGCACTAATCCTTTCTGGCAACAAGAGGTGTCGCCGGAAAATCTGTGGAACCTGATGATGACGGGGGGAGGTATACGCCTCAACCCATCTGATCCAAACTCGTACATCAGTGCACCCGGATTGGTGCGCATTGCTCCGCAGATCGCCGAGATGGCGAAAGACTGGATCGACGGCCAGATCGACTATATGGTGGAGGTGGTGAAGACTGGCGACGCCAGGATGCTGATCACGGGAGCCTTCAACCTTG
>JAAEPW010001303.1 GCA_024232355.1 Chloroflexota bacterium | reverse complement strand
GCGCGCAGGGCAGGTAGGACTTGCCAGTGGGGCGGTGGCGGGAGCGGTGACCGGTGCACTAGGACCGCTGCTGCTACCTGCAGCCGGCACTTTTTTGGGGTCCATAATAGTCAGTGCCGAACTTGGTGGGCTGGGTGGGGCTTTGGGGCGGATCACGTCTAACTTGCTCACGCCGTGCACACCGTGGTACGATGGCGTGCCTGAGACGGTAGCGGTAAGTATCGTCATTGGTGGGGTTCTCGGGGGCGCGGGGTATGGAATCAGGCAGTGGCGGACAGGACGGACGGTCGCTCCAAGTACAACAAACGTGCCGTTACTCGAACCACCCAAAATACAAAGACATCACATATTTCCACAAAAATTCCGGCAATCGTTTGAGAGCAGGGGTATCTATATAGATCGGCACACAGTTGAGTTGTCAAGAGGTACTCATCTCAGCGGTGTACATGGCAGAGGAGGATACGTTGGCCCTGGGAACGTTAGTTTGCCGGGGCGTTGGAATCCACTTTGGCAGGCGTTTAAGGATGCAAACCCCAATGCAACCGCTAAAGAAATATATTAGTTTGCGGGGCAACTGATGGACCAGTTTGGACTCAGTGGTCTTCCAATTGGCCCATATTAGCAGGAACCAGTTGAGGTTTACTTTGGAGGTTCTGATGTCGGACAAGAAAGCAATTAACGAATACCTCTTTTATGAATTTGGCTATGATTTGCATTATGCCCCAGCGGCTATAGCTGGCAACTGGCCTTTTGAGTTGCAAATAGTTGGAACAATCCGCTCACATGAAGGCGAGATCAAAGTATTAGAGTTCATCACTGATGATAAAGCCTACTTTGCCCTATCAGGGAGTACGTTGACTTTCTATTCTGTCGCCGGAATGACCCTTTATGATCTTGAACTACAACATCGTGGCGCAGCCTGGATCGCTCGCCAAGATCCGATTGATCTTGCTACGACCCGCATCGGTGATACCTCGGTCCCATCTGTAACCAAACGGCGAATCGTGATTGAAGATCTAGCAGCCAATGCGTGT